>NZ_SAVA01000008.1:0-237544 GCF_004022465.1 Paenirhodobacter huangdaonensis | reverse complement strand
TGCTATCCTTGACGTCGAACCGTGCACATATCTGATCCAACCCCGAAAGGCCGGATCGTCACATCTGCTTGTCGTCTCTGGAAACCAGAGCCGCCAAACAGTGAAGCTGACTACTCACATCATCGGGCTGCCCCTAGTGAGCGATATGCTACGGTCCGCGTCGATGTCGACCAAACCGCCCGCATATCTCTTCAGATATCTATCAATTTCAAAGAGCAGAGGCAAAAAACAACCTTCAGCACCAATCTTGGCGCTTCCGGCCGATCAACCTCGTTCACTTCCGGCCTCGATCCGTTTCCGTTTCGGCGCTTTCAGCGACCGTCGCGGTGTGTTCCGCTTCGGTGAGGGGGGTTCTACGGCTGCACGCCGACCTCCGCAAGCAGATTTTTCGCAGAACTGTCACTTTTTTCGGGTAGCCCTTATTTCATTGAGCATTTTTTGGGCGTCCTGCGCTTCGCACGGACAGCCTGCGCATGGGATGCGCGGCTTATCCACAGAATGCCGGCTGCCTTCACCGTCGGATCCCCCGGAATCGAGGCAGATTCGCGTCGGACGAAGCGCCGAATCTGCCCTTTCGGGGGATGCGCACGCCCTGCCCCGGGTGCGAAAATGAAAAAAGCCGGGCACAAGGCCCGGCCACTCCGTCCGTCGAATCGCGGCTCAGCGCAAAACCCGTCCGCGCACCTTCCACACCCCCGGCAGCAGCGTCGCGACATAGATCAGATCGACGATCACCATCAGCAGCCAGAACCGGGTGAAGATCAGCCCCATGCCGATCACCGTGCCCATCAGCAGCGCCCCCACGCCCCAGCGCGGCACCCGCAGCGCCTTCGGCGAGAAGGTCGGCACGCGCGAGATCATCAGCACGCCCACCAGGCCGAGCCAGAAGGCCACCCCCATCGGCGCGCCGCGCAGATCAAGCAGACCCGAGAAGCTCAGATAGATCGGCAGCAGCGCCAGCATCGCCCCGGCCGGCGCCGGCACCCCGGTGAAATGGGTCTTGCCCGCCCCGTCCTCGCCGCGCATCACGTTGAAGCGGGCAAGCCGCAGGCAGCAGGCGGCGGCAAAGACCAGCACCAGCACCCAGCCCATCGCATTCACCTCGCCAAGCGCGAAGCGGTAGACAAGCAGCCCGGGCGCCACGCCGAAGCACAGGAAATCGGACAGGCTGTCGAGCTCCGCCCCGAATTCCGAGGTCGCCCGCAGCCGCCGCGCAATCAGCCCGTCCATACCGTCGATCAGCGCCGAGAGCAGCACCAGCACCACCGCCGTCTCGAACTGCGCCACCATCGTGTAGCGGATCGAGGTCAGCCCGAGGCACATCCCCGCGATCGTCACGAGGTTGGGCAGGAGCAACAGGAACGGCATCTGTTCGCGCTCGCGCGGCTCCATCTCAGCGCTCCCCGCCCGTGCGTGCGGCCTCGTCCGAGGCAAGATCGGCGATCACCGTCTCGCCGGCGACCATCGTCTGGCCGATGCAGACAAGCGGGTTCACCCCCTCGGGCAGGTAGATATCAAGCCGCGAGCCGAAACGGATCAGCCCGAATCGCGCGCCGGTCATCAGCGCCTGGCCCTCCTTCACCTCGCACAGGATCCGCCGCGCCACGAGGCCCGCGATCTGCACCACGCCGTAGCGGCGCCCGTCGGCGGTTTCCACGGCCAGGCCATTGCGCTCGTTGTCCGAGCTGGCCTTGTCGAGCGAGGCATTGAGGAACTTGCCCGGCCGGTAGGCGATGCGGGTGATGCGGCCGGCGAGTGGCAGCCGGTTCACATGGCAGTTGAACACCGACATGAAGACCGAAACCCGGGTCATCGGCGCATCGCCCAGGCCCAGCTCGGCCGGCGGCACCGCGGGTTCGAGCAGCGAGACCACGCCATCGGCGGGCGAGACCATCAGCCCCTCGCGCGCGGGCGTCACCCGCACCGGATCGCGGAAGAAGTAATAGCACCAGACCGTCAGCCCGGTGCCGAGCCAGCCGAGCGGCACCCAGATCAGGAACAGCACAAGCGTGATACCGGCGAAGATGGCGACGAACTTCCGCCCCTCCGGGTGCATCGGCTTGATGAAGGTGGAAAGCATCGATACGGACATGCGCCTGCCTTGTGTTATGGTTCTTTTGCCCTGTTTCTACCGCAAAGCGCGGATCATGGGAACAGCCAGGCCGCCCCCGCCCCGCCACCGCTGCGGCACAATGAAAAACGCGGCCCCGAGGGACCGCGTTTTCCGGATGCGATGGTCTGAAGATCAGCGCTTCGAGAACTGGAAGGAGCGGCGGGCTTTCGCCTTGCCGTACTTCTTGCGTTCGACGACGCGCGAGTCGCGGGTCAGGAAGCCCGCGGCCTTCAGCGGCGCACGCAGCGCCGGTTCGTGCAGCTGCAGCGCCTTCGAGATGCCGTGCTTCACCGCACCGGCCTGGCCCGAGAGGCCACCGCCGGCAACGGTCGCGACGACGTCATACTGGCCTTCGACGCCAGCGACGCCGAACGGCTGGTTCACGATCAGCTGGAGCACCGGACGCGCGAAATACACGGCCATTTCCTTGCCGTTCACGGTGATCTTGCCCGAGCCGGGCTTGATCCAGACGCGGGCGACCGCGTCCTTGCGCTTGCCGGTGGCATAGGCGCGGTTCAGCGAGTCGCGCTGCGCTTCGCGGGTGACCGGGGCTTCGGCGGTCGCCACGGCGACGCCCGACACGGCCGACTTCAGATCGTCGAGGGACTTGAGTTCTTCGGCCATGATCAGCTCCGGGTGTTCTTCTTGTTCAGGACCTTGACGTCCAGAACTTCAGGCTGTTGGGCTTCATGCGGATGCTCGGTGCCGGCATAGACGCGCAGGTTCGACATCTGCGCACGGCCAAGACGGTTGCGCGAGATCATGCGCTCGACGGCCTTGATCACGACACGCTCGGGGTGAGCCCCTTCGAGCACCTGACGCGCGGTGCGGAACTTGATCCCGCCCGGGTGGTTGGTGTGCCAGTAGTAGCGCTTGTCTTCACGCTTCGTGCCCGTCATCTGCACCTTGTCGGCGTTGATGATGATCACGTTGTCGCCCATGTCCATGTGCGGAGTGAAGGTCGGCTTGTGCTTGCCACGCAGGCGCATGGCAACGATCGTGGCGAGGCGGCCCAGAACGACGCCCTCGGCGTCGATCAGGATCCACTTCTTCTCGATCTCCGCCGGTTTCGCGGTATAGGTTTTCATTTCGATCGCCCTTTGAAGGGTTGTGGAATTCGGATGCCGGCTTTTCCGCGATTGGCGCGCGAAAAGCAAGCCCGACTCCCGCCATTTTTCAATGCAAAATCAAAGCCTTGAAAAATTGGTATCAAGATACCCCACGAAATCGCCCCGAGTCACCCCTTCGGCGGGATCGAATAGGTCATCGACGAGCGCGCAACGGGCGCCGCCTCGCCCTCCGAGAAGATCAGCACATCCCCCACCGCGAGCACCCGGCCGAGCTTGAGAAGCCGCGCCCGCGCGATCAGGTCGCGCCCCGCCGCAGGCTTGCGCATGAAGTCGATCGAGGCCCCGGTGGTGACCGCCAGCGCCACCGGCCCGATCCGGCTCAGGATCGCAAGCCAGACCGAGACATCGGCGAGTGCGAACATCGTCGGCCCCGAGACCGTGCCGCCCGGGCGCAGGTGCAGCTCGCCCACCTTCAGCCGCACGACCAGCTCCTCGCCCACGCTCTCGATCACGAAATCGCCCGCCACCTGCGGAAATTCCTCTTCCATGAAGGCGGCAAGCCGCGCCTCGTCCATTGCGATTTCCATCTTTCCTCCCTCGCTCCCGCTCCCTAGAGTTTCCGCGACAGGGAGGAATTTCAATGACGGATCTCGTGCAACTCGAGCGACGTGGCGTCGTCGCGCATCTGACGATGAACGCCCCGGGCAGCCTGAATGCATTGTCGGACGCAATGCTTGCTGCGCTGAAGGCGCGCTTCACCGAGCTGGGCGGGGACGGCTCGGTGAAGGTCGTGGTGCTGAAGGGCGCGGGCAAGGCCTTCTGCGCCGGCCATGACCTGAAGGAGATGCAGGCGGGCCGGCAGGCCGCCGACAAGGGCCGCGCCTATTTCGCCGATCTCTTCTTCCGCTGCGCCGAGGTGATGCAGATGATCCCCGCGCTGCCGCAACCGGTGATCGCCGAGGTGCATGGCATCGCCACCGCGGCCGGCTGCCAGCTCGTCGCGAGCTGCGATCTCGCCGTCGCGGCCGAGGGCACGCGCTTTGGCGTGAACGGGGTGAACATCGGGCTCTTCTGCTCGACGCCGATGGTGGCGCTCACCCGCAACGTGCCGCGCAAGGTCGCCTTCGAGATGCTGACGACGGGCGAGTTCATCGACGCCGCCCGCGCCCGCGAGGTGGGGCTCGTGAACCGCATCGCGCCGCACGAGGCCCTCGCCAGCGAGACCGGGCGGCTGGCCGAGACCCTTGCCGCGAAACTCGGCGCGGCGGTGAAGATCGGCAAGCGCGCCTTCTACGACCAGATGCCCCTCGATCTCGCCGCCGCCTATGAACACACCGCGGCCGTGATGGTCGAGAACATGCTCTGGCGCGACACCGAGGAAGGGATCAGCGCCTTCATCGAAAAGCGCAAACCCGACTGGACGGTCTGAAAGCAGGGGGCGCTGCCCCCTCTTTTGCCTGGCGGCAAAGTTCACCCCCGGGATATTTGGCGCGATTGGAAGACACGGGCCTTCCTGCTTCCAATTGCCGCAAATATCCCGGGGGTGAGGCCCGACAGGGCCGAGGGGGCAGCGCCCCCTGCCTCCGTCAGCCGAGCTGTGCCAGCCCCGGGAAGGTCTCGAGCAGCCAGAAACTGATCGCCGAAAACGCATTCGTCAGCAGCAGGAACCCGACGATCACCAGAAGCGCGCCCATGACCTTCTCGATCAGCCCCATGTGCCGCTTGATCCGGTTCATCACCCCGATCGCGCGCTGGATGAAGATCGCCGCGAGCAGGAAGGGGATGCCGAGCCCCGCGGCATAGACCGCAAGCAGCCCGGTGCCGCGCGCAAGGTCGCCGCCCTGCGCCGCGATCGACAGGATGGCGCCCAGCTGCGGCCCGATGCAGGGGGTCCAGCCGAAGGCGAAGGCAAGCCCCAGCACATAGGCACCGAGGCTCGATCCGCCCTGCTCGCCCGCATCGAGCCGCGCCTCGCGGTCGAGGATCGGGATCCGGTAGAGGCCGAGGAAGTGCAGTCCGAGCCCGATGATGACCGCCCCCGCGATGCGGCCGAACAGCTCCTGGTTCGACAGGAAGAACTGGCCGAAGGCCGAGGCGGCAAAGCCCATCAGCAGGAAAACGGTGGAGAGCCCCAGCACGAAGAACAGCGCCGGCAGCACCGCCGAGCCGCGGCCCTCGCGCAGATCGCCCATGCTGACCCCGCCCATATAGGCGAGGTAGGGTGGCACGATCGGCAGCACACAGGGGCTGAGGAAGGACAAAAGCCCGGCCACCAGCGCGACCAGCGCGGCGGGCAGGAAGGCGGCGTCGATGAGGTCAATTCCGAACATGCCCCTCCTTAGCATCCCCGCCCCCGCCCGTCATCGGCCTGCCGCTCACAAGCGCGTGGACAAATCGGCGCAGCGCGGCTAGCCCGAAACCATGGACATCGCCACCACCATCGACGCGCGGGGCCTGCTCTGCCCGCTGCCCGTCCTGCGCCTGCGCAGGGTGCTCGCCACCCTGCCTGCGGGCGCGGTGGTCGAGCTTCTGGCGACCGACGGCGCCAGCTGGATCGACGTGCCGCATTTCTGTGCCGGGGCCGGACATGTCCTGATTTCGGCCGAGGACACGGCCGGGCTGCGCTATCTCGTGCGCAAGGGGTAATCCCGAAACGAAAAACGCCGGGCACAGGGCCCGGCGTTCGTCATCTCCCGTGCAATCGGATCAGGCCGACCACCAGCCACGGCGCTTCGGCGCGGTCGAGGCGCGCGCCTCCTCGCCCGGCATCTCGTCCGGCAGCTCGGCGGGCGCCTCGACCGGGGTCTCGATCACCGGCGCCGCCGGCGCCTCGACCGGGGTCACGACCGGCGTTTCCGCAGGCGGGGCCGCAGGGGCCTCGGCCGGCGGCGCCGCGGGCGTTTCCACCGGCGCTGCAGGCTCGGCGGCTGTCACCGCTTCGGCGGCGGGCTCCGCCGGAACCACCTTCTTGCGCGAGCGGCTGCTCGTCGTCTTCTTCGGCGCGGGGGCGGCCTCCCCCTCCTCGCCCTCGGCAGCCTTCACCGTCTTCTTGCGCGACGAGGAGGTCTTCGGCGCCGTGGTCTTCGACGTCGACGACTTCGCGCTCGTCGAGCGCGACCGGCTCGACTTCTTCGGGGCTTCCTCGACGGGCGCTTCCGCTTCGGTCTCGGTCACGACGACCTCCGTCGCAGCGGCCTCGACCGGCACCGCCGGCGCCGCCGCTTCGGTCACGACGTCGGCCGGGGCATCCACCGGCAGCTCGGGCAGGTCCACCGTGGCCAGAGCCGCCGCCGCCGCCGCGCGCGCCGCATCCTCGGCCGCCTCGTCCTCGTCGACAGGCTCGCCGCCCTCGTCCTCGTCCTCGGCATCCGACGCCTCGCCCGCCGCCGCAGCGGTCCCCGGGCCAGACTTCTTCTTCCGCCGACGCCGACGCTTCTTCTTCTTCGGCTGATCCTCGCCCTCGCCGATCTCGGCCGCGTTATCCTCGACCTCCGCCTCGATCTCGGTTTCGGTCTCGGCCTCGATCTCCTCGAGGTCTTCGTCCTCGTCGATCTCCGCCTCGTCGATCTCGGCCATCAGCTCGGCCGTGGCGTGCACCGCCTGGCTCATCGGATCGGGCACGACGCGCGTTGCGGTCTTGAACTTCTCGATCGAGAAGTCCGGGCTGACCAGCATCGGGTCGGCCTCGAGCCGCACCGCCATGCCATAGCGCGCCTCGATCCCGGCGATATGCTCGCGCTTGGCGTTCATCAGGTAGTTCGCCACCGCGACCGGGCATTTCACCAGCACTTCGCGCGAACGCTTGCGGGTGCCCTCTTCCTCGATCGCGCGCAGCACCTGCAGCGCCAGGCTGTCATCCGAGCGGATCAGCCCGGTGCCATGGCAATGCGGGCAGGGCTGCGTGGTCGATTCCAGCATCCCCGGACGCAGCCGCTGCCGGCTCATCTCCATCAGCCCGAAGCCCGAGATCCGGCCCACCTGGATGCGGGCGCGGTCGGTCTTCAGCTTCTCCTTCATCCGCTTCTCGACGGCGGCGTTGTTCTTGCGCTCTTCCATGTCGATGAAGTCGATGACGATCAGCCCCGCCAGGTCGCGCAGGCGCAGCTGGCGGGCAACCTCGTCGGCGGCCTCGAGGTTGGTCTTCAGCGCCGTGTCCTCGATCGAGCCTTCCTTGGTGGCCCGGCCCGAGTTCACGTCGATGGCGACCAGCGCCTCGGTCACGCCGATGACGATGTAGCCGCCCGATTTCAGCTGCACCACCGGGTTGAACATCGAGGAAAGATAGCTTTCCACCTGGAAGCGCGCGAAGAGCGGCAGCTGTTCGTGATAGTTGGTGACGCTTTTCGCGTGGGACGGCATGATCATCTTCATGAAGTCCTTGGCGACGCGATAGCCGCGTTCGCCCTCGACCAGCACCTCGTCGATGTCCTTCGAGTAGAGGTCGCGGATCGAGCGCTTGATCAGGTCGCCTTCCTCATAGATCGGCGCCGGGGCGATCGAGCGCAGCGTGAGCTCGCGGATCTGCTCCCACAGCCGCATCAGGTATTCGTAGTCGCGGCGGATCTCGGTCTTGGTGCGCTGTGCGCCCGCGGTGCGGATGATCAGCCCGGCGCCCTGCGGCACCTCGAGCTCGGAGGCGATCTCCTTCAGCTTCTTGCGGTCGGCGGCGTTGGTGATCTTGCGCGAGATGCCACCACCGCGCGCGGTGTTCGGCATCAAGACGCAGTAGCGGCCGGCAAGCGACAGATAGGTGGTGAGCGCGGCGCCCTTGTTGCCGCGTTCTTCCTTCACCACCTGCACCAGCATGATCTGGCGCACCTTGATCACTTCCTGGATCTTGTAGCGGCGCGGACGCGGCTTGCGGGGCGCGTGGATCTCCTCGCGGACATCTTCCTCGGCGACCGACTCGATGCCGTCATCGGCCGAAGCCGCGCCATCCTCGTCGGTGTTCTCGTCTTCGGCGTCGCGCCCGTCGTCCCCCGCTTCGGCAGCGGCGAAGTCTTCGGCCCGGAGCGCCTCGGCCGGCTCCGGCGCGCCGAGCACGTCGACGGTCTCGACCGGCGCGGCGATCAGCGCCTCGCCTTCGGCCGTCTCGGCCCCGAGATCGACCACCGCCATGCCGGGGATGTCCTCGGAGCGGACGACCGCATCGGTCTCGGCGGCCTTCTCGGCCTTCGCCGGGCTGCGCGAGCGCGAGCGCGACCGGCGCGAGCGCGACTTCGTCTCCTCGGCCTCCTCGGCCTCGGCATAGGCGCGTTCTTCCTCGATCAGCGCCTGCCGGTCAGCGACCGGGATCTGGTAGTAATCGGGGTGGATTTCCGCGAAGGCGAGGAAGCCGTGGCGGTTGCCGCCGTAATCGACAAAAGCGGCCTGGAGCGAAGGCTCCACCCGCGTCACTTTTGCCAGATAGATATTGCCGGCGAGCTGCCGCTTGTTGATGGTCTCAAAGTCGAATTCCTCGACCTTGTTGCCGTCCACCACCACGACGCGGGTTTCCTCCGCGTGGGTGGCATCGATGAGCATTTTCTTTGCCATGAATCCAGTTTCCCCACACCCGCGGCCGCCCCTCCCCGGGGGGAGAGGCGGCGCGGACATGGTTTTTCGTTGAGGCGAGCACGGGGACCGACACGCCGGCGGCGGCGGCCAAAGGCCCGCCCGTCATCACCAGCCCATCCTGTCCACGCATCATCGCGGTTCTTTCCCAAGTGCGGGGGAGGCCCCGTCACCCAATTGAAACCCCCGCGGATCAAGGCCTTGGGGGCAAGAGAGCGGCCTTTCGGCCAATCGGTTGATCCGGGCGCGAAGGCGCCATCGCGCACTTCCTGGCCCCGAAATCAGCGAAATCCGTGGACGAAACGCCAAGAGGCAGCGTCCCGCCGACATAAAACGACAATAGCCGCGCGGCCGCGGCAATGACAATCGCTTTTTCGTCGCGGCGGGCGCGAAGCGGGAAGGCCGGAGCGCAGCGGTTGCCGCGCAAGGGGGCGCTGCCCCCTCGGGCTGCGCCCTCACCCCCGGGATATTTGGAGCAATTGGAAGTGGAAGGGGCGGCGCGGACCGTGGGCCGCGCCTGCCCCTCAGATGTAGTCCTGCCGGGTCAGGCCGTATTTCGCCATCTTCTCGTTCAGCGTACGGCGCGGCAGGCACAGCTCGTCCATCACCGCCGAGATCGCCCCCTTGTGCCGGCGCATCGTGTTGTCGATCAGCATCTTCTCGAAGTTCTCGACATATTCCTTCAGCGGCTTGCCCTCGGTGGTCATCGCCGGGCCGGCCTCTTCGTTGTCGGCCATCAGCAGCGAGGCGATCGAGCCCGAGCCGCGGCGCGCCTGCAGCACGGCGCGCTCGGCCACATTGATCAGCTGACGCACGTTGCCGGGCCAGGGCGCCTGCAAGAGCTGTGCCGCCTCCTGCGCCGAGACCTCGGGCGCGTCGCAGCCGTATTCCTCGGCGAATTGTTCGGCCATGCGGGTGAAGATGGTCAGGATATCCTCGCCGCGCGCGCGCAGCGGCGGCAGGGTGATCTTGTGCGCGGCGAGGCGGAAGTAAAGGTCGGGGCGCAGCGCGTCCTCGAGCGTGCGGCCCTCGCCATGGGCGTTGCACACGGCAAGAATGCGGGTCTCGGCCGGCGTGCCCTGCTCGTTGATGAAGGTCAGCAGACGCGCCTGCAGCGACTGGCTCAGCGCCTCGACATCCTCGAGCACCAGCGTGCCGCCGCGCGCCTCCTCGACGAGCGGCAGCGAGCCGCCCTCCTCGACCGGGCCGAAGAGCTTGGCGCTGAGCGCTTCCTCGGCATAGGCGGCGCAGCTGACCACGACGAATTTCTTGCCGGCACGCGGGCCGGTCGCGTGGAGCGCGAGCGCCACCAGCGACTTGCCGGTGCCGGTCTCGCCGTCGATCAGCACGTGGCCGTCGGCCTGGCTGAGATCGAGGATATCCTCGCGCAGCCGCTCCATCGCCGCCGAGGTGCCGATCAGCTTGCCCATCACCTGCGCCCCCTCGGCGAGGTCGCGGCGCAGCGCGCGGTTGTCGAGCGTCATCCGCCGCGCCTGCGTCGCGCGCTTCGCCAGCTCGGTCATCCGGTCGGGGTTGAAGGGCTTTTCCATGAAGTCCATCGCGCCAAGGCGCATCGCCTCGACCGCCATCGGCACGTCGCCATGGCCGGTGATCATGATCACCGGCAACCCGGAATCGAGCCCCATCAGGCGTTTCAGAAACGCCATCCCGTCCATCCCCGGCATCCGGATGTCGGAGATCACCACCCCCGGCCAGTCGGTGCCGATCACCTTCAGCGCCTCCTCGGCGCTCGCATAGGTCTCCGTGTCGAAACCCGAGAGCGCCAGCCACTGGCTCACCGACTGGCGCATGTCTTCCTCGTCGTCGACGATCGCCACCTTCATCATCCGTGCCATGTGCTACTCCGCTGCCTTTGCGCCCCTGGGCGCTGTCGTGTCCTCCGAGATCAGCGGCAGCTGCATCTCGAAGACCGCGCCCCCTTCCTCGGCATTATGTGCGGTCAGCCGACCGCCGAAATCGCTGACGATGGAGGAGGAAATCGCGAGCCCCAGCCCCGTCCCCTCCCCCGGTTTCTTCGTCGTCCAGAACGGCTCGAACAGCTTTTGCAGATCCGAGATCCCGGGCCCGTTGTCGCGCACGCCCAGCACCGCGGTCTCGCCGGTGGCGAGGATCAGCTCGATCGCCGGCTCCGCCCGCCCCTTGGTCGCGTCAAGCGCGTTGCGCAAAAGGTTGATGATCACCTGCTCGAGCCGGATCCGGTCGGCCATCACCATCACCGGCTCGCGCGGCAACACCCGGGTGATGCGCACCGTGCGCGCCTTCAGCTGCGGCTCCATCATCGCCAGCGCCGAGCTGATCGCGGCGCGCAGATCGACCGGCTCGAAGGCCTCGCCGCCCTTGCGCGCATAGGATTTCAGCTGCCGGGTGATCGCCCCCATCCGCTCGATCAGATCGTCGATGCGCTGGAACGAGCTCAGTGCCTCCTCGGTCCGGGCGCGCTGCAACAGCAGCCGCGCGCCGGCGAGATAGGTCTTCATCGCGGCAAGCGGCTGGTTCAGCTCGTGGCTCACTGCGGCCGACATCTCGCCAAGCGCCGCGAGCTTCGAGGATTGCGCCAGCGTCTGCTCGGCGACGGCCAGATCCTTCTGCACCTTCTCGCGCTCGGCGATCTCGCGGCTGAGCCGTGCGTTCAGCGCCCGCAGATCGGCCGATTCGCGGCGATAGGCGAGCGATTGCACCCGCGCCCGCCGCGACAGCACGTAAAACCCGGCGGCGAGCAGGATGGCAAAGCCCATGATCTCCATCGCGAGGACGGCATTCACCTTCTCGCGCACCGATTCATAACTGGTGAAGGCGATCATCCGCCAGCCGCGGAAGGGGATGCGGGTCTCGGTGCGCATCACCGCCTGCCCCCTCAGATAGGCGTCGGGCGGCTCGTTCGCCCAGTCGGCCGTGACCTGCAGCGCGCGCTCGATCGCGGTCGGGGCAGAGCGCGCCGACAGCGCCTCGGCCACCGTCAGCCCGCGCCATTTCGGCTCGGTCGTCAGGATGATCCGGCCCTCGCTGTCGGTCACCGCGACCGCATCCGAGATCCCCGCCCAGGAGCGTTCGAACTTCGACAGTTCCGCCTCGACGACGATCACCCCGATCGCCCGGCCATCGGCGACAAGGGCGCGGGAATAGTCGAATTCCGTCGCCCCGGTCGCCCCCGAGGCGGCGGTGAAGATCGTCTCGCGCGAGCGTTGCGCCTCGACGAAGAACGGCTCGCTCGCATAGGAGGTGCCCAGAAGGTTGCGGTTCGTCGCCGCCACCACCCGCCCGTCCATGTCGAGAAGCCGGATCGAGGCCGCGGCGATATCCTCGCGCGCCGAGATCAGCTGCGCCGAGCTTTTCGAGAAATCCCCGGTCTCGAGGGCATTGGTCAGCACCGGATCGCGGGCAAGCAGAAGCGGCACCACCGAGGTGCGCTGCAGCTCAGAGAGGATGTTGCCGGAGTAAAGCGCCAGCCGCAGTTCGGTGCGCACCCGCGTCGTCTCGGTGAACCGCTCGGTCAGCCAGGCGTTGGTGGACCAGATCACCGCCACCGCGACAGCGACGACCCCGGCCCCGGCAATCCGCCCAAACACGCGCCGCCGACCGCGCCGCTCGGGCTCGGAAAGGCTCGTCTGATCTGTGGTCATGCGTCTTGCGGGCATGGCGCCAATCTAGGCCGAAGGCGCCGGACCAACAAGGCGGCGGCGATCACGCCAGCGCCATCACCGAGCTCAACGCGCGGAAAAGCGCCGCCCCGTCGGTGCCGCCCTGCGCGGGCTCCACCACCCGCTCGGGATGCGGCATCATGCCCAGCACCCGGCGGTTGGCGCTCAGCACGCCGGCGATGTCGTCGGTCGCGCCATTCGGGTTTTCCACATAGCGGAAGGCGACGCGATCCTCGCCCCGAAGCTGCTTCAGCCCCTCGGCGTCGATCTGGTAATTGCCCTCGGCATGCGCGATCGGGATCACGATCTCCTGCCCCGGGCCATAGCCCGAGGTGAAGGCGCTGTCGGTGGTCGTCACCGTCAGCGCGACGGGCTTCGAGATGAATTTGAGCCCCGCGTTGCGCATCAGCGCGCCCGGCAGCAGCCCCATCTCGGTCAGCACCTGGAAGCCGTTGCACACGCCCAGCACGTAGCCGCCACGCTGCGCGAAATCGACCACGGCCTGGCCGATCGGCGAGCGCGAGGCGATCGCGCCGCAGCGCAGATAGTCACCAAAGGAAAAGCCGCCCGGAATGCCGATGACGTCGATGCCCGCCGGCAGCTCGGTCTCCTTGTGCCAGACCTTCACCACCTCGTCGCCTGCCTTCGCGAAGGCGTCATAGAGGTCGCGGTCGCAGTTCGACCCGGGGAAGGTGATGACGGCGGCTTTCATCTCAGGGGCTCCCTAGCTTCTTCTTGGCGCAAATACCTCGGGGTCCGGGGCAGAGCCCCGGCGCCCTCAGGCGATCTCGACGGTGTATTTCTCGATCACGGTGTTGGCGAGCAGCTTCTCGCACATCGCCTTGACCTCGGCCTCCGCCGCGGCCTTGTCGGTCGCGGCGAGATCAAGCTCGATCACCTTGCCCTGGCGCACGGCCTCGACGCCCGAGAAGCCCATGTGGCCAAGCGCGGCGCGCACGGCCTCGCCCTGCGGGTCGAGCACCCCATCCTTCAGCATGACATGAACACGGGCCTTCATCGCGGGCGCTCCTCAGTTGATCAGGGTGGGCTTCATCGGCTCGGGATTGGTCGGCAGCACGCCGAGACGCTTCGCCACCTCGGTATAGGCATCCGTCAGGCTGCCCAGATCGCGGCGGAACACGTCCTTGTCGAGATGCGCGCCGGTCTTCATGTCCCACAGCCGGCAGCTGTCGGGCGAGATCTCGTCGGCAACGATCAGGCGCATGAAATCGCCATCCCAGACCCGGCCGATCTCGATCTTGAAATCGACGAGCTTGATGCCGACGCCGAAGAACACGCCGGCGAGGAAATCGTTCACCCGCAGCGCCAGCGACACGATGTCGTCCAGATCCTGCTGGTTCGCCCAGCCGAAGGCGACGATGTATTCCTCGGGCACCAGCGGATCGCCGAGCGCGTCGTTCTTGTAGCTGTATTCGACGATCGGGCGCGGCAGGGCGGTGCCCTCTTCCATGCCCAGACGTTTCGCGATCGAGCCGGCGGCGAAGTTGCGCACGATCACCTCGAGCGGGATGATCTCGACCTGGCGGATCAGCTGCTCGCGCATATTCAGGCGGCGGATGAAGTGGTTCGGGATGCCGACGTTGGTCAGCCCGTTCATGAAGAATTCGCACAGGCGGTTGTTCAGCACGCCCTTGCCTTCGATCGTCGCCTTCTTCTGCGCGTTGAAGGCGGTCGCGTCATCCTTGAAATACTGGACGAGCGTGCCGGGCTCCGGGCCTTCGTACAGGATCTTCGCCTTGCCTTCGTAGATCTTCTTGCGGCGCGGTGACATGGGCAATGGTTCCTTCTGCGGCCCGGCTGCCCGGGGGGCAGCTCCCCTGGGCCCGCACCGGGCAAACGGGCGCAGGGCCCTTTTCGCCCCTATAGGACAAGGCTTGCGGCGCCGCAAGGCAAAGGCGTGTGGCCGCTGCCGATTTGCCAGCCGCCATTCGCGCCCGCAGCATTAGCGCTAGCGGTCGTTCTGCGCCGATCTGCACCCTTGAAGTGCCCCGCCGAGGCGGGCATATGTCAGTTTAAGGGCAACCAATTTCCCGGGGGGACACGGCCATGACCACCTTTGACGACCGCGAACAGGCATATGAATCGAAGTTCGCCCATGACACCGACAAACGGTTTCGCGAGGGCGCACGCGCGGTGAAGATGGTCGCGCAATGGGCCGCCGAACTGATGGGCAAGGCGGATGAGGAGGCCGACACCTACGTCTCCTCGCTGCTCACCGCCGATTTCTTCGAAGCCGGCAAGGAAGACGTGATCCGCAAGCTGGTGGCCGACCTCGGCCCGCGCGCCGACGAGGCCGCGATCCGCGCCAAGCTTGCCGAAGCGCTGCACGCCGCCGCCAAACAGATCGCCGAGGGCTGATCCGGGGCCAGGCCCCGCCGATCCCGAAACACGCCCTCCGGTGCTGCCGGGGGGTTTTTCACATCCGCGCCCGCAAGCTGCCCGCCGCCGCGCCGCACAGGAAGTGACGCCATGCCTGCCGAGACCCTCGCCCATCTGCTTGCCGCGCGCGACTGGATGCTGACCGACGGCCTGCCCGAGCGCGGCCCCGCAGGGCTTGCGCTCGAACGCGGCACCCCCGCGGCCCTTGCCGCCCCCGCCCGGATGCAGGCGGTGGCGAAGGCCGCGATCGACGCGGGCGCGGATCTGATCCGCACGAACTCGGCCGGTGCCAATGCCTCGCGGCTGCGCCCCTATGGCGCGCAGGCCCGCGCCGGCATGCTCAGCCGCACCGCGGCCGAGATCGCGCAGGAGGCGGCCGAGCGCACCGACCGGCAGGTGGTCGTCGCCGGCGCAATCGGGCCGACGGGCGAGATCTTCGCGCCGATGGGCACGCTGCGCCACGCGCTTGCCGTCGAGATCTTCCACGAACAGGCCGAGGCGCTGCGCGAGGGCGGCGCAAGCGTGCTGTGGCTCGGCGGCTTCGCCGCACTCGAGGAACTCGCGGCCGCGGCCGAGGCGGCGCAGCGCGCCGGACTCGGCTGGTGCGGCACGATGCGCTTCGACACCGCCGGGCGCACGCTGATGGGCCTCGCCCCCGCCCCCTTCGCGGCGCAGGCCGGCGCGCTGGCACCACAGCCCGAGGCCCTTGGCGCCGAGGGGCCGGGGCCGGCACGGCTTTTGCACACGCTGCTCACGCTCTGCGCGGCCGGGGTCGAGCACCCGTTGATCGCCCAGGCCGATGCGCAGACCGACGACCTGACCGAGGATGGCACCGAGAGCGATCCGCGCCGGATGGCGGAATTCGCCCGGCTCGCGCGCGACGCCGGCGCGCGGATCATCGGTGGCGGTGCGGGGCTGACGGCGGCGCATCTCGACGCGATGCGCGCGGCGCTGGAAACCACGCCCCGCGACGCGCGCCCGACGCATGACGAGATCACCGCGCGGCTTGGCGCGGCGCAGCCGGTCGCCGCCCCCCGCCGCGCCTAGAACAGCTCGAGCTGATCGCCCGCCCGCGGCGGCGGCGCGAAACGGCTGAGATCGAGCACCGGCAGCGGCCGGTCGAGGCCAAGCCGGCGGCACGACAGCGCATAGCGCTGCGCCAGCAGCTCGGCCTCGGTGCCCTCGCCGGTCATCCGGCTGCCGAAACGCGGATCGTTCAGCCGCCCGCCGCGGAAGGCCGCGATCGCGTTCAGCACCCGCCCGGCCCGCGCCGGGTAGTGGCGCTGCAGCCAGTCGGCGAACAGCGGCGCCACCTCGTCGGGCAGGCGCAGCGGGATCATCGCCGCCGCCTGCGCCCCCGCCCGCCGCGCCTCGGTCAGGATCGCCTCAAGCGCGTGATCGGTCAGCCCCGGGATGATCGGCGCCGCCATCACCCGCACCGGCACCCCGGCCCGCGCCAGCTCGCGGATCATCCGCAGCCGGGTGCGCGGCGCCGGCGCGCGCGGCTCCATCTTCCGCGCCAGCTCCTCGTCGAGCGTGGTCAGGCTGATGCCCACATGCACGAGCCCCCGCTCCGCCATCCCGGCGATCAGATCGAGGTCACGCAGCACGCCCGCGCCGCGGGTGGTGATCGTCACCGGATGGTTGAAGGCGTCAAGCACCTCGAGCACACCGCGCATCACCCCCATCTTCGCCTCGATCGGCTGATAGGGATCGGTCGAGGTGCCGATGGCGATCGGCGCCACCTGATAGCCCTTGCGCCGCAGCTCGCGCCCGAGCACCGCGGGTGCGTCGGGCTTGGCGATCAGCCGGGTCTCGAAATCGAGCCCCGCCGACAGGCCGAGATAGCCATGCGAGGGCCGCGCGAAGCAGTAGATGCAGCCGTGCTCGCAGCCCCGATAGGGGTTGATCGAGCGCCCGAAGGGCACGTCGGGGCTGTCGTTGCGGGTGATGATGGTGCGCGGATGCTCGATGCTGACCTCGGTGCGCAACAGCGCCTCGTCCTCGGGCAGGTCCCAGCCGTCGGGCTCCCACAGCCGCTCATAGGGCTCGAACCGGCCGACCGGCCGGCTCGCGGCGCCCCGCGCCTTCAGGCGCTGGCGCGGATCGGCGGGGGGCAGGATCAGGGGCAGCTCGGTCATGCGCCGAATCTGGAACAAAGCAGGAACATGTTCAAGCCGATTCGCGCGCACTCAAGCGTGATGGGCACTGCCGTGCTGCGCGTGCACAGGGGGCTTTTCCTTTGCGCCGCGGATGCCCATAGTATGGATCAGGAGGCCCGCGATGGAACCGATACCCCTGCCCCATTTCCTGCTGCTGATCTGTGCGGTGATCCTGGCCGCCGGGGTGACGCTGTGGATGGCCGCGAAAGCGGGGGTGCCGCTTGCGGCTCTGGCGATCGCGCTGCTGTGCGCGGCGGCGCTGATGCGGCTGATTGCCAGGGTCGAATAACCCGGCCCCGGGCCGGGCCCTGCCGCCTCATTCGTCGAGCTCGGCGTCCCAGTAGAGAAAGTCGATCCAGCTTTCGTGCAGATGCCCCGGCGGGAAGCGCCGCCCGGCCTCATGCATCTCGCCCGGCGTTGGCGCCTTCGGCGCCTGCTTCAGCCGCAGCCCCGAGGCGCGCAGCGACTTGTTGGCCTTCTTCAGGTTGCACGGCGCACAGGCGGCGACGACATTCTCCCAGCTTGTCACCCCGCCCTTCGAGCGCGGCACGACATGGTCGAAGGTCAGATCCCCCTTCGAGCCGCAATACTGGCAGCAAAAACCGTCCCGCAGAAAAAGATTGAAGCGCGTGAAAGCCACGCGCTTCTGAGGACGGACGAATTCTTTCAGCACGACCACCGAGGGGATGCGTATCGCCTCTCTTTGCGAGCGCACCACCTCCTCGTATTCGGCGAGGATCGAAACCCGGTCGAGGCAGACCGCCTTGATCGTCTCCTGCCAGGGCCAGAGCGAGAGCGGGTAGTAACTGAGCGGCCGGAAATCGGCATTCAGCACCAGCGCCGGATAATGGCGCAGCGCCGATGGCTCACGCACGAATTGCGTTCGAAACTCCGACCTGTCGCCATGGTCCAGCATATGCACCCCACTTCCGCCCTGTCGCCGATCCGGCACCGGGGCGGGGAGCCCGCCCCTGCCATGTCTCAACTATATATGGCGTTCCGCGTCTGGCAAGCATCGCGATCTGCGACCTCGCCGCCATGCAGCATGGATCGCATGGCGGCACGACAGGGATATGACAGCTGCCCGTTTTCCGGGCAAGGCGCGGATCAGCCAGGCAGATACTGCTTCAGGAAGGCCAGCGCCACGCTCAGCCCGTCGGGCGAAATGCCGTGCCCCGTGCCCTTCATCACATGGCCGTAGGTCTCGAATCCGGCCGCCACCAGCGCGTCGCCCGCCACGCTCATCTCCTCGAACGGCACCATCGGATCGGCGTCGCCATGCAGCAGCAGCACCGGCGGCCTAGACACCGTCTCCGCCGCCAGCGCCTCGGGCCGCAGCAGCCGCCCCGAGAAGGCAACGACACAGGCCACCGGCTCGGCCCGCCGCGGCGCCACCTCGAGCGACATCATCGTGCCCTGCGAGAAGCCCACAAGCGCGAGCTGCGACGGGCTCAGCCCCTCGGCGGCAAGCAGCCCGTCAAGGAAGGCGTTCAGGTCCCCGGCCGCGCGCGCCAGCCCCTCGGCAGCCTCGGCCTCGGACGAGCCGTCAAGCCGCGGGATCGGGAACCACTGCCGGCCGAACGGATTGCCGGCGCAGGGCTCGGGCGCGTCGGGGGCGATGAAAAGCGTGTCGGGCAGGTGCGGGGCAAGCGGCTCGGCGAGGCCCAGCAGATCCGCCCCGTCCGCACCATAGCCGTGCAGGAACACGACGAGCGATTTCACCTCGCCCGACTGCGGCGCCACGCGCCCCGATTTCAGCTCGCGCGTCATGGCGCCACTCCCTCTCGTTGTTTCATCGCCGCATACCACGCCCAAAGGCCGCGCGCCGCAACCGCCCGCCAGGGCGACCAGGCGGCGGCAAGGTCGTTGAAGACGCGCCGCTTCGGCCGCTCGGGCAGATCGAAGAGCAGCCGCGCCGCCTCGGCCAGCGCCAGATCGTCGACGGCGAAGACATCGGCGCGGCCAAGCGCGAAGATCAGATACATCTCGACGGTCCAGCGCCCGATGCCCGGAAGCGGCAGCAGCGTCGCGATCACCTCCTCGTCGGGAAGCCCGCGCAGCGCGGCGAAGTCGATGCCCGAGCCCGCCAGCGCCTGCAGATAGCGCACCTTCTGCCGCGAGAGCCCACAGCCGCGCAGAGCCTCTTCCGAGGCCGAGGCCAGCGCCGCCTCGGCGCCGAACCCTGCGGCCAGAACCTTGCCCCGGATCGCATTCGCCGCCGCGACCGAGACCTGCTGGCCGATGATCGCGTCGCGCAGCGCCTCGAAGCCGTCGGCACGGCGGCGCAGCGGCCAGGGGCCGGTGGTGTCGAGCGCGCGCGCGAAGGCCGGCTCGCGCGCGGCAAGCCAGGCCGCGCCCTCGGCCACATCGTCTTCGGTGGTGATGATCCGTCCAACCATGGCGCCCACCCTGCCCGATTGTCGCGGCGCTTGCCAGCCCCTGCGCGGAAGGCTAGGCCTTGGCCATGACCGATCTCGCCTCTCCCCCCGCCGGCCCCGACGCGCGCGAAAAGCGCAACGTCGCCGTCCTCGTGCTCGCCCAGGCCCTCCTTGGCGCGCAGATGTCGATGATCTTCACCGTGGGCGGGCTGGCCGGCCAGTCGCTGGCGCCGAACCCGTGTTTCTCCACCCTGCCGCTCTCGATGATCGTGCTCGGCTCGGTGCTCTCGGCACAACCGATGTCGGAATTCATGGCGGCAAAGGGGCGGCGCGCGGGCTTCATCCTGTCAACGCTCGCGGGCGGGATCGGCGCGGCGATCGCGGCCTATGCGCTTTACATCGGGTCCTTCGCCCTCTTCATGGCGGGCTCGATGCTGACCGGCGTCTACATGTCGGCGCAGGGCTTCTATCGCTTTGCCGCGACCGATGGCGCCAGCCCCGAGTTCCAGCCGAAGGCGATTTCCTACGTGATGGCGGGCGGGCTTGCCGCCGCGATCATCGGCCCGCAGCTGGTGAAATTCACCGCCCAGGCGATGGTCGTGCCGTTCATGGCGACCTATCTCGCGATCATCGGCATCAACCTGCTGGGGCCGCTCCTCTTCGCCTTCCTCGACATCCCGGCCCCCGGGCGGCGGGCGAAGGGCGTCGCCCATCCCGGCCGCAGCCGGCGCGAGCTTCTGAAGGACCCGGTGATCGCGGTGGCGATGATCTGCGGCATGGTCAGCTATGCGCTGATGAACCTCGTGATGACCTCGACCCCGCTCGCCGTGGTGGGCTGCGGCTTCGAGGCGGGGGATGCCGCCAATATCGTCTCGGCGCATGTGCTGGCGATGTATATCCCCTCGTTCTTCACCGGCCATCTGATCGCGCGCTTCGGCAAGGAGGTGATCGTCGGCATCGGCCTGGTGATCCTGGCCGCCTCGGGCGCGGTGGCGATGAGCGGGGTCGAGATCGAGAAATTCTTCCTGGCGCTGATGCTGCTGGGGCTGGGCTGGAACTTCGGCTTCATCGGCTCGACCGCGATGCTCGCCTCGGCACACACCGCCGACGAGCGTGGCCATGTGCAGGGGATGAACGATTTCGTCGTCTTCGGCGGCGTGTTCCTCGCCTCGCTCAGCTCGGGCAGCCTGATGAACTGTGCCTCGGCGGGCGATCCGCAGGCGGGCTGGCAGGCGGTGAACCTGGCGATGCTGCCCTTCCTGACGCTCGCCGGCGCGGCGCTGATCTGGCTGGTGCTGCGACCGAGGGAAACGCGATAGAAGCAGAACCGGGGGCTTTGCGCCCCCGGACCCCCGCAGAGTATTTTCTCCAAGAAAAAACGAGATGATTTTTCCTGGCCGAAATACTCCGGGGGGAGTCCGAAGGACGGGGGGCAGCGCCCCCCTGCCCGGCTCAGGCCTCGCGCAGGGCGCGGATGCGGGCGGCGAGCGCGCGGGTCGAGCCGTCCTTGCCGGCGCCGTCGCTTTCGCCCGAAAGCACCGGGGCGAGCGCCAGCGCCAGCTCCTTGCCGAGTTCCACCCCCCATTGGTCGAAGCTGTTGATGCCGAGGATCACCCCCTCGACGAAGACCCGGTGTTCATAAAGCGCGATGATGCCGCCGAGGGTGAAGGGGGTCAGCTTGTTGAACAGCAGCGTCGTCGAGGGGCGGTTGCCCGGAAACACGCGGTGGCGCGCCTGACGTTCGAGCTCGGCGCCGGTCAGCCCCTTCTTGCGCAGGATCTCGGTCGCCTCGGCGAGCGAGCGGCCGCGCAAAAGTGCCTCGGATTGCGCGAGGCAATTCGCGACGAGCAGCAGGTGCTGATGCTCGAGATCGGGCTCGCGCCCGGTTGCGGCCACCAGGAATTCGCAAGGGATCACCCGCGTGCCCTGGTGGATGAGCTGGTAGAAGGCGTGCTGGCCGTTGGTGCCGGGCTCGCCCCAGACCACCGGGCCCGAATTGTAGGGCAGATCCGCCCCGTCCATGCTGACACGCTTGCCGTTCGATTCCATCTCGAGCTGCTGGAGATAGGCGGGCAGCCGGGCCAGGCGCTGCTCATAGGGCAGCACGGCGCGGGTGGCATGGCCCTGCACCTGATTGTGCCAGATGCCCACGAGGGCGAGCAGCACCGGCAGGTTTTCCGCAAGGGGCGCCTCGCGGAAGTGGCGGTCCATCGCCGCGGCGCCGGCGTGGAACTCGGCGAAATGCCCCGGGCCCACCGCCAGCATCAGGCTGAGCCCGATCGGCGACCAGACCGAATAGCGCCCGCCCACCCAGTCCTCGAAACCGAAGACGCGCGACGGGTCGATGCCGAAGGCCGCGGTGCGGTCGACGGCCGACGAGATCGCGGCGAATTGCGCGGCGGGGGTGGCAACCTTGGCCGCCATCCATTTCCGCGCGGTTTCGGCGTTGGTCATCGTCTCGATCGTGGTGAAGGTCTTCGAGGCGACGATCACAAGCGTCGTTTCCGGGTTCAGGCCCGCGAGCGTGTCATGGATATGCGCGCCATCGACGTTCGAGACGAAATGGCAGCGCGGCCCGTCGGCGAAGGAGGACAGCGCCAGCGTCGCCATCGCCGGGCCGAGGTCGGAGCCGCCGATGCCGATGTTGACGACATCGGTGATCGCGCCGCCCTGGCCGGTGAAGCGGCCCGTGCGCACCGCCTCGGCGAAGGCCTGCATCCGGCCGAGCGTGGCGCGCACCTCGGGCATCACGTCGCGCCCGTCGACACTGACCTCGGCCGCCATGTTGCGCCAGACGGTGTGCAGGACGGCGCGATTCTCCGTCTCGTTGATCTTCGCACCGGCGAACATCGCCGCGCGTTTTTCCGCAACGCCACAGCGCTCGGCCAGCGCAACCAGCAGGTCGCGCGCGGTTTCGTCGATGGAGGTCTTGGAGTAATCGAACAGGAACTCGCCAAATTCCGCGCTGAACTCGGCAGCGCGCTTGTCATTTTCGAACAATTCCCGGATCTGCCGGTCTTTCGTCGCGGCAGCGTGGGAGAGCAGGTCGTCGAAGCGGTTCATCATGGGGCCCAATGGATGGTGGCGGTGTTCAGAACGATGCGGGCCGGGGCCTCGGCCTCGGGCAGCTGTGCCGCGCGGTCGAGGGCGGCACGCTTCTCGTCGCCGGTGATGAGAATGTGGCAGTGCATCGCGCTGCGCAAGGCCGGGGCGGTGAGGGTGATGCGCGGCTCGCCCGCCGCCTCGGCGCACAAGGCCATCAGCACCGGCGCGTCGGGGGCAAGCGCCTCGGCCAGCCGATCGGCGCCGGGAAAGAGCGAGGCGGTGTGCATATCCGCCCCCATGCCGAGCAGCAGCACGGTGATCGGCAGCACCGCGGCGACGCCCGCGGCAAGCTCGTCAAGCCGGTCCTCGGGGCGGGGCGCGGGGGCGTAAAGCGGCACCAGCTGCGCCGCGGCCGCGCGGTCGCGCAGCAGCCGCTCGCGCAGCAGCCGGGTGTTCGAGCGCGGGCTGTCCTCGGGCACCCAGCGTTCGTCATTGAGCAGCACCGAGATGTTTTCCCAGTCAAGCGCCACGCCCGAGAGGATGTCGAAGACCGGCCCCGGCGTGGTGCCGCCCGGCACGCTCAGCACCGCCCGCCCCTCGCGCGCGAGGGTTTCGCGCAGCTGCGAGGCGATGGTGTCGGCCAGCGCCACCATCAGCATCTCGCGGTCGGGATAGGCGACGAGGGTCATTCGCGGATCTCGCGCCAGCGCCGGCCGTCGCGGTGCATCAGCATCAGCGCGTCCTCGGGCCCGGAGGAGCCCGAATCATAGGGCTGCGGCCGGTCCCCCCGCGCCTCCCAGCCGGCGATGATCGGGTCGGTCCAGGCCCAGGCCGCCTCGACCTCATCGCCGCGCATGAAGAGCGTCTGGTTGCCGCGGATCACGTCCATGATGAGGCGTTCATAGGCGTCGGGGATGTCGGCCCCCTCCTCGCCCAGCGCCTCGGCGAAGGACATGTCGAGCGGCACCTGCACGAGGCGCATGCCGCCCGGGCCCGGCTCCTTGATCATCACCTTGAGGTTCATCCCCTCGTTCGGCTGCAGCCGGATCACCAGCACGTTCTCGCGCCAGCTGTCATCCGCCTCGTCGAAGATCGAATGCGGCGGTTGCTTGAAGGTGATCGCGATCTCCGAGGTGCGCGCGCGCAGCCGCTTGCCGGTGCGCAGATAGAAGGGCGTGCCCTGCCAGCGCCAGTTCGCGATCTGCACCTTCAGCGCGATATAGCTTTCCGAACGGCTGTCGGGGTTCTCGACATCCTCGACATAGCCGCGCCGCGCGGCATCGCCCTTCACCGGCAGGTACTGGCCGCGCACGATGTCGGATTGCGCCGCGGGCTGCAGCGCGCGGATCACCTTCAGCTTCTCGTCGCGCACCGCGTCGGGGTCGAAGTGATAGGGCGGCTCCATCGCGATCAGGCACAGAAGCTGCATCATGTGGTTCTGCACCATGTCGCGCATCGCGCCCGAGCGGTCATAGTAGCCGCCACGCCCGCCCACGCCCACGGTCTCGGCCACGGTGATCTGCACATGGTCGACATACTGGCTGTTCCACAGCGGCTCGAACAGGATGTTGGCGAAGCGCACCGCCATCAGGTTCTGCACCGTCTCCTTCCCGAGGTAATGGTCGATGCGGTAGATCTGATGCTCGTCGAAATGCGCGGCCAGCGTGGCATTCAGCGCCTGCGCCGAGGCGAGGTCGCGGCCGAAGGGCTTTTCCACCACGATGCGCGAATCGTCGGTGGTGATGCCGTGGCCGTGCAGCCGCTCGGCCAGATCGCCGAACAGCGCCGGCGCCACCGAGAAATAGAAGGCGTTCACCACGCCGGGCCGGATCATCGCCTTCAGCTCCTGCCAGCCGCTGGTGCCGGTGGCGTCGACCGGAACGTAATCGACGCAATTCAGGAAGGCCTCGATCTGCTCCGGATCGCGCTTCGCCGCGCCGACATGTTCGGCGATCGCAGCCCGGGTGAGGGCGCGGAAGCCCTCGGCATCGAGCTCGGTGCGGGCGGCGCCGATGATCCGCGCCTCGGGCGGGATCTGCCCGGCATAGAAGCGCCGGTAGAGCGCCGGCAGGATCTTGCGGGTGGACAGGTCGCCGGTGGCCCCAAAAACCACCACGTCGAACGGGTCCACCGGGATGACGCGCGAAACCATGAACCTCTCCGATGTTAGCGCTAACTGTCCGCGTTCTAGCGACGCGTTGCGCAACAGTCTAGTCCCCCGGATGCCGAGGTCAAAGCGGTTTGAAAGATCCGTCGCAGAGCTGCGCCAGAAAGTCGCCGAGCGCCTGCGGCTCGGGGGCCAGTTCGGTCGCGAGATCGCCGGCGAAGTCGAGGAAGGCCGTGCGCGTCGCCGGCGGCACCGAAATCAGCACCGGATGCCCGGCCTCGAGCGCGGCAGCGATCAGCGCGCGGCTGCCGTGGCCCTCGCTTTCCTGCTTGCCGAACTTGTTCAGGATCAGCGGCGCGCCGGGAGCCGCCGCCGCAAGCGCCGCCGCGGTGGTCATCACCGCCGCCTCGAGCGCGCCGGCATCGAGCGTGCAGGCATCGGCGCCCGCGCCCAGCGATTGCGAGATCGGCGCGACCTCTCCCGAGGGGTAAAGCCGCAACGCCATCTCGCAGGCGCGCGCGGCCGGCAGCTCGGCGCGGACCATGGCGACGACGGGGCGCCCTGCGGCCTCAAGACCCGCGGCGAAATCGGCCAGCAGCCGGTCCGCCTCGCCCTTCTCGGCAATCGTCACGAAGCCCAGCATCACGCCTCCAGCACCTTGCCCAACCGCGGCAGCTTGGCGCGCTTGAGCAGCGGCCGCAATGGCTGCGGCACGCCCGAGAGCCGCTCGGCCTCGGCCCGCACCGCCTCGACCACCTCGGCGACGGGCGCGGGGCTGTCCGACCACAGCGCCCAGAGGAAGCCGTCCGGGTCGCGCCGCTCGATCCCTTCGGCGGCCAGCGTCGCGCGCGGAAAATCGACGGCGTTGAAGGTCACGATGGCATCGGCCGAGCCCGCGATCGCGGCGGCCAGCACATGCACGTCATTCGGATCGGGCAGCACGAGCCGCGCCTCGAGCCCGGGTTTCGGCGCCACCTCGGCGCGCGGGAAGGCCGCGCGCAGCGCCGCCACCTCGCCGCGCGCGATCGCCTCGTCTGCCGGGCCCAGCCGGGCGGCGGCGCGCGCCCACTCTTCCAGGATGCGCGCCGACCACAACGGCGTGTAGAGCCCGCGCCGCGCCACGCCGATCAGGATCTCGCGCAGCACGGTCGGGTAAAGCACGCAGGCGTCGAGCAGCACCTTCATCAGTCGAGCCGGAAGAACAGCGCCTTCAGATAGCCCGATTCGGCCAGCTGCGGCAGCATCGGGTGATCGGGGCCGGCATAGCCCGTGTGCAGAAGCTGCGGCCGCCGCCCGCCCCGCCCGATGCCGCGGCTCGACGCAGCACGGAACTGATCGAGATCGGCCGCGTGCGAGCAGGAGCACAGCGTCAGGAAGCCCCCCGGCGCGACCAGCGGCGCCGCGAGACGCGCCACCCGCTCATAGGCGCGCAGCCCCGCCTGCAGCGCGGGCTTTGCCGGAGCGAAGGCGGGCGGGTCACAGATCACCAGATCGAACTGCGCGCCCTCGGCGGCCAGCGCCTCGAGCGTGGCGAAGGCATCGCCCTGCCGCGTTGCGAACTGCGCACCCTGCCCCATCGCCTCGGCGCCGCGCGTGGCAAGCCCGAGCGCCGCGGCCGAGGCATCGACCGCCAGCGCCGAGGTGGCGCCGCCCGCAAGACAGGCAAGCGCAAAGCCGCCCACATGCGAGAACACGTCGAGCACCCGCGCCCCCTTTGCCAGCCGCGCGGCAAAGGCATGGTTCGGGCGCTGGTCGAAGAACAGCCCGGTCTTCTGCCCGCCCAGCACGTCGGCCATGTAGATCGCGCCGTTCATCGGCACCTCGATCGGGCCCGCGATGGCGCCCTTCAGCACCACCGTCTCCTCGTTCAGCCCCTCGAGGCTGCGTGACCGGCCCGAGCCGTTCTTGACGATGGTGGTGACGCCGGTGACCTCGGTCAGCGCGGCAGCGATATCCTCGATCATCGCCTCCGACCAGGTGGCGTTCGGCTGCACCACCGCGACATCGCCGAAGCGGTCGATGATGACCCCGGGCAGCCCGTCCGACTCGGCATGGACAAGGCGATAGAAGGGGGCATCGAAGAGCCGCGCGCGCAGCTCGAGTGCACGCGCGATCCGCGCCGCGATCCAGGCTCGGTCGATCACCGCCTCGGCGTTGCGGTCGAGCACCCGGCCGATGATCTTCGAGTTCGGATTGACGGTAACGGTGGCCAGCGGCCGGCGCTCGGCATCCTCGAGGGTCGCGATGGTGCCCGGGGTCAGCGCCTGCGTGCGCCGGTCGGTGACCAGCTCATCGGCATAGACCCAGGGGAAGCCGTGGCGGATCGCACGCGCCTCGGCCTTGGGGCGCAGCCGCACCACGGGACGCGGTTGCGGAAGATCAGTATCGGACATGGGGAAGGCCTCGCATGAAAAAAGGGGCGTTGCCGCCCCCTCTAGCGCGCCGCGGCCCGCGAGGAAAGCCTCACTGCCCGAGGCCGAGCAGCGAGATGCGGTCCCCGGCCACGGCGGCAGGCACGCCGGGCTTCGCCAGTTCGGCGCGCAGCAGGTCGTCGAGGAACTGCGTGACCACCACCTTTTCGGTCAGCCCGCGCGCCTCTTCGTCGATCGCCTTCTGCCCGCCCGAGGCCGGATGCCCGGCCTTGACCACCCGCGGCCCGTCGATCAGCGCGCCGGTCTGCGCGTCGCGCACGGTGAGCGAGAACTTCACCCCGTAGCTGCCGCCGACGCTGTAGCGGGTCTTCTCGGTCAGGGCATGGAAGCGCAGCACCTCGATGTCGACGCTGACCGGCCGGCCCGCATGCATCTGCGCCGTGGCGCGGCCCGCCGCTTCGGTGAAGATCGCCGTGACCTGGGCATAGCGGTCGCCGCGCGCATCGCCGCGCCAGACGAGATCGGCGATCGGGTAATAGAGGTTCGCCTCGGACACATGGAGCGTGCGCGGCACCGTGACCCGCACATCCCGCACGTCATAGCGCGGCTGCGTCATCGCGGGGGCGCCGCTCACCACGATCTCGTCAAGTGCCGTGACCTCGGTCGCGGCCCGCGTCGCCGGCGTGACCTGGGCGCAGGCGGCCAGCAGCGTCAGCCCGGCGAGGACAGCGGGAAAGCGCAGCGTTTTCATGCCCGATACTCCGTCAGCTTTGTTTCAGCTGCTGAAACTCGCTGCGGATTGTGGCAGGATGTGGCTTATTGTCGTGTATTTTGAAGGAATGCCGCTTGCGGCCACGGGAACCGACGCCAAAATTGAAACATTCCAGACGAGTTGATTTGTTAGCGCTAACGGTATAGAGCAGAGGCGCTGTCGCCGAAACCGCGCTCGCCCATCCGAACGGAAGACACCATGACCCAGACCAGCCCGCCGCTGAACGCCACCATCGCCCGAGTGACCGACCGGGTGCGTGCGCGATCGAAAGGGCTGCGGGACGACTACATGGCCCGGGTGCACGCAGCCGTCGCCGCAGGCCCCGCCCGCACGCATCTGAGCTGCGGCAACCAGGCCCATGCCTATGCCGCAAGCCCGCAGAAGACGCAGCTTGCCGAGGGCCGCGCGCCGAACATCGGCATCGTCACCGCCTATAATGACATGCTCTCGGCGCATCAGCCCTATGAAAGCTACCCCGGCCAGATCCGCGCGGCCCTTGCCGCCGTGGGCGCCACGGCGCAGGTCGCGGGCGGCGTGCCCGCGATGTGCGACGGCATCACCCAGGGCCAGCCGGGGATGGAGCTGAGCCTCTTTTCGCGCGACGTGATCGCCCTTGCCGCGGGCGTCGCACTCAGCCACAACTGCTTCGACGCGGCGCTTTATCTTGGCGTGTGCGACAAGATCGTGCCGGGCCTCGTCATCGCTGCCGCCACCTTCGGCCATGTCCCCGCGGTCTTCGTGCCGGCCGGGCCGATGACCTCGGGCCTGCCGAATGACGAAAAGGCGAAGATCCGCGCGCAATTCGCCGCGGGCGAGGTCGGGCGCGAGGCGCTGATGGCGGCCGAGATGGCCTCCTATCACGGGCCGGGCACCTGCACCTTCTACGGCACCGCGAACACCAACCAGATGCTGATGGAGGTGATGGGCCTGCATCTGCCGGGGGCGAGCTTCGTCAACCCCGGCACGCCGCTGCGCGACGCGCTCACCACCCAGGCCGCGCGCCGCGCCGCCGCGATCACCGCGCTCGGCAACGACTTCCGCCCGGTGGCCGAGGTGCTCGACGAACGCGCCTTCGTCAACGGCATCGTCGGGCTGATGGCGACGGGTGGCTCGACCAACCTGGTGCTGCACCTGCCGGCGATGGCACGCGCCGCGGGGATCGCGCTCGACCTCGCGGATTTCGACGAGATCTCCTCGGTGGTGCCGCTGATGGCCAAGGTCTATCCGAACGGGCTCGCCGACGTGAACCATTTCCACGCCGCGGGCGGGCTGCAGTTCCTGATCCGCGAGCTTCTGGGCGCGGGTCTGCTGCACCCCGACGTGAAGACGGTGGCGGGCGACGGGCTCGCCACCTATACCCGCGAGCCGAAGCTGCAGGGCGGCGGCGTCGACTGGGTCGAGGGGGCACGCGACAGCCTCAACGACCGCATCCTGCGCCCCGCCGCGACGCCGTTCCAGCCGCAGGGCGGGCTCAAGCAGCTTGCGGGCAACCTCGGCCGCGGAGTGATCAAGATCTCGGCCGTGGCGCCTGAGTATCACGTGATCGAGGCCCCGGCGCGCGTCTTTGCCGATCAGGAGGAGGTGAAGGCCGCCTTCAAGGCGGGCGAGTTCACCACCGACACCATCGTCGTCGTGCGCTTTCAGGGGCCGCAGGCGAATGGCATGCCCGAACTCCACTCGCTCACCCCGACGCTCTCGGTGCTGCAGGGCCGCGGCCTCAGGGTCGCGCTGGTCACCGACGGGCGGATGTCGGGCGCTTCGGGCAAGGTGCCGGCGGCGATCCATGTCAGCCCCGAGGCAGCCTGTGGCGGCCCGCTGGCGAAACTGCGCGACGGCGACCTCCTCCGCCTCGACGCGGTGGCGGGCACCCTCACCTGCCTTGCGCCCGACTTCGAGACCCGGCCGCCGGTGACGGCGGATCTGACGAAGAACGCCCACGGCCTCGGCCGCGAGCTCTTCGCCGCCTTCCGCCGCAACGTCGGCCCCGCCACTGAGGGCGCCGCCGTCGTGGTCTGAGTTTCTTGCCTCCGGCGGGAGTATTTTTCCAAGGAAATGCCGATTTTCCTGGCCCAAATACTCCCGCCGGAGGCATCCCGCCCCCGCCGCCCGCGCGCGGCCGCCGAAGGAGAGCGCCGATGACCCCTGCCGAACAATCTGCCGCCGCGCGCGGGATCTGCGCGCTTGCCCCGATCATCCCGGTGATCGTGGTGCAGCAGGTGGCCGATGCCGCCCCCCTCGCCCGCGCCCTCGTCGCGGGCGGATTGCCTGCGCTCGAGGTGACGCTGCGCACCCCCTGCGCGCTCGAGGCGATCCGGGCGATGGCCGATGTCGAGGGCGGCGTCGTTGGCGCGGGCACCCTGCTGACCCCCGCCGACGTCAGGGCGGCGAAGGCCGCGGGCGCGCGCTTCGGCGTCTCGCCCGGGCTGACCGAGCGGCTGGTGAAGGCCTGCGAGGACGAGGGCCTGCCGCTGCTGCCCGGCGCCGTCACCGCGTCGGAGGTGATGCGGGCGATGGAATGGGGCTATGACATGCTCAAGTTCTTCCCCGCCGGCACCTCGGGCGGGGCGGCGGCGATCCGGGCGCTTGGCGGGCCGCTGCCGCAGGTGAGCTTCTGCCCGACCGGCGGAGTCAGCCTTTCGAATGCGCCCGACTATCTTGCGCTGAAGAACGTCGCCTGCGCCGGCGGCAGCTGGGTCGCCCCCGACGCGAAGGTGCGGGCAGGGGACTGGGCCGGGATCGAGGCGCTCGCGCGCGAGGCGGCGGCCCTGCCGCGCTGAGCCGCCCTCAGGCCAGCGCGCGTTCGATGATCGCGGCGGCCTCGTCGGTGGTGCGGGCCAGCCGGGCGGCAAGTGCATCGAGGTCGGGCGCGTCCGCCTCGCGCAGCAGGAACGCCCGCCCGCCCTCGCCGATCGTCTCCATCTCGAGCGGCCGGTCAGTGAGCAGCCGCCCCCCCGCCTGCAACCGCCACAGGAAGCGATAGGCCGAGGCCAGCGCCTCGGCGTCCGCCTTGGCGATCAGCCCGGCGCGCGGGCCCGCGCGCAGCTGCGCCTCGACCCGCCGGGCCGGGTCCCCCGCGCGCAGCGCGAAACTTTGCGCCAGCAGTTCGATGTCCTGCAGCCGGCCGGGGCCGATCTTCGCCTCCCAGTCGCCATCGGGGGCCTTGGCGGCAAAGATCCGCGCCCGCATCTCGGCCAGATCCGGCACCACCCGCGCCTCGCTGCCCTTCGCGCGCAAGACGATGCGCCGCACCGCCTCGATCTCGTCGGCGAGATCCGGGTCGCCCACCAGCGCCCGCGCCCGCGTCAGCGCGAGGTGCTCCCAGGTCCAGGCCTCTTCCATCTGATAGGTCTGGAAGCTCTGCAGCGACACCGCGACCGGCCCCTGCTTGCCCGAGGGCCGCAGCCGCATGTCGACCTCATAGAGCCGCCCCTCCGGCATCGGCGCGGTCAGCGCGGTGATGAAGGCCTGCGTCAGCCGGGCGAAATAGGTGCGCGCCGGCAAGGGCTTCGGGCCTGACGAGGCCTCCTCGCCGCCCGCGTCATAGATCACGATCAGATCGAGGTCGGAGGCCGCGTTCAGCCGCTCGGCACCCAGCGAGCCCATGCCCAGCACCACCGCGCCACGACCGGGCTGCGCCCCGTGCTTGCGCGCGAATTCGGCCACCACCACCGGCCAGAGCGCGGCGACCGCAGCCCCCGCGACATCGGCATAATGCTTAGCCGCCTCGGCCGCGTCGACAAGGCCGCGCAGGTGATGCACGCCGACGCGGAAGCGCCATTCCTTCGCCCAGCGGCGCGCCGCATCAAGCGCCTTCTCGTAATCGGGCGCCGCCGCCAGCTCCGCCGCCAGCCCCGCCCGCAGCGCCTCGGCACCGGGCCACGGCGCGAAGAACGAGCCGCCGATCACCGCGTCGAGCACCCCCGCATTGCGCGACAGATGGGCCGCAAGCCCCGGCGCGGTGGCGCAGATGTCGACGATCAGGTCGATCAGCTGCGGGTTCGATTCAAAGAGCGAGAACAGCTGCACCCCGGCCGGCAGCCGCGCGAGGAAGCCGTCGAACTGGCGCAGCGCCTCCTCGGGGTTCGCGGCCCGCGTCATCCGCTTCAGGATCTCGGGCTCGATCCGGCGGAAGATCGCCTGCGCCCGGTCCGAGCGCAGCGCGGGATAGCCGCGCCAGCCCTCGACCAGCGCCTCGGAGGCGGGCGAGAGATCCGGCCGGTCCTCGCATTCCGACGGCGCGAAGAAGGCGCCGGTCAGCGTCTCGACCCGCTCGAGCCGCGCCCGCAGGCCCGCCTCCCAGGCCGCGGTGTCGATCTCGCCCATCATCCGCGCGATGCGGTCGAGCCCCTCGGCCGAGGTCGGCAACAGGTGGGTCTGGGCGTCGTTCACCATCTGCACCCGGTGCTCGACCTCGCGGTGCGCGCGGTAGATGTCGGTGAGCTCCTGCGCCACCGTCTCGGGCACCCAGCCCTGCGCGGCAAGCCGCGCCAGCCCGCCCACCGTGGTGCGCTCGCGCAGCGAGGGGTCGCGCCCGCCGGCGATCAGCTGCCGGGTCTGGGTGAAGAACTCGATCTCACGGATGCCGCCCTGGCCGAGCTTCATGTTGTGGCCGGGGATCGTCAGCGGCCCCTGCAGCCCCTTGTGCTCGCGGATCCGCAACCGCATGTCATAGGCGTCCTGGATCGCGGCGAAGTCGAGGTGCTTGCGCCAGACGAAGGGGGTCAGCGTCTCGAGGAACCGCGCGCCCGCCGCAAGGTCGCCCGCGCAGGGCCGCGCCTTGATATAGGCCGCGCGCTCCCAGGTCCGGCCCTCGGCTTCATAGTAAAGCTCCGCCGCCCCCATCGACAGGCATACCGGCGTCACCGAGGCATCGGGGCGCAGCCGCAGGTCGGTGCGGAAGACATAGCCCTCGGCGGTGTGGTCGTTCAGCAGCGCCGCCATCTTCCGCGTCGCCCGCACCAGCGCCGCGCGCGCCTCCATCCGGTCGTCGGGGTCATAGCGGATTTCGTCGAACAGGCAGATCAGGTCGATATCGGAGGAATAGTTCAGCTCCCCCGCCCCCATCTTGCCCATGGCGAGCGCCACCATCCCGGCGGCGGTGGCGACGTCGTCGGGCCCCGCGCCGGGGATCTTGCCGCGGCGGATCTCCTCGGCGACGAAATGCTTCATCGCCAGATCGACGGCACTGTCGGCGAGGCGGGTGAGGGCCCCGGTCACCGTCTCGAGCGGCCACACCCCACCGAGGTCGGCCAGCGCCGTCAACAGCGCAAGGCGCCGCTTCGCCCGGCGCAGCTCGCTGCCAAGCGCCTCGCCGGGGGTGGCGGCGACGCGGGCAAGCTCGGCCTCGAGCGCCTCTTCGGGCGCCCCCGCCAGCGCCAGCGCCAGCCAGTCGGCCTCGCGTTCCATCAGCCCGACGAGATAGGGCGAACAGCCCGCGGTGCCGGCGATCAGCGCGCGCAGCTCGGGCGCGAGCCCCGGAAAGCGTGCGGCCAGATCGGCGCCGCGGTCGGGGTCATGCGGAATGGGGCAACGGGTCAGGCGGGATGCAAAGTTCATGGCGGCAAACTAGCCTTGCGGCCGCGCCGGTCAATGCCCTTCCCTGTCACGGCCCCGGGCGCTAGACCCGGGGGAGCAAGGACGAAGGAGCGCGAAATGAGCAAGTCGCTGAAACGGGTCGAGGCAGCACTGGCCGCCGCCGGGGCCGCGGTCGAGATCCGCGAGGTGGGCCAGGCCCGCACCGCCGCCGAGGCGGCCGAGGCCGCGGGCTGCGCCGTCGACCAGATCGCGAAATCGATCATCTTCCGCGGCGAGGACAGCGGCCATGTCGTGCTGTTCCTGACCGCCGGCGGCAACCGGGTCAGCGCCGCGAAGGCCAGCGCCGTCGCCGGCCAGCCGCTCGGCAAGGCCGATGCCGATCTGATCCGCGCCGAGACCGGCTTTGCCATCGGCGGGGTCTCGCCCGTCGGCCATCTGAAACCGGTGCGGCTGTTCTGGGATCCGCGGCTGGCCGAGTTCGATCTGATCTGGGCCGCCGCCGGCACACCGCGCCACATCTTCTCGATCGCCCCGGCCGAGCTGTTGCGGATCACCGGCGCCGAGCCCGCCGACTTCACCGAATGACCGGATCGGGGGCGGGCGGCAGGATGATGTGAAAAACTTTTACATCATCCCTTGACCGGCGGCGCAGGGTCTCCCATCTTCCGGAATGTGAAAGGCATTCACATCCCCAACCCGGAGGTTCCCATGTCCGCCTACGCCTATACCGACGTTCCCGCCCGCCCGGGCTGGATCGCGCGCACGCTGAACTGGCTCGACGAGCGCGGCCCGATCTCGTGGATCGTGGTCATGATCGGCGCCTTCATCTTCGCCGGCCCCCTCGGCCTGCTCGTGCTCGGCTTCATCCTGATCACCGGCCGCTTCGGCCGCGGCTGCCGGCGCAATGCCGAGCGCTTTGCCGCCTGCGCGCCGCGGATGCATTTCCACGCCAGCCGTCCGACCGGCAACCGCGCCTTCGACGCCTACAAGGCCGACACGCTGGCCCGGCTCGAGCGCGAACAGGACGCATTCGAGGCCTTCCTTGCCCGCCTGCGTGAGGCCCGCGACAAGGCCGAGTTCGACCAGTACATGGACGAGCGCGCCCGCGCCGCCGCCGCGATGCCCGACACCGCGCCGGCCGGGACCGACGCCCCCGAGGCGCCCCGCAGCTGATCGCGAAACGCGCAACCTGCCCCTTCCTGCCGCCCCGCCTTGAAAAAGGCGGGGTTTCGCATATCTGCAATGGCATGAAAGGCTTGGCGGCGAGGATCGATCTTGCTAGCCTGCCCGCAGATTGCCAGGGACCTGATGCCCAGCCCCGCCACCTCAACCCCATCACAGCTGTCGAAATGCGCCATTCGCTTCCGCTTGCACCGCAGTTCTACGTGACCGCGCCGCAGCCCTGTCCCTATCTGGACGGGCGTTCGGAGCGCAAGCTGTTCACCGCGCTGCAGGGCGAGGGGGCGGAAAAGCTGAACAACGCGCTCTCGCGCCAGGGCTTCCGGCGCTCGCAGAATGTGCTTTACCGCCCCTCCTGCGCCGATTGCACGGCCTGCCTCTCGGCCCGTATCCGGGTGGCGGATTTCGAGCCCAGCCGCACCCAGCGCCGGGTGCTGAAGCGCAACGCACACCTGAAGCGCACCGCCACCAGCCCCTGGGCCACCGAGGAGCAGTTCGCCCTCTTCCGCCGCTATCTCGACGCGCGCCACGCCGATGGCGGCATGGCCGACATGGACATCTTCGAATTCGCCGCGATGATCGAGGAGACGCCGGTGAAGTCGCGCGTCGTCGAATACCGCGAGACCGAGGCCTCGCCCGGCTCGACCCGCGCGCTTGCTGCGGTGTGCCTGACCGACGTGCTCGATGACGGGGTGAGCATGGTCTACAGCTTCTACGACCCGGACCGGCACGAGGACAGCCTCGGCACCTTCCTGATCCTCGATCATGTCGACATCGCGCGTCGCGCCGGCCTGCCCTATGTCTATCTCGGCTACTGGGTGCCGGGCTCGCGCAAGATGGGCTACAAGGCGAATTTCGGCGCGCTCGAGATCTACAAGGGCGGCCGCTGGCAGGACATCGGCGCGCCCGAGGACCACAGCGGCGAGACCCACCCGCTCTCCGTCGACCCGATCGCCGAGCAGGTCGCCCGCATCCAGTTGCCCGACAGCCGCGGCTGACGCTGCGACTCTTGCGCGCAACAGGGGTGTTTTTGACATTTTATTGCGCGTTTTGCGAAAAATCTTAATCCCCCGCTCTGGACTCGGTCGCCCCAACCTGACAGGTTCGCGCCGCCGCACGGGGCCTCCCGGCCCTTCCGCAGCGCTGACACACCGAATTTGCACATGAGGATCCAGATGGATCGCCGTTCCTTCCTGACCAAAGCCGCGATCGGCGGCACCATCGGCGGCGCCGCGGCCGGCCTTGCTGCCCCCGCGATCGCGCAGTCGAACCCGAAGATCACCTGGCGGATGACCTCGTCCTTCCCGAAATCGCTCGACACGCTCTATGGCAACACCGAGGCGCTCGGCAAACGCATCGCCGAGGCGACCGACGGCAACTTCGAGATCCAGTCCTTCGCCGCGGGCGAGCTCGTCGGCGGTCTGCAGGCGGCCGATGCCGTGCAGTCTGGCACCGTCGAGATGGCGCATACGGTGGGCTATTACTACTGGGGCAAGGACCCGGCCTGGGCGCTCGGCTCGGCCGTTCCCTTCGGCCTGTCGGCGCGCGGCATGAATGCATGGCACTACTTCGGCGGCGGCATCGAGCTCTATAACGAGTTCCTCGCGCAGCAGGGGCTGATCGGCTTCCCGGGCGGCAACACGGGCGTCCAGATGGGCGGCTGGTTCCGCAAGGAAATCAACACGCTCGAGGATCTGAAGGGGCTGAAGATGCGGATCGGCGGCTTCGCCGGTCAGGTGATGGCGAAGCTCGGCGTGGTGCCGCAGCAGATCGCCGGCGGCGACATCTATGCCGCGCTCGAGAAGGGCACGATCGACGCCACCGAATTCGTCGGCCCCTATGACGACGAGAAGCTCGGCTTCGTGAAGGTCGCGCCCTACTACTACTACCCCGGCTGGTGGGAAGGCGGCCCGACCGTCCACTTCATGATCAACCTCGACAAGTGGAACGAGCTGCCGAAGAACTATCAGTCGCTGCTGCGCTCGGTCGCCCAGGGCGTAGATGCCAACATGCTGCAGCAGTATGACTATCTGAACCCGACGGCGCTGAAGAAGCTGATCGCCGAGGGCACGCAGCTGCGCCCGTTCTCGGCCGAGATCCTCGAGGCCTGCTTCAACACCGCCAACGAGACCTATGCCGAGCTCGAGGCCTCGAACCCCACCTTCGCGAAGATCTGGGGCTCGATCAAAGGCTTCCGCGCCGAGCATTACCTCTGGGCACAGGTGGCGGAATACAACTACGACACCTTCATGATGATCCAGCAGCGCAACGGCAAGCTCTGAGCGCTGAAAGATGCAGCATCTGCCGGCACTTGCGGCAGATGCCCGAGGAAATCCACCGCCCCGGTGCCGGCCCCTGCCGCGCCGGGGCGGCGTCTTTGGGCGGTCACGAAACTTTCTTGCGGATTTCGCGCTGCGCGCGCATCGCCAGACTGGACAGCCTCACGCGGTCAAGTAAAGTGACCACCGCAAGCCCTTCCGGAGAGGAGCCGGAAACGGACCGGAGGGCGGAACGGACACCCGGGAGGAGTTTCATGGATCGTCGTTCATTTCTGACCAAGGCCGCGGTTGGCGGCACGCTCGGTGGCGCGGCCGCCACCCTTGCCGCCCCCGCCCTCGCGCAGTCGATGCCGAAAGTGACCTGGCGGCTGACCTCGTCCTTCCCGAAATCGCTCGACACCATCTACGGCGCGGCCGAGGTGCTGTCGCAGATGCTTTCGGAAGCGACCGACGGCAATTTCCAGATCCAGGTCTTCGCCGCGGGCGAGATCGTCGGCGGGCTGCAGGCGGCCGATGCCGCCGCTGCCGGCACGGTCGAGGCCTGCCACACCGTCGCCTATTACTACTGGGGCAAGGATCCGACCTGGGCGCTGGCCGCCGACGTGCCCTTCGCGCTCAACGCGCGCGGCATGAACGCCTGGCAGTATCATGGCGGCGGCATCGACCTGTACAACGAGTTCATGGCGACGCAGGGCCTCTTCGCGCTGCCGGGCGGCAATACCGGCGCGCAGATGGGCGGCTGGTTCCGCAAGGAAATCAACACCGTCGCCGACATGAAGGGGCTGAAGATGCGCGTCGGCGGCTTCGCCGGCAAGGTGATGGAGCGCCTTGGCGTGGTGCCGCAGCAGATCGCCGGCGGCGACATCTACCCGGCGCTCGAGAAGGGCACGATCGACGGCACCGAATGGGTCGGCCCCTATGACGACGAGAAGCTCGGCTTCTACAAGGTCGCGCCCTACTACTACTATCCTGGCTGGTGGGAAGGCGGCCCGACCGTCCATTTCATGTTCAACAAGGCCGCCTACGAGGGCCTGCCGAAGGTCTATCAGTCGCTGCTGCACACGGCCTGCCAGGCGACCGACGCCGACATGCTGCAGAAATACGACTGGAAGAACCCGAAGGCGCTGAAATCGCTGATCGCGAATGGCGCGCAGCTGCGGCCGTTCTCGCAGGAGATCCTCTCGGCCTGCTTCGACGCGGCGAACGAGGTCTATGCCGAGATGGAAGCCACGAACCCGATGTTCAAGAAGATCTGGGGCTCGATCAAGGACTTCCGCGCCGAGCATTACCTCTGGGCGCAGGTGGCGGATTACAACTACGACACCTTCATGATGATCCAGCAGCGCGCCGGCAAGCTCTGAGCCTGAGCGCGAACCGAAAACGACAAAGGCCCCCGGCACTGCCCGGGGGCCTTTTGCGTTGCGGGGCGCGCCGGCTCAGGGCCAGGGGTAGCCCGCAACCGGCCAGCCCGCCTGCGTGCAGCCCGCAACCACCTCGCGGCGCAGCGCCACGACATCGGCCACCGGCACCGCGCGCAGCACCGCCACCTCCTCGGGGGTGAAGGGCGCCGCATCGGCCGCCTTCGAGGCGCCGGCATAGCTCTCCATCACATAGTTCATCACCGCCGCGATCTCGCCATCCGAGAGCGAGGAGTTCACCACGCCGGGCACATGCATCAGATAGGTGCGCCCGGTTTCCGTGCGCGCGAAAGAGCCGACATAGCCGCGGAAGTCGGGGATGCCGGCCTGTTCGCTGCCGGCGCCGTCAAGGCCATGGCAGCCGGTGCAGCGCAGCATGTAATTGGTGCGCGCCGTATAGCCCCCGGCCCCCGCCTGCCCGGCGGCAAGGCACAGGATCAGTGCCGCAAGCGTCCGTCTCACATCCCGCCTCCCCGCATCTCCATCAGCGCCTTGTGCCCGGGGGCCGCGGCGCGCGCGGCCGTGATCTCGTCCACCGTGACCTGCATCCCGGTGCCGGCGATGGTGCCGAGCACATAGCTTGCCACCGCCGCCAGTTCTGCGTCACTCAGGTCGCGCTGGCTCGGCATGACGAGGCCGTAATAGCCCACGCCCTGCGACATCAGCGTGCCCGACAGCCCCGAGATCAGCACGCCCGAGAGGAAGGCCGGCGCCCGCTCGCCCAGCCGGTCCCACAGCGGCGGATCGGCGAGCGGCGGCGCCAGCCCGGGGGTGCCGACACCGTTTGCGCCATGGCAGGCGGTGCAGACATCGGCAAAGACCGCCGCGCCGTCGGCCGCAAGCGCCGGGGTCAGGGGAGCGAGGGCCAGAACGGCCCCCGCGATCGTTGCCCGCAGGATCATTCGGCGATCCCCACCAGCACCGCGACCGTGCAGTGATAGCCCTGGCTCGCGTTCGCCATGCACCAGTTGATGTCGTTGTGCAGGCCCATGCGATAGCCGGGCCGCTCGCCCTGGTTCGCGTTGCAGAACGGAGCGTTGTCGCATTCCGCCCGGCCGCAGCAGTCGTTGTAGCTGACAAGGTAGTCCTTGCCGTCGGTCGGGTTGCGGCAGGTGCCGACCCAGCTCACCTTCGACACCTCGGAGCCCGGCGGGCATTGCGTCAGCGTGCCGCCACAGCTGTTGCACAGGTTGCCGTCGAGCGCGCAATAGCGCCAGTAGTCGCAGCTGAACTCGTCGCCATCCGCCGTCGCGGCCAGCGCCATGCCGCCCGAGCCACCGAAGGTGCGGTCGAAGGGCAGCACCGGCATCACCGCCGCACCCACGAGGCCAAGCCCGGCCCTGGCAAGGAAGCTGCGTCGCCCGGTGGTGGAGGCCACGCCGCGCACCGAGACCTCGGTCATGCGGTCCATCCAGTCGGTGATCTTGTCGAAAATGCTCATGGTCTCTCCTCAGGCGGTGATTGCGGGGCGGTCGAGCCAGGACTGGATCGAGTCGACCCCCATCTCGTGGGCGTTGAACAGGCTGTCGAGCTGCTCGCGCGAGTTGATCAGCCCCTTCGAGCGGATCGTCCCATCGGGCGCGATCAGCACCGCGAAGGGCAGACGCGAGACGCGATAGGCAAGGCCGAGCTCGGTCGAGTTGACGAAGGGGAAGGCCGCGAGATCGGCGGTGCCGATGAAGCGCGCGAGCTTCGCCTCGTCGCCGTCCGAGGCCAGCACGATGTCCAGCCAGCCGGCCTCGCCGCTGCGCGCCGATTTCAGGATCGGCAGCAGCTTCTTGCACACCGGGCACGTGGGCGAGAGGAAGAAGACAAGCGTCGCGCGCCCCTCGCGCGGGCCGATGGTGACGGGTCCGGTCGCGGTCAGCGAGGGCAGCGTGAAGCGCGGCGAGGCAGCGCCGATCTGCGGCCCCGAGTCGTTCACCAGCGCCCCCATCGGGGCGATCCGCTCGAACAGCACGCCCACCTGCCGGGCAAGCGCGAAGACGGCCACGGTCAGCGCGATCACCATCGCGAAAAGCACGGCCACGAGAAAGGTCAGGGCAGTCATTGCAGGGTTCCTTGTTCGCGCCGCACCAGATAGGCGGCGTTCGAGAGAAGCTGGTCGGCCATCAGATAGCCGGCGAAGGCGATCAGCCCCGCGGCGATGGCCGCGGCGGCTTCGGCAAGCCCGAGGGGGGCGGCGGGGGCAAGCGCGCCCGCGATCAGCAGGAGCGCCAGCACGGCGTTGCGGGCGAGCAGCGCCGGGGTCACCGGCTGCACCGCGCCACCGCAGCCGCATTCGATGTGGCGCCGGCCGCGCGCGACATTCACCGCCATCGCGATGCCATAGCCAAGCAGCAGCCCCGCCCCGAGCACCAGCCCGAAGGCGCGCGCGCCGGGGATCAGCATCGCCGCAACCACAAGCCCCTCGGCCAGCAGCAGCGCCGCCGCGGCAAGGCGCACCAGCGCCTCGGGCAGCAGCCGATAGTCCTGCACGAAGCCGGTGAAGGCGGTGAAATCCCACGCCTTGTGCAGCGCCGCCCGGGCAAAGAGGAACGCCGCAAAGGCCGCGACCGCCGCCGAGGCCAGCGCCCCGATCCCGGCCGCCTCGATCCCGGCGCCGCTCATTCGACCACCGCGAGCTGCATGGCAAAGCCCGCGAGCCCCGCCTCGCCCGCCTTGGTCAGCTTGAAGTCGTCGCCCACGGTGAACTTGAAGAGCTTGCCCTCTTCCGAGGTGCCGAAGACGAGCGGCGTCGCCCCCGGGGTGACGGCAAGCGAGGTCAGCCCCTCGGCCTCGGAGCGCGCGAGCACCTTGCCACTGGCCAGCTCGATCGCCCAGACCTCCTTCGAGGCCGCCTTGTGGCTGCCATCCTTGGCGTCCGGGTGCATCGACAGGAAGAGCACGCCCTTGGCCGGGTTCGCCCCCAGCAACTCGTAGCCGCCCGGCGCCCAGCCGCCCGCGACGCTGGCGACGAGATCGGTTTCCGACACCTTCTCGATCGCCGCGCCGCTGTCCTTCAGCCCGATCAGCTTGCCCGAATAGGTGACGAAATAAAGCATGTCACCGACCCGCGCGCCCTCGATGAAGATCGGGTCCTTTTCCGGGTCGAAGACCGGCTTGCTCACCGCCTTCTCGGCGCTCTTGCCATCGGCCGACAGCGCATAGGTGGCGAAGGTGCCGTCGCCGCAGATCGTCGAGAAGGCCGCGCCGGTCGGAGCGGCGAAGATCGCCCAGCAGCCGGGCGTCGGGATCTCCTGCGCCACCGTGCCCGCCGCCGGGTCGACGACGGTGATCGAGGAGGCCGGGGTGGCGTTCTGCACCAGCACGAACTTCCCGTCGCCGGTCTGCCGCAGCAGCGGCGTATAGCCGAGCGCCATCGCCGCCTTCGGCGGCAGCACCACCTCGGGCCCGACCTTGGCGGTGGTCACGTCATAGGAGGTCAGCACCATCTCGTTCGGACCATAGGTGATCCGCTTCGGGAAGGAGGATTGCGCGAAGGCTCTCTTGCCATCTGCCGAAATCACCATCTGGTGCATCGAGCCCGTCGGCAGCAGCGCCTTCAGCGTCAGCGTCGCCTGATCGAAGACCGCGATCGAGCCCGCGCCGATCCATTGCTGCTGCGACACGAAGACATTCGCGCCGGGGTCGATGGTCTCCTTCGCGGTCACCACCTCGGGCACGAAATCCTCGGCATGAAGCGCGGGCGCAAGGCTCAGCGCCAGCGGCAGGGCCAGCGCAAGGGGCCGCAGGCGGCGGCGGGCTTGGGGCGTTTCGGTCACGGTTTCTCTCCTTCCATGAAGGTCCCGTGATCAGGCTAGCGGCGGCCGCGCTTTCCCCGCTATCCACCCGCGCCGGGTATTTTCGCCCAATATCCGGGCGATTCGAAAACCGCTTCCGACGCGCCGAACCGGGTCCCGGTCGCGAATCGCGCAGAGGCGGCGCGGGGGCGCCCAAATTCCGGGCGGCGCCGGTTTCCGCCCCCGCGCCGGGGTGCGACATCTTTACACGGTCCGGCCACGGCCCGGCGATGGAGAGGTCCCCGTCCCCTCACCCCCGGTGCCGCCATGGAGCCGATTCCCGCCAGCCGCAGCGTGCAGACCTTCCGCGACAGCGCCGAGCAGGAGCGCGGTCTGGACGGCTGGTCACAGCGCTATGTGCAAAGCGAGCCCGGCACCTATCGCGGCGCGATCGACCGGCTTTCCCTGCCCGGGCTGACGATCTGGCGCGAGCGGCTCGAAATCGGCGTCGAGCAGAGCACGGCGCCGCCCGAGGGCAAGGTGATCTTCGTGCAGGCGCTCGCCGCTCCCGCGCCCTGGCGCTTCAACGCCGAGGCCTGCGCCGGCGGGCTCACCGGCTTCATCCGCGGCGGCGAGGAGCATCTGGCGGAACTGCCGGCCGGCACCGAGATCCTGATGGTCGAGGCCGATGCCGAGGCCTTCGCCGCCGATCAGGGCGTGCCCGCGGCGCGGATGGCGCTGGATGCGGCCTTCCTCGCGCTGCCCGAGGCCGCCGAGATGCGCGCGCTGGCCGAGTGGTTCGTGATGCTGCTCGACGCGCCCGGGGCGGTCTCGGCGCTGATCCCCGAGCTTGCCTTCTACAACCTCGGCAAGCTGTGGCAGCGCGCCCGCTTCGGTGCGGCCTTCCACGGCGCACCGGCGCGGCACGACTACCGGCTGTTTCGCCGTGCCGAGACGCTGCTGCGGCGGGGCGAGCTGGAAACCCCTTCGGTGACGGTGCTCGCGCGCGAGCTCGGCGTGCCGGTGGCCGAGTTGCGCCGCGCCTTCACCCAAAGCGTGGGCCTCGGCCCGGTCGACTGGCTGCGCCGGCAGCGCTTCGACGGCGCGCGGCGCGAGCTGCGGGCGGCGGCCGAGGACACCACCGTCACCGCGGTCGCAATGAAATGGGGCTTCGTGCATCTGGGGCGCTTTTCCACCGGCTATGCCGCGCGCTTCGGCGAGACGCCCTCGGCCACGCTGCGCGCCGCCCGCAACCGCTAGCCTGTGGCCGCTAACCTGTGGCCGCAGTGGCGCGGAAGGCGCCGGGGCTGAGCCCGGTCCATTTGCGAAAGGCACGGTGGAAGGCCGCCGGTTCGCTATAGCCCAGATCGGCCGCGATTGCGGCGACGGGGCGGGCGCTCTCGCGCAACAGCCGCTGCGCCGCGACGGCACGCACCTCGTCGCGGATCGCGGCAAAGCCCTGCCCCTCGGCGCGCAGATGGCGACGCAGCGTCGCGGGCGACAGGCCGAAGCGCGCCGCCACCTCCTCGACCCCCGGCCATTGCCCGGGCGGCGCGGCGCGCAACTCGGCCCGCAGCCGCGCCGCCAGCCCCGCATCGTGGCGATAGCGCACCAGCAGGTTCGCCGGCGCCCCGCGCAGGAACACCTTCAGCGCACGTTCCGAGCGGATCACCGGCAGCGCAAGGTAAGCCGCGTCAAAGCGCAGCCGGCTCGCCTTGCGGTCGAAATGCACCGGCGCACCGAAGAACAGCCGGTAATCGACCCGATGCGCCGGCGCCGGACAGGCGAATTCCACCTGCCGCAGCGGGATGCGCCGGCCGATCAGCCAGCAGGCAAGGCCGAGCAGGATCAGCCAATAGGTGCGATAGGCGAAGGCGCTGCGCGGCGCGGCCGAGGACAGCACCACCTCGGCCTCGGTGCCGTGCACGACAAGCCGGCCCTGCGGCTCGTCGAGCACCACGTTCAGAAACCGCAGCGCCCGGCGCAGCGCATGGCCGAGCGTGCCGGTGTGCAGCGCCGCCTGACACATCAGCGCGAAACTGCCCGGCCGCATCGGCCGCGCGCCGAGGCCGAAGAACTCGTCGCGCGCGGCCTCGGCCATGGCGAGCCAGAGCGCACCGAACTCGGCCCCGGTGATCGGATCTGCCACCACCGCGGGCAGCCCGACCTTGCGCAGCAATGGCCCCGCCTCGATCCCCTGCGCGGCAAGGCAGGCGAGCGCATCCTCGACAAAGCCGGGCGCGATCATCCGCCGTTCCATCGCCTCCGCCCCCTTTCGCGTATCATGGCATTTCCGATCACGCAATGTGATCCGCAATGTCATTGTCTGCAACCCTCGTGCCGCGCGATCCTGTCCCCGGCCCGGTGCGCTGCGGCGCCCCGGCCACGAGAGGGAGGAGACAATGCAGATCGAGGGTCGGGTGTTCCTGATCACCGGCGCGGGCTCGGGGCTCGGCGCCGCGGTGGCGCAAATGGTGGTTTCAGGCGGCGGGAGGGCCGTCCTGCTCGATGTCAACGCCGAGGCGGGGGCAGCGAGCGCAGCGGAGCTGGGCGATGCCGCGCGGTTCCAGCGCACCGACGTGACGAGCGAGGCCGAGGGGACGGCGGCTCTTGTGGCGGCACGCGACGCCTTCGGGCGGGTCGATGCGCTGGTAAACTGCGCCGGCATCGCCCCGGGCGAGAAGATCCTCGGCCGCGAGGGCCCGCATGCGCTGGAAAGTTTCGAGCGCGCGATCCGGGTGAACCTGATCGGCACCTTCAACATGATGCGTCTGGCTGCCGCCGCGATGGCCGGCAACCCCGCGGGCGAGGATGGCGAGCGCGGGGTGATCGTCAACACCGCCTCGATCGCGGCCTTCGACGGGCAGATCGGCCAGGCCGCCTATGCCGCCTCGAAGGGTGGCGTCGCGGCGCTGACCCTGCCCGCGGCGCGCGAGCTGGCCCGCAGCGGCATCCGTGTCGTCACCATCGCGCCGGGCATCTTCCGCACGCCGATGATGGCCGGGCTGCCCGAGGAGGTGCAGGCGAGCCTTGGCGCCTCGGTGCCCTTCCCGGCCCGGCTTGGCCTGCCCGCGGAATATGCGGCACTGGTGCGCCACATCTGCGAGAACCGGATGCTGAACGGCGAGGTGATTCGCCTCGACGGCGCGCTGCGGATGGCGCCGAAATGAGCGGCGCCGCAGGGATGGAGCGCGATCCGATCGTGATCGTCGGTGCGGCGCGCACGCCGATGGGCGGGTTCCAGGGCGACCTGTCGGGCGCCACCGCCGCCGAGCTGGGCGCAGCGGCGATTGCCGCGGCGCTGGCCGGCGCGGGGCTTGCCCCGGAGGCGGTCGAGGAGGTGGTGATGGGCTGCGTCCTGCCCGCGGGCCAGGGCCAGGCTCCGGCGCGGCAGGCGGCACTCACCGCCGGGCTGCCGCTCGGCGCCGGCGCGACCACAGTGAACAAGATGTGCGGCTCGGGGATGAAGGCCGCGATGCTGGCCCATGACCAGATCGTCGCCGGCGGGGCGGAGATCGTCGTCGCGGGCGGCATGGAGAGCATGTCGAACGCCCCCTATCTGCTGCCGCAGGCGCGCGGCGGGCTGCGCATGGGCCATGGCGCGGTCCTTGACCACATGTTCCTCGACGGGCTCGAGGATGCCTATGACCGCGGCCGCCTGATGGGCACCTTCGCCGAGGAGTGCGCCGAGGCCTATCAGTTCAGCCGCGAGGCGCAGGACGCCTTCGCGCTCGCCTCGCTGGCCCGTGCGCAGGCGGCGATCCGCGAGGGCCGCTTCGCGGGCGAGATCGCCCCGGTCACGGTGAAACAGGGCCGGACCGAGGCGCGGATCGACACCGACGAACAGCCCGGCAAGGCCCGGCCCGACAAGATCGCCGGGCTGAAGCCCGCCTTCCGCCCGGGCGGCACGGTCACCGCGGCGAACAGCTCGTCGATTTCCGACGGGGCGGCGGCGCTGCTGCTGATGCGCGCCTCCGAGGCGGAGCGGCGCGGTCTGCGCCCGCGCGCGCGCATCGTCGGCCACATCACCCATGCCGACCGGCCGAACCTGTTCCCGACCGCGCCGATCGGCGCGATGCGCAAGCTCGCGCAGAAGACCGGCTGGGATCTGCGCGATGTCGACCTCTTCGAGGTGAACGAGGCCTTCGCCGTCGTTGCCATGGCGGCGATGCGCGATCTCGACCTGCCGCATGACAAGGTCAACGTGCATGGCGGGGCCTGCGCGCTCGGCCATCCGATCGGCGCCTCGGGGGCGCGGGTGCTGGTGACGCTGCTTGCGGCGCTTGAAACCCACGGCCTTGCCCGCGGCGTCGCCTCTCTGTGCATCGGCGGCGGCGAGGCCACGGCGATGGCGATCGAGCGCCTGTCCTGACGCCGCAGCGCGGCACGGGCTTGAAAATCCGCGCCGGAACGGCAATCTGAGAGGGACTGCCCGACCGGAGGAGCCATGACCTTGCCCGCACGCGCGCAACTGACGTACTGGGGCATCGCCGCGGTGATCTTCTTCGCCGCGCTGTGGTGGCTTGGCGCGGTGATCCTGCCCTTTCTGGTGGGCGGCGCGATCGCCTATTTCCTTGACCCGCTCGCCGACCGGCTCGAGCGGATGGGCCTGTCGCGGGCGCTTGCCACCGCCACCATCGCCCTCGTTGCCACCCTCGTCTTCGTGGTGATCGGCCTTGCCGTCATCCCGATGCTGGTGCGCCAGCTCAGCCAGCTCGTCGCCACCGCGCCCGAGATGGCGCTGCACCTGCAGGAATTTCTCACCGCCCGCTTCCCGTCGATGATGGAACCCGGTTCGGTGGTGAACGAGACGCTCTTGTCGCTCGGCGAGGCGGTGAAGGCGCGCGGCGGCGAGCTCGCACAAACCGTGCTCAGCTCGGCGATGAGCGTGGTGAACTTCGTCGTCTTCATCGTCGTCGTGCCGGTCGTCGCCTTCTACATGCTGCTCGACTGGGACCGGATGGTGGCCAAGGTGGACGGCTGGCTGCCGCGCGACCATGCCCCGCAGGTCCGCGCCATCGCGCGGCAGATCGACAAGGTGCTGTCGGGCTTCGTGCGCGGGCAGGTCTCGGTCTGTGTGATCCTCGGCAGCTTCTATGCCATCGCGCTGATGCTTGCGGGGCTGAACTTCGGCCTGATCGCCGGGGCGATCGCCGGCGGGCTGACCTTCATTCCCTATGTCGGCGCGGTGATCGGTGGCGTGCTGTCGATCGGGCTGGCGCTTTACCAGTTCTGGGGCGACTGGATGTCGATCGGCATCATCGCCGGGATCTTCGTCGCCGGCCAGTTCCTCGAAGGCAACGTGATCACCCCGCGCCTCGTCGGCTCGTCAGTCGGGCTGCACCCGCTGTGGCTGATCTTCGCGCTCTCTGCCTTCGGCACGCTCTTCGGCTTTGTCGGCATGCTGGTCGCGGTGCCGGTCGCCGCGGTGATCGGGGTGCTTGCCCGTTTCGCGCTTGATCGGTATCTGGAGGGCCGGCTCTACCGGGGGCTCGAGGCGCTGCAAGACCAGCCCGCGACCCTCGCCGACGAAACGGAAGGCGCCTGAGATGATCCGCCAGTTGATCCTCGACCTGCCCGTGCGCTCTGCACGGGGCCGCGACGATTTCTTCGTCGCCCCCGCGAACGCGCTCGCGCTCGCGACGCTTGATGCGCCCGAGGCCTGGCCCTCGGGGCGGATGCTGCTGATCGGGCCCGAGGGCGCGGGCAAGTCGCATCTCGCCGCGATCTGGGCCGAGGCGCAGGGCGGCGCGCCGATCGTCGCCGCCGCCAGCCTGACCGACGAGGCCGCCCCTGCCCTCGTCCGCGCCGGCGCCTGCGTCGTCGAGGATGCGCAGCGCGTGGCGGCGAGCCCCGTCGCACAGGCCGCGCTCTTTCACCTGCACAACCTGATGCAGGCCGAGGGCGGGCGGCTGCTGCTGACCGCCGCGGCCCCGCCGCGCGACTGGGGCCTGACGCTCGCCGACCTTGCCAGCCGGATGGAGGCCACCGCCTCGGTGCGGATCACGCCGCCCGATGACGCGCTTTTGTCCGCGGTGCTGGTCAAGCTGTTCGCCGACCGCCAGACCAAGGTGCCGCACAGTCTGATCCCCTGGCTCGTGACCCGCATGGACCGCTCGCTCGGCACCGCGCGCAGGCTTGTCGCCGCGCTCGATGCCCGCGCCGTTGCCGAGGGCCGGCCGGTCACCCGCACGCTCGCCGCCGAGGTTCTGGACAGTCTCGGCTGAGACGCGCAAACTGTCACCAAGCCATTACATTTCAGATCCATAAGCGCTCCATGACCCAGGCAGATTTCCTCAAGACCCCGTTCCCCGCCGCCGTCGAGCTTCCGCCCGCGGAGGTCACCGGCCCGCGCCGCTTCTTCAACCGGGAGCTGAGCTGGCTCGCCTTCAACTGGCGTGTGCTCGAAGAGGCCACGAACCCGCGGGTGCCGCTGCTCGAACGGCTGCGCTTCCTGTCGATCTCGGCCACCAATCTCGACGAGTTCTACACCGTGCGCGTCGCCGGGCTGATGGAACTGGTGCGCGAGGGCAATGTCATCCCCTCGGACGACGGGCTGACGCCGTCCGAGCAGCTGACGCTGATCAACGCCGACGCGCGGCGCCTGATGGAGACGCAGCAGACCACCTGGAACGCGCTGCGCCGGGGCATGGAGGCCGCCGGCATCCACATCCTGACCCGCGGCAAGCTGACCAAGGAGGACCGCGACGTCCTGGCCGAGCATTTCCTCGCCAAGGTCTTCCCGGTGCTCTCGCCGCTTGCCATCGACCCGGCGCACCCCTTCCCCTTCATCCCGAACACCGGCTTCTGCCTGGCGCTGGAACTCGAGCGGCAGACCGACAAGCGCCGGCTGCAGGCGCTGTTGCCGATCCCGCAGCAGATCGACCGCTTCGTGCGGCTGCCGGGCGCGGCGCGCTTCCTGCCGCTCGAAGAATTGCTGATGCTGCATCTCGGCTCGCTCTTCCCGGGCTATACCGACACCGGCTCCTGCGCCTTCCGCGTGCTGCGCGACAGCGACCTCGAGGTCGAGGACGAGGCCGAAGACCTGGTGCGCGAATTCGAGACCGCGCTGAAGCGGCGTCGCCGCGGCCAGGTGATCCGGCTGAAGATCACCTCGGGCGCGCCGGAAAGCCTGCGCTCGCTGATCATGGACGAGCTGCACGTCGACCGCGACGAGGTGGTCGAGGTCAAGGGTCTGCTGGGCGTCGCCGACCTGAAGGAACTGGTGCTGTCGTCGCGCCCCGACCTGCTCTGGCCGCCCTTCACCCCGCGCGTGCCCGAACGGGTGCAGGATCACGACGGCGACATGTTCGCCGCGATCCGGCAGAAGGACATGCTGCTGCACCACCCCTACGAGACCTTCGACATGGTCATCCGCTTCCTGCAGCAGGCAGCGAACGACCCGAACGTGCTCGCCATCAAGCAGACGCTCTATCGCACCTCGAAGGACAGTCCGATCGTCGACGCGCTGTGCGAGGCGGCCGAGAACGGCAAATCGGTGATGGCGCTCGTGGAGCTGAAGGCACGCTTCGACGAGGCTGCGAACATCCGCCAGTCGCGCCGGCTCGAACGCGCGGGGGCGCATGTCGTCTATGGCTTCATGCATCTGAAGACGCATGCGAAGATCTCGACCGTGGTGCGGCGCGAGGGCGATGCGCTCGTCACCTACACCCATTTCGGCACCGGCAACTACCACCCGATCACCGCGAAGATCTACACCGACCTGAGCCTCTTCACCTGCGATCCGGCGCTTGGCCGCGATGCGACGAAGGTGTTCAACTACCTCTCGGGCTACGTCCAGCCCGAGGGGCTCGAGAATCTGGCGATCTCGCCGATTTCGCTCAAGCCGCGGCTGCTCGAACTGATCCGCGCCGAGGGCGAGCATGCGAAGGCGGGCCGCCCGGCCGAGATCTGGGCGAAGATGAACAGCGTGATCGACCCCGAGGTGATCGACGCGCTCTATGCCGCAAGTGCCGCCGGGGTGAAGATCTCGCTCGTCATCCGCGGCATCTGCGGCCTGCGGCCGGGGATCAAGGGGCTGAGCGAGAACATCCGGGTGAAGTCGATCGTCGGGCGCTTCCTCGAGCATTCGCGCATCGTCTGCTTCGGCAACGGCCACGGCCTGCCCTCGAAGAAGGCGCGGGTGTTCCTCAGCTCGGCCGACTGGATGGGGCGCAACCTCAACCGCCGCGTGGAAACGCTGGTCGAGGCGAAGAACGACACGGTGAAGGCGCAGATCCTCAGCCAGATCATGGCGGCGAACATGGCCGACGAGGCCCAAAGCTGGATCCTGCAGCCCGACGGCCGCTTCATCCGCCACCTGCCCGAGGGTCAGGACCTGTTCTCCTGCCACCGCTTCTTCATGGAGAACCCCTCGCTCTCCGGCCGCGGATCGGCAGGGGCAAAGGACGTGCCCGAGCTTGCCCACAGCACCGACTAGGCGCTAGTTTGGACCGGCGCGCACAGGCGCTTTCACGGCAGGACGAAAGATGATCGGAAAGACCGAAGCCCCGCGCCAGGCACTGGCCGACGACTGGGATGCATTCGGCAAGCCGTTGTTCGACGACCCCTCCGCCCGCGCGCTCAGCCGCGTCGGCGTCGTGGATGTCGGTTCGAACTCGGTTCGGATGGTGGTGTTCGACGGCGCGGCGCGCAGCCCGGCGTATTTCTACAACGAGAAGGTGATGGCGGGCCTCGGCCAGGGGCTGGCCGAAACCGGCCGGCTGAACCCGCAGGGCCGCGAACGCGCCTTTGCCGCGCTCAAGCGCTTTGCGCTGCTGGCGAAGGGCATGGACATCGGCCCGCTGACCTGCGTCGCCACTGCCGCGGTGCGCGATGCCGAGGACGGGCCCGAGTTCCAGCGCCTTGTCGAGAAGGAGACGGGGCTGCACCTGCATGTCATCGACGGCGCCGAGGAGGCGCGGCTGTCGGCGCAGGGCGTGCTTCTGGGCTGGCCCGAGGCGCAGGGGCTGATCTGCGACATCGGCGGCAACTCGATGGAGCTTGCCGAAGTGGGCGAGGGCCGGGTCGGCCGTCGCGCCACCTCGCAGCTCGGCCCGTTCCGGCTGCAGCAGGTGAAGGGCGGCCGCAAGGAGTTGATCGCCCATATCCGCGCCGCCGTCGCCGAGCTCGCGCAGGCCGTGGGCACTGACCACGACCGGATCTATCTCGTCGGCGGCTCGTGGCGCGCCATTGCGCGCCTCGACATGGAACGGCGCAACTATCCGCTTCTGGTGCTGCACGAATACCGGATGGAGCCCGAAAGCCTGCTGAAGACGCTCGACTGGATCGAGAAGAGCGACCTTGCGATGCTGCGCGCCCGCACCGGCACCTCGCAGGCCCGCATGGAGCTCGTGCCGCTGGCCGCCCTCGTGCTGCGCGAGCTGATCGAGACCTTCCGCCCGAAGGAGATCGACACCTCCTCCTACGGCATCCGCGAGGGGCTGCTGTATGAGCAGATGCCCGAACGGCTGCGCAAGCGCGACCCGCTGGTCGAGGCCTGCCGCTTCTCGGAGAAGGTGATGGCGCGGATGCCGGGCTTCGGCAAGAAGCTGCACAGCTTCATCGCGCCGCTCTTCGGCGAGGTGCCGCCCGAGGTCTTCCGCCTGCACCGCGCCGCCTGCCTGCTGCACGACACCACCTGGCGCACCCATCCCGACTATCGCGCCGAGGCCTGTTTCGACAATGTCACCCGCGCCAACCTTGCCGCGCTGAGCCACCCCGAGCGCGTCTTCGTCGGGCTTGCGCTGCTGCACCGCTACAAGAATTCGCGCGCCGGCTCCCGCTTCGAGCCGCTCTTCGCGCTGCTCACCCCCGAGCAGATCCAGGAGGCCGAGGTGCTGGGCAAGGCGATGCGCTTCGCCGCGATGTTCACCATCGAGGACCCGGCCGATGTCGGCGCGCTCGATTACAAAGCGAAGAAGAACGTGCTCGAGCTGAAGCTGACGAAGCGCGGCGCGGGGCTTTTCGGCGAGGTCGTCGAGGCGCGCTTCGGCGCGCTTGCCGCGGCGCTGAAGGCGACGCCCGTGGTGCTGCGCCCGGAAGGCTGATCAGAGCTCGATCTGCGGCGCTGCGGGTGCCGCAGGCGCCGCGCTGTCCGGCGCCGTGTCCTTGCCCTCGGGCAAGGGCGGGGGCGGCGGCGCACCGGCCTTGCGGCGGATCACGATGTCGCCGTTCGGCAGCCGCTCGGGCGGCTCGTAATTCTGCACGTCGTCGACCAGCGCCAGCAACCGCTCGAGCTCGGGGCCAAGCCTGCGCGCCGCCTCCTCGATCCCCGCCGTCATCTCGTCGACCTGCGGCCCGATCTCCTCGATCAGCCCGCGCAGGAACAGCCGCGCGCCCTGCTCGATCAGCCCGGGCGCCTCGTCTTTTGCCGCCGGAGGTGCGACCTCGGGCCCGGCCGGCGCGTCCTCGGCCAGCGCCGGGGTCAGGGTCAGGCTGCCCAGAAGGGCGATGAGAGCAATCCGGTTCATGCCCCCGATATGGGGGCTCAGATCGGAATGTCCACCGTCACCGGGAAATGGTCCGAGGCCTGCAGCAAGGCTTCGCGCAGCTCGGGGGTGCGATAGCACACCGGGTCGTCGAACGGGTGCCAGATCCGCCAGGCCGGATCGTCGGCGCACAGATCGGGCGACAGCAGCACATAGTCGAGCATCGCCGAGAAATACTGGTGCGCCTCGGGCAGCCAGAACCGCGCCGAGGCGGGCTGGGCGGCGAGCGAATGGCCCCCATGGCGCAGCCGCGCATGCGGGTCGCGCATCCGCCGCTCGGGCGGGCTGCCCTCGCCGACCGCGATCTCGAGCCCAGAGCGGCCGAACAGCTGCTCGTATTCGTCAAGCCCCGGCCCGTCGTTGAAATCACCAAGCACGATCAGGCTGTCGCCCGCATCGAGATGCGCGTCGATGCGCCGGCGCAGCCAGATGCACTGGGCAAGCTGCTTGCGCCGGTTCTCGATCGCGATCCGCACCTCGGACGTCGCGTCGATCTCGCCATGCGGCGCCTTCGACTTGATATGCACCCCGATCAGCCGCACCGTCTTGCCCGCCCTGGTGGTCAGCGCCACCTCGAGCGGCGGCTTCGAGAAGGTCACGGTGTCGAGCGTGTCGTCAATGTCGAGGTCGATCTTCAGGCTGCGGTCGAAGCGCGGACACTCCTCGGTGCCCTCCTGCGGGTCGAAGACGGCACTCACCGCGTCGGGGTCGTAAAGCAGCGCGATCTGCTGCTGCGTCTCGTTCGAGAAGCCGATCAACGCGCGGCGCTGGCGCAGGCCGAAATAGGCCGCGAAGCTTTCCAGCATCGGCACCGTCTTGCGCCGGGAATTGTCGTCGGGCGCCTCGACGATCAGCACCGCATCGGCATTGACCGCGGTGAAGACGATGCCAAGCGCGCCAAGCTGCTGCGCCCGCGTCACGTTGTAGCGCGCCGACCACTGGTCGTCGTCGAGCAGCCGGCCGCGACGATCGAAGAGATTGGTGAACCATTCGACGTTATAGGTGGCGATCCGCATTCTCGCCTCTTGCCTGCAAGTCTTCCCAGGCACGATTCAGCGCCACCACCCGCGCCTCGGCCAGCCGCACCGCTTCCTCGGGCAGGCCGCGCGCAATGGCACGGTCGGGGTGGGCCTCGCGCACCAGCGCCTTCCAGCGCGCCCGCACCTCGGGCAGCGGCGTGCCCGGCGGCAGTTCCAGCACCGCCCAGGGATCGGGCTCGGCATCGGGCACGAACGCCGCCCGCAGCGCGGCAAAGCAGCACTCCTCGAGCCCGAAGATCCGCGCCACCTCCTGCAAGAAGGCGTCCTCGCCCTCGTGATAGCTGCCGTCGGCCATGGCGATCGCGAACAGCCCCTCGAGCAGGTCCTTCAGCACCGGGTTGCCCGGCCCGAACATCGCCGCGATCTTGCGCGCATAGGCGTCGAAGCCCGCGACATCGGTGCGCGCCATATCGAAGACCCGCGCCGCGTTCGCCTCCTCGCCCGGCGGGATCTGGAAGATCCGCCGGAACGCAGCGACCTCGTCGCGCGTCACCTGCCCGTCAGCCTTCGCCATCTTCGCGCCCAGTGCGATCACCGCGATGGTGAAGGCGACCGTGCGCTCGGGCGGGCTGCGCAGCGGGTCGAAGACCGCCGACAACCCCTCGCCCCGCGCCAGGGCGCCCACCGCCGCTGCGATGCGGCCCCAGAGGGAAAGCGGCTTGTCCATGGCCCGATCCTACCCGTTCCGCCGCGCCAATGCACCCGCTCCGCGCCCCCGCCGCCCGGAAACCGGTCGCGGCCCGCCGGGCGTGCGGCGGTGCCGGGCCGGCACGGGGCAACGGGACCGGGGCAGATCCCCGCGGCTCCTGTCCGGCGCGACACTGCCTGTTGCCTCCGGACTGTGCAATCCCGCTTTTTCCCCCACCCGAGGCCGGTTTTCGCCATCGCAGGGTTGAAATCCGACCCCTTTCGCGCCCATTTGCGTGAGGACTTTACCAACAACAACCGAGGGGACGGGATGAAGGCGCTACTTCGTATCGAGAAACTATTTCAGCACGAGGCGGCAGGCGGCATCGTGCTGATGCTGGCGACGGTGCTCGCCTTCCTGACCGCGAACTCGAGCCTGTCGACGCTCTACACCGACGTGCTGGATACGAAGTTCTCCGTCCTGCTTGGCGATGACGGGCTGTCGAAACCGCTGATCCTGTGGATCAACGACGGGCTGATGGCGGTGTTCTTCCTGCTCGTCGGGCTCGAGCTGAAGCGCGAGATCGTCGAGGGCCGGCTGAAGAAGCCCGCGAATGTGGTGCTGCCCGGGGTGGCGGCGCTTGGCGGCATGCTCGCCCCGGCGCTGATCTTCCTCGCCTTCAACTGGGGCGACGCCGCGAACGCCAAGGCCTGGGCGATCCCGACCGCGACCGACATCGCCTTTGCCGTCGGCGTCGTCGCGCTCCTTGGCACCCGGGTGCCGGCGGGGCTGAAGATCTTCCTGCTCACCCTCGCCATTCTCGACGACCTCGGCGCGATCCTGGTGATCGCGATCTTCTACACCGAGCATCTGAAGACGCATTATCTGCTGCTCGCGCTGATCCCGATCGCACTGATGCTGCTGCGCAACCTGACCGGCGGCCACCGCCTCGCGCCGACGCTTCTGCTCGGCACCGTGCTTTGGGTTCTGGTGCTGAAATCGGGCGTGCACGCGACGCTCGCGGGCGTCGTCACCGCCTTCTTCATCCCGCTCAAGGACCGCTACGGCAAATCGCCCGCGCATGCGCTCGAACACGCGCTGCACCCTTACGTGATGTTCCTGATCGTGCCGATCTTCGCCTATGCGAATGCGGGCGTGAACCTTTCGGGCATGGGCATCGGCGACCTGTTCCAGCCGCTGCCGCTCGGCATCGCGCTCGCGCTCGTGCTCGGCAAGCAGATCGGCGTCTTCGGCGCGACCTGGACGATGGTGCGCATGGGCGTCGCCCGCCTGCCCGCCGCCACCTCCTGGCTGCAGCTTTACGGCATCGCCTGCCTCGCCGGCATCGGCTTCACCATGTCGCTCTTCATCGGCTCGCTGAACTTCGAGACCGACGACAAGATGAACGCGGTGCGGATGGGGGTGCTCGTCGGCTCGCTGATCTCGGCCGTGCTCGGCTATGCGGTGCTGCGCATCGCAAAGACCGACCCCAATGCCGCGGACGAGGAAGAGGCCGCCTGAGGCGCGCCCGGGACGGGGCGCACGCGCCCTTCCCGCTTCCAATCGCCCGAAATATCCCAGGGGGTGAATTTGCTGAAAGCAAAGAGGGGGGCAGCGCCCCCCTCTTCTCGTTTCGGATTGCCGTGCCGCGCTCAGGCGCGGGCGGTGCGGATGATGTCGAGGATCTCGCGCGCCGCGGCCGGGATGTTGGTGCCGGGCCCGAAGATCGCCTTCACGCCGGCGGCCTTGAGGAAATCATAATCCTGCTGCGGGATCACGCCGCCGCAGATCACGATGATGTCCTCGGCGCCCTTCTCCTTCAGCGCCTCGATCAGCTTCGGCGCGAGGGTCTTGTGGCCGGCCGCCTGGCTCGAGATGCCGACGACATGCACGTCGTTGTCGATCGCATCCTGCGCCGCCTCTTCCGGGGTCTGGAACAGCGGCCCGACGTCGACGTCGAAGCCGATGTCGGCAAAGGCCGTGGCAATCACCTTGGCGCCGCGGTCATGGCCGTCCTGGCCCATCTTCACCACCAGCATGCGCGGACGGCGGCCTTCCTCCTCGGCGAATTTCTCGACGTCCTTCTGGATCTGCTCGAAGCCCGCGTCGCCCTCGTAGGCCGCGCCATAGACGCCGGCGAGCGTCTTCACCTCGGCCCGATGCCGGCCGAACACCTCTTCCATCGCCATCGAGATCTCTCCAACCGAGGCGCGCGCCCGCGCCGCATCCACCGCGGCTTCCAAAAGGTTGCCGCCTTCCTTCGCACGCCGGGTGATCTCGGCCAGCGCCGCCTGGCAGGCCGCCTCGTCCCGCGTCGCGCGCATCTTCGTCAGCCGCGCGATCTGCGCCTCGCGGACCTTGACGTTGTCGATGTCGAGAATGTCGATCGGCTCTTCCTTGGCGAGACGATACTTGTTCACGCCGACGATCACCTCTTCGCCGCGGTCGATCATCGCCTGGCGCCGCGCCGCGGTTTCCTCGATCTTCAGCTTCGGCATGCCCGAGGCCACGGCCTTGGTCATGCCGCCCATTTCCTCGACTTCCTGGATCAGCTTCCAGGCTTCGTCGACGAGCTGCGCGGTCAGGCTCTCGACGTAATACGAGCCCGCGAGCGGATCGACGACATGGGTGATGCCGGTCTCTTCCTGCAAGATCAGCTGGGTGTTGCGCGCGATCCGGGCCGAGAATTCGGTCGGCAGCGCGATCGCCTCGTCAAGCGCATTGGTATGCAGCGACTGCGTGCCGCCCAGCGCCGCCGCCATCGCCTCGTAGGCGGTGCGCACGACGTTGTTGTAGGGATCCTGCTCCTGCAAGCTCACGCCCGAGGTCTGGCAGTGGGTGCGCAGCATCGACGAACCCGGCTTCTTCGGGTTGAACTCGGCCATGACACGCGACCACAGCAGACGCGCCGCGCGCAGTTTCGCGACTTCCATGAAGAAGTTCATGCCGATCGCGAAGAAGAACGACAGACGGCCGGCGAAGGCGTCGACATCCATGCCGCGGGCGAGCGCGGTGCGCACGTATTCGCGCCCGTCGGCGATGGTGAAGGCAAGCTCCTGCACCAGGTTCGCGCCGGCTTCCTGCATGTGGTAGCCCGAGATCGAGATCGAGTTGAACTTCGGCATCTCGTTCGAGGTGTATTCGATGATGTCCGCAATGATCCGCATCGAGGGTTCGGGCGGATAGATATAGGTGTTGCGGACCATGAACTCCTTGAGGATGTCGTTCTGGATCGTGCCCGAGAGCTTCTCGCGCGGCACGCCCTGCTCCTCGCCGGTGACGATGAAGTTCGCCAGCACCGGAATGACCGCGCCGTTCATCGTCATCGAGACCGAAACTTTTTCCAGCGGGATACCGTCGAACAGGATCTTCATGTCCTCGACACTGTCGATCGCGACGCCCGCCTTGCCGACGTCGCCGACGACGCGCGGGTGATCCGAGTCATAGCCGCGGTGCGTCGCGAGGTCGAAGGCGACCGAGACGCCCTGCTGCCCGGCGGCCAGCGCCTTGCGGTAGAAGGCGTTGCTCTCCTCGGCGGTCGAGAAGCCCGCATATTGCCGGATCGTCCAGGGACGGCCGGCATACATCGTGGCGCGCACGCCGCGGGTGAAGGGCGAGAAGCCCGGCAGGGTGCCCAGATGCGGCAGCTCTGCGGTGTCCTCCTCGGTGTAGAGGGGCTTCACCTCGATCCCTTCGAGCGTGTTCCAGGTCAGGCTGTCGAGCGGCCGGTCCTTGAGCTCCTTCTGGGCAAGTTTCGCCCAATCCTCTTTCGTGTTCGTCATCGAACGATCCCTTCTCTCAGCACCGCCCGGCCAGGGCCGGGTGGCGTCCCTTCAACCCTGCAGCCGCGGCGACGCCTTGCGCCGCGGTCACGCTCCTCAGCCCGGGCCGCCGTCAGCGGGCGGCCGGAAAATCCCGCGCTGCCGGTGCCGGGCCATGGCCCCCGCGCCGCGCAGCCCCTATAGTCTCCCCAAGGAGGCCCCGCATGAGACCCCGGATGAGACCCTTCTGCCTTGTGGCAGCAGCATCTTTCGCACTGATGACAGCGCTCGCTCCGGCCGGTGCCGAAGCCCCCGTCGCGGCTCCCGTCTTCGCCCCGGTGCCCGGTGCCGAAGCCGATCTTGCCACGTATGTCTGGAAAAAGCGCCCCGTCGTCGTCTTTGCCGACAGCGCAGCCGACCCGGCCTTCGCCGAGCAGATGGCGGCGATTGCCGCGCGCTGGCCGGATCTGGCGGCGCGCGACGTCGTCGTCATCGCCGACACCACGCCCGAACCGATGAGCGCGCTGCGCCGCAAGCTGCGGCCGCGCGGGTTCTCGCTCGTGCTGATCGAGAAGGACGGCACCATCGCGGCCCGCAAGCCCCTGCCCTGGAGCGGGCGCGAGATCATCGGCGCGATCGACAAGATGCCGATCCGGCGCGAGGAGATCCGGCGCGGCGCCGGCAGCGGCGGAACCACGGGATACTGACCCGAAAACAACGCCGGGGGCCTTGCAGCCCCGCGGCAGGTCGGAATGCATGCGCCGGCGGCCGCCGGGGCGGCGGGGCACTCGGCCCCCCTCCTCCGCGGCGACCGCCCGTGCATCATTCGAACTCCATGATGATGTCGTCGACCTTGAGCGAGGCGCCGGGCGCCGCGTTGATCTTCTTCACCACGCCGGCACGCTCGGCCTTGAGGATGTTTTCCATCTTCATCGCCTCGACGGTGGCCAGCGCCTGGCCTTCCTGCACCTCCTCGCCCTCGGCGACCGAGATCTTCACGATCAGGCCGGGCATCGGGCAGAGCAGGTACTTCGAGGTGTCCGGCGGCAGCTTCTCGGGCATCAGCTGAGCCAGCTCGTGGGCGCGCGGGGTGCGGATGTGCACCTTCAGATCCGCGCCGCGCACGCGCACGCGGAAGCCCATCGGGATCAGCCCGATCTTCAGCACCAGCGGGTGGCCGCCGACATCGAGCGTCGCGAGCGAATGACCCGGCACCCAGTCCGAGGTGACGCGCTTGTGGCCGCCGTCATCCTCGAAGGTGATGGTCGAGCCCTCGTGATCGGCCGCCACGTTCAGATGGTATTCGCGACCCTGCAGCGTCACCACCCATTCGTCGCCCACCATGCGCTCGTGATTGCCGAGCGTGCCCGAGATCCGCGACTGCCGGATCTCGGTGACGCGGTTCATCGCCGCGACGGCAGCCGCCACGTTGCGCAGCGTCTCTTCGTCGAGCTCGACGCCGTGGAAGCCTTCCGGGTATTCCTCGGCGATGAAGGCGGTGGTGATGTTGCCCTTGATGAAGCGGTCATGGTCCATCACCGCCGCGACGAAGGGCAGGTTGTGACCGATGCCCTCGACCTCGAAGGTGTCAAGCGCGAGCCGCATCTCCTCGATCGCCTCAAGGCGCGTCGGCGCCCAGGTGCAGAGCTTGGCGATCATCGGGTCGTAATACATCGAGATCTCGCCGCCCTCGAACACGCCGGTGTCGTTGCGCACGATGCCACCGCGCGGCGTCGGGCCCTCGACCGGCGGGCGGTACTTGGTCAGCCGGCCGATCGACGGCAGGAACTTGCGATAGGGGTCTTCGGCATAGAGCCGGCTTTCGATCGCCCAGCCGTTGATCTTCAGATCCGCCTGCTTGAACGGCAGCTCGCGGCCATAGGCGACGTTGATCATCTGCTCGACGAGGTCGACGCCGGTGATCAGTTCGGTGACCGGATGTTCCACCTGCAGGCGGGTGTTCATCTCGAGGAAGTAGAAGTTCTTGTTCCCGTCGACGATGAATTCCACGGTGCCGGCAGAGGTGTAGCCCACCGCCTTCGACAGCGCGACGGCCTGCTCGCCCATCGCCTTGCGCGTCGCCGGGTCGAGGAAGGGCGAGGGCGCCTCTTCGATGACCTTCTGGTTGCGGCGCTGGATCGAGCATTCGCGCTCGTGCAGATAGACGCAGTTGCCGTGCTTGTCGCCGAGCACCTGGATCTCGATGTGACGCGGCTGGGTCACGAACTTCTCGATGAAGATGCGGTCGTCGCCGAAGCTCGACGCGGCCTCGTTCTTCGAGCTTTCAAAGCCTTCGCGGGCTTCCTGCTCGTTCCAGGCGATGCGCATGCCCTTGCCGCCGCCGCCGGCCGAAGCCTTGATCATCACCGGATAGCCGATCTCGTTCGAGATCTTCACCGCTTCCTCGGCGTCGGCGATCAGCCCCATGTAGCCCGGAACCGTCGAGACGCCCGCTTCCTTGGCCAGCTTCTTCGAGGTGATCTTGTCGCCCATCGCCTCGATCGCGGTCGACGGCGGCCCGATGAAGACGACGCCTTCCTTCTCCAGCGCCTCGGCGAACTTCATGTTCTCGGACAGGAAGCCGTAGCCCGGATGCACCGCTTCGGCGCCGGTCTTGCGGATCGCGTCCATGATCTTGTCGATCACGATATAGGACTGGTTCGCCGGCGACGGGCCGATATGCACCGCCTCGTCGGCCATCTTCACGTGCAGCGCGTTCGCATCGGCGTCGGAATAGACGGCGACCGTCTTGATCCCCATCTTGCGCGCCGTCTTGATCACGCGGCAGGCGATCTCGCCGCGGTTTGCGATCAGGATTTTCTTGAACATGTCAGTCCCTTCCCTCCAGGCGCGGGATATCGTTCCGCGCCTTCTCAACATGATTGGTGATGTGATCCCCGAGAACGCACAATGCCACCGGGGGCTGTCCCCCGGTGGCATTGCAGGTCGGATGGCGTCGAGCGGCCGCGCCGGGGCGGGCCGTCAGAACGGTCTCAGTAGCCGCGCTTGTTGCACAGGCCCACGTCGTCGCACAGCGCGCCGCCGGCCGCGCCGATCGCCGCACCGGCGATCGCGTTGTTGTCGGTCGCATCGGCGACGACGGCACCCGCCGCGGCGCCGGCAAGGGCGCGCTGACCGTCGGTTTCCATGCAGCCGGCCAGAGCGGCACCAGCGAGCAGGGCGAGAAGAATCGGGGATTTGCGCATGTCGGAACACTGCCTCCGTCAGGGGTTGTTATTGCGACGGAACCTAACGCAAGTCCGAGGGAAGAAAAGTGCGATTCGCACCCCCTCCCGCCGCCATCGGCAAGCCGCCGCCGACGCATCACGCGATCGACAAGGCCGCGCCGACCGGCACCGGAACGACGCTGCGGTCCGGCCGCGAGGCCGAACCGCGACGTCAGGGAAGGGATAGTGACGTGAGACCGGCAGCCCGACTGGAACCAGGCCCCGGCCATGGCATCAGACTGCGCCGCCCGCCCGGCTTTGGCAAAGCCATTCCGCCCGGCGAAACGCCGGTCGGCGGCAAGCTGCCCATCGCGCGGGAGGATCGGCGTGCTCATGCCCAGTCGTCCTCCGCATCATCATCCCAGCTGAAGGCGTCGGGATCGGAGAACACCTCGGGGAACGCGGCCTGCGCCCGTTTCACGTCGATCTTCAGCAACTGGTCGTAGGAGGCCGGGTCGAAGGGCTCCGCGGCGGCCACCACCTCGCGCCCGATCAGCCAGCTCAGCCGGCCGGCGTCGAGATTGCCGCGCTCAAACGGCTCTTCGCCGAAATGGTTCCACAATGCGGCCATGAAGCCGGCATCTGCCCGCCGGTCGGCCGGGGCGCGATCCTTGTAGCGTTCGCGCCGGACGATCTTCGTCGGGCCTTCCTTATTCGCCCGCCGGATCGTGAAATGATAATCGGTGCCGGGCAAACGCCCGGGAAATCCGCGATGTTTCAGCATGTTCTGCCCTCCTGGCGGACCAGTTCGCACGTCCGCGGGCCCGAAGGCAACCACTGCGACGCGCAGAGGGAGGGCCGCCGGTCGCCGTGGCGCGGGGCCTGGGCGACCGACGAAAGGCCGGGGGCGGCAGCGACGCCCCGCCCCCGGATCAGATCACTTGTACTTGCCGGTGTAGGTCGGTTCGGTCGTGACGGCCGGAGCGACCGGCTCGGTCTTCGGAGCGCAGGCGGCGACAAAGGCGAGCAGAGCAACAGCGATGAGAGCTTTCGACATTTTGTTCTCCAATGGGGCTGGAGCTGCCGCGACGCAATATGCCGCGGTTCCTTTTCCCCGATCATGCCAAGAGCCGGATGATTCCGGCCCGCCGTCACAATATCTTGCGATTTCAGGGCGAAGAAGTGGCAAGATGCAATCGGCCGCGGATGTGGCGTCGCCGCATCAGCCTGATGCACGCGCGCCACGGCGCAGGTCTGCGGCCGGCGCGACGCCCGCGCGCCCGCCCCCTGCCCTGCTTTCCGGCTCCTCCCGCCACGCATCAGAACAACTCCCAAACGCAGGCCCCATCCTCGATGGAATAGGCCTCGAAATATTGCACCGCCTCGTCATCGGTCTCCCCGAAGGGGACAAGCCGGTCCGACAGGCTGATGACGATCTGCGCCGGCCTCGGCCCGACGTCGGGCACGCGCGGCAAGGCGAATCCATCGCACAGGGCCTGCATGTCCGCCTCGGCCGCCTCCTGCGAGACCGGGCTCCCGCCCCCGATGGCGGGAGCGAGGAAGCGGAACCGCAAGGTCAGCCCGGCGGGCCCCTGCGAATCCCGGATCGTCTCGATCCAGTGCACCTCCTCGCCGGAAGGCACCGGAACCGGCGCGCCGCCCCCCGCCACCTCGGCGGAGGCGGGCCGGGCAAGCGCAATCCCGGTCAGGATGGCGAGTGCCACCCTGCTCAGGCGTTGCAACTGCCCGGCCGCGGGCCCCATTCCGCGCCCCTCAGAGCGGAATGTTGTCGTGCTTTTTCCAGGGGTTCGCGAGCTTCTTCGAGCGCAGCGAGGCGAAGGCCCGGGCGACACGGCGACGGGTCGAATGCGGCTGGATCACCTCGTCGATGAAGCCGCGCTCGGCCGCCACGAAGGGGTTCGCGAAGCGGTCCTCGTAATCCTTGGTGCGCGCCGCGATCTTCTCGGCATCGCCGAGTTCCGAGCGATAGAGGATCTCGACCGCGCCCTTGGCGCCCATCACCGCGATTTCCGCCGTCGGCCAGGCATAGTTGAAATCGCCGCGCAGGTGCTTCGAGGCCATCACGTCATAGGCGCCGCCATAGGCCTTGCGGGTGATGACAGTGACCTTCGGCACGGTCGCCTCGCCATAGGCGAACAGCAGCTTCGCGCCGTGCTTGATGACGCCGCCGTATTCCTGCGTGGTGCCGGGCAGGAAGCCGGGCACGTCGACGAAGGTCAGGATCGGGATCTCGAAGGCGTCGCAGAAGCGCACGAAGCGCGCGGCCTTGCGGCTCGAATCGATGTCGAGGCAGCCCGCCAGAACCATCGGCTGGTTCGCGACGACGCCCACGGTCTGGCCCTCGATGCGGATGAAGCCGGTGATGATGTTGCCGGCGAAATCCTTCTGGATCTCGAAGAAATCGCCCTCGTCGGCGATCTTCAGGATCAGCTCCTTCATGTCGTAGGGCTGGTTCGGGTTCGCCGGGATCAGGGTGTCGAGGCTTTCCTCGACGCGCTTCACGTCATCGAAGAACGGCCGCACCGGCGCCTTCTCGCGGTTCGACAGCGGCAGGAAGTCGATCAGGCGACGGGTCTCGGCGATCGCCTCAACGTCGTTCTCGTAGGCGCCATCGGCGACCGAGCTCTTGCGGGTGTGAGTCGAGGCGCCGCCCAGCTCTTCGGCGGTGACGATCTCGTTCGTCACCGTCTTCACCACGTCGGGGCCGGTCACGAACATGTAAGACGAATCCTTCACCATGAAGATGAAGTCGGTCATCGCCGGCGAATAGACCGCACCACCGGCGCAAGGCCCCATGATCAGCGAGATCTGCGGCACCACGCCCGAGGCCATGATGTTCTTCTGGAAGACCTCGGCATAGCCCGCGAGCGAGGCGACGCCTTCCTGGATGCGGGCACCGCCCGAATCGTTCATGCCGATCACCGGCGCCCCGTTCTGCAGCGCCATGTCCATGATCTTGCAGATCTTCTCGGCATGGGTTTCGGACAGCGAGCCGCCGAACACGGTGAAGTCCTGCGAGAAGACATAGACCATGCGGCCGTTCACCGTGCCCCAGCCGGTGACCACGCCGTCGCCCGAGACGTGCTCGGCTTCCATGCCGAACTCGGTGCAGCGGTGGGTCTTGAACATGTCGAATTCTTCGAACGAGCCTTCGTCCAGCAGCAGTTCGATACGCTCGCGCGCAGTCAGCTTGCCCTTCTTGTGCTGGGCGTCGATGCGGCGCTGCCCGCCGCCAAGACGCGCAGCCGCGCGCCGATCTTCAAGCTCGCTCAGGATATCTTTCATGGGGTCCCCTCCGACGTTTGGCGCACCCTATACTTGCGCAAGATTATTACAAAGCGGATTTGCGAAAATTTGCAAATTGTTGGCAGCGCCATCGGTGCGAATTGCAAATTCGCGAACTCCGGCACCGATTCCTCCCGCCTTCCGCTTCGACCTGACGCAAGGTGATCCTGACGGAAAGGACATGCAACCCCCTCCCATCGCCCCGCTTTCCGCCCCCCCGCGAAGCCTCTGGCGGGGCGCCGCGGGGCGCGCTAATCCGGGGCATTGCCCCCCCTTGCCGCAGGCCCGCCATGTCGCTTCCCGCCCCGCTCGTCACCGTGCTTCTGCTCACCGCGTCGAACCTGTTCATGACGGTCGCCTGGTATGGCCACCTGCGCTTCAAGTCGGCGCCGCTGATCGTCGCGATCCTGATCAGCTGGGGCATCGCCTTCTTCGAATACCTGCTGCAGGTGCCGGCGAACCGGATCGGCTATGGCGCGCTATCCGCCGCGCAGCTGAAGACGATCCAGGAAGTGATCTCGCTCACCATCTTCGTGCTGTTCAACGCCTTCTGGCTGGGCGAGCCGATCACCTGGCGCACCGTTGCGGGCTTCGTGCTGATCGTCGCCGGTGTCGCGGTGATCTTCACCGGCCGCAGCTGATCCTCCGCCCCGCGCCCCGGCGCCTTGTGCCGACACATTTCCGCGATGGACAAAGCCCGCCCCGCCCCCTAGCGCTGAGCCATGGCCTTTCTGAACCGTCATTCCCCGCCCAATATCATTACCCTCGTGCTCGTGTCCGGGCTCGCGGCGCTCAGCATGAACGTGTTCCTGCCCTCGCTGACCGGGATGGCGCAGCATTTCGGCGTGGATTACGCGGTGATGCAGCTTGCCGTTTCGGCCTATCTCGGGGTCTCGGCGCTGCTGCAACTGGTGATCGGGCCGATCTCCGACCGCTTCGGCCGGCGCCGGGTGCTGATCGCGGTCTATGCCATCTTCACCCTCGCCTCGCTCGGCACGCTGCTGGCGCCCTCCGCCGAGACCTTCCTTGCCGCGCGTTTCGCGCAGGCGGTGATCGCCACCTCCTTCGTGCTGTCGCGCGCCGCGGTGCGCGACATGTTCCCGGGCCCCGAGGCCGCCTCGATGATCGGCTATGTCACCATGGGCATGGCGCTGGTGCCGATGGTCGGGCCGGTGGTCGGCGGCTTTCTCGACGTCGCCTTCGGCTGGCGGTCGAGCTTCCTGCTGCTCTTCGTTCTCGGCGCGCTCACCCTTGCCCTCGTCTGGACCGATCTGGGCGAGACGCTGAGCGCAGGCGGCGTGCCCTTCCGCGACCAGCTGGCGGGCTATCCGGTGCTGCTGCGTTCGCACCGCTTCTGGGGCTACAGCCTGTCGGCCGCGCTCGCCTCGGCGGTCTATTTCGCCTATCTCGGTGGCGCCCCCTTCGTCGGCGCGCAGGTGTTCGGGCTGAGCCCGGCCGAGGTCGGTTATTTCTTCGCCGTCCCGGCGGGCGGCTATGTGATCGGCAATTTCCTCTCGGGCCGCTTCGCCACGCGCCTTGGCATGGACCGGATGGTGCTGATCGGCGCCCTCTTCGCCACCGCCATTCTTGCCCTCTCGCTTGCCGCCGAGGCGGCGGGCCTGCACCACCCGGTGCTCTTCTTCGGCACGGTCGGGCTGACCAGCATCGGCAACGGGCTGTCGCTGCCCTCGGCCAATGCCGGGCTGATGACCGTCCGCCCCGAGCTCGCCGGCACCGCCTCGGGCCTTGGCGCAACACTGACCATCGGCGGCGGGGCCATCGCCTCCTCGGTCGCGGGGCTGATCCTCGGCCCCGGCACCGGGGCACTGCCGCTCGTCGTGCTGATGGCCGCCTGCTCGGCCGGCTCGGTCGCTGCGATCGGCTGGGTCCACCTGCGCCGGCGCCGCGTCCTCGGGATTTGACGTCAGACCTTTGCAAAGCTAGGACTGGCTTTGCAAAGGGAGGGGCGCCATGGCGACTCAGAAACTCTACGCCGGGGTGAAGCTGCGCGAGACCCGGGCGCGGCTCGGTTTGACGCAGAAGGCCTTCGCCGACCGGCTCGGCGTCTCGCTGCCCTATCTGAACCAGATGGAGAACAACCACCGTCCGGTCTCGGCGACGGTGGTGCTGGCGCTTGCGGGCGAGTTCGGGCTCGACGTGACCGAACTCTCGGCCGGCGATGCCGAGCGGCTGGTCAGCGACATGCGCGAGGCGCTCGCCGACCCGGTCTTTGCCGATGGCGCGCCGCCGCTCGCCGATCTGCGGCTGACCGCCTCGAATGCGCCGGCGCTGGCGCGGTCGTTTCTCGAGCTGCACCGCGCCTATCGCCAAGCGCATGAACGGCTCGCCTCGCTGGACGAGGCTTTGGGCCGCGAAGGCGCGCAGACGGTCGTCAGCCCCTGGGAAGAGGTGCGCGACTTCTTTCACTATTGCGACAATTACCTCGATGCGGTTGATCGCGCGGCCGAGCGCTTTTCCTGCCCGAATGGCAACAGGTTGGACCCGGTTTCCCGGGCCGTCGAGGTGCTGGCGAAGCGCGGCGTCGACGTGCAGTTTTCCGACATCTCGGCGCTGCGCACCCGCGAGGGCGAGACGCTGCGCATCTCCTCGCATGCCGGGCGCCCGACACAGGCCTTCCAGCTGCTGCACCAGGTCGCGCTGATCACCCAGAACGAGCTGATCGACGCCACGCTCGACCTCGCCCGGTTCCAGTCCGAGACCTCCCGCGCGATCGCCAAGATCGGGCTTGCGAACTATTTCGCCGGCGCCGCGCTGATGCCCTATCGCGCCTTCCTCGAGGCCGCGCAGGAAACCCGCCACGACCTCGAGCGCCTCGCCGACATCTTCGGCGCCTCGATCGAGCAGGTGGCACACCGGCTCTCGACGCTGCAGCGGCCGGGCGCGAAGAGCATCCCCTTCTTCTTCGTCCGCGTCGATCAGGCCGGCACGATCACCAAGCGTCACTCGGCGACGCGGCTGCAATTCGCCCGCTTCGGCGGCGCCTGCCCGCTGTGGAACGTGCACCAGGCCTTCGAGACGCCGACCCGCTTCCTGCGCCAGCTGGCCGAGACGCCCGACGGCGTGCGCTATCTGTGCCTGGCGCGCGACGTGTCGAAATCGGGCGGCTCCTTCACCGCGCCGGTGCGGCGCTATGCGATTTGTCTTGGCTGCGAGGTCAGCCATGCCCGCGGCCTCGTCTATGCCGACGACATGGAGCTGACGAACCCCCGCGCCTATCAGCCGATCGGCATCTCCTGCCGGATCTGCGAGCGCAAGGACTGCCACCAGCGCTCGGTGCCGCCGCTGGAACGGCGGCTGCGCGTCGACCCGGACCGCCGCGGCCTGCTGCCCTACGACATCGCCTGACACGAAAGGGCCCCGGGTTTCCCCGGGGCCCTTCCGTTCCTCCCGGCCGGCCTCAGGCGGTGGCGAGCATCCGCGCGATCTCGTCCTTGATCGCGGCACGCTGCTTGCGCAGCTCGACCTCGGCCAGCTCCTCGACCGGATCGACATGCGTCTCGGCGCGGTGCACCCGGTCGTTGATCGCGTCATACTCCTCAAGCAGCTTCGCGAAACGCGCGTCTGCCCCCTTCAGCGCCCGCAGTTTCTCGATCTCGAACGGGAATTCTTCCTGCAGCGTGTGCGGCGTGTTGGACATCTGGCGTCTCCCTCTTTGAATTTCATCAAGAGCTTAGCGCGAAAACGCCGGGCCGGCCTTGACCCGTGTCAAACCCGCGGCGACGTATTCAGCGCTGTCGCGATTTCCTCGAGCCGTGCCTCGAGCTCCTTGAACCGCCCCTCGATCGCCACCAGCCGCATGTCGTCGAGCTTCTCGTGCAGGCGCATGATCTCGAGCTCGGACTTCAGGTTCACCTCGTAGTCATGCGCCGCCGCCTCGCGATCCTTCTCGGCCTGGCGGTTTTGCGACATCATGATCACCGGCGCCTGGAACGCCGCCACCATCGACAGGATCAGGTTGAGGAAGACGAAAGGGTAAGGGTCGAGCGGCGTGAACAGCAGCAGCGTGTTCAGCACCACCCAGGCCACAAGGCCCCCGAGGAAGATGAAGATGAAGGTCCAGGAGCCGCCGAAGGCCGCCACCCGGTCGGCGACGCGCTCGCCAAGGCTGCCGTGCTCGACGCTCAGATCGCGCGAGATCGTGGCCTTCTCGGCCACCCGCCTCAGCACGCGCCGGTCGCGTTCGCTCAGCTCTTCGACCGGCTTGCCGAGAAGGCGCTCGGCCAGGGTGCGCAACTTTGCATCCATGACATTCTCCCGAAAGGACTGGCGGCAACTCTGCGCTGCGGCGGAGCGCTTGTCCACGGCGCCAAGGCGCGCGCCTCAGTCGCCGGCGTGACGCCAGCCCGCAGCGCGCGCCTCGGCCTCGGTGCAGAACCAGCGCTCGCCCGTTGCGGTGTTGATCCGGGTCTTGGCATAGCTGCGATCGTCCGGCAGGTGATAGATCCGCCCGCGCGACGAGATATTGCCCTTGATCGCACAGCCGCCGGGCGCCGCCTGCGCCGGCGGCGCGGCCGCACGCACCGCAGCGGGGTTCTCGGCCGCACCCGCCCAGATCCCGCGCCGGGCCGCCTTCGCCTGCTCCTCCGCCCCGACATAGTCGCGCGAATAGCGGCGATAGGCGAAGGCCATGCCGTCGTGCACCATCGCCGCGCCCAGATCGCGCCCGGCGACGGTGCAGCGCGCCACCAGCCGGCCGTAGCGGTCCTGCTCCTCACCCGAACAGCGCACCGCCCGGCCCCGGGTCAGATCGCGCAACGCCTCGGTCGCCCGCGCGCCGCAGGCCCAGGGCCGCCCCGCCGCATCGGTGCAACGCTGGTCATGCTCGGGCGCGTCGATGCCGAAAAGCCGCACCCGCTCGCCGGAGATTTCCAGCGTGTCGCCGTCGATCACCCGCACCGGACCGTCGAGCATCGCCCCGAAGGCCGGACCGGCGCAGAGGGCAAGGAGTAAACAAAACCTGAACATGCCCCAGATATGGCGGAACAGCCCCGGGATGCAAGCCAGATCCTGTGGGTCTCCTCAGCGCTGCGCGTGGCCCCAGTCGGGGTTGATCCAGGGCTCGAGGTTTTCGGCGGGCAGGCGCCGGCCCAGGATATGGTCAGCCATCTTCTCGCCGGTCATGATCGAGGGCCCGTTCAGGTTGCCATTGGTGATGCGCGGGAAGACCGAGCTGTCGGCGACGCGCAGCCCCCGCACCCCGATCACGCGGCCTTCCGGGTCGACCACCGCCCCCGGGTCGTCCGCCCGCCCCATCCGCGCCGTGCCGCAGGGGTGGAAGGCGCTTTCGGCATGCGCGCGGATGAAGCCGTCGATCTCGGCATCCGAGGCGACGTCGCGGCCCGGCTGGATCTCGTGCTTCACATGACCGGCCATCGCCGGCTGGGCAAAGATCTCGCGCGTCAGGCGGATGCACTTGCGGAACTCGGCCCAGTCGTCGGGGTGCGACATGTAGTTGAAGCGGATCACCGGGTTCTCGCGCGGATCGGCCGAACGCAGCGTGACCGCCCCGCGCGACTTCGACCGCATCGGCCCGACATGGACCTGGAAGCCATGCCCCTCGGCCGCAGCGCGCCCGTCGTAGCGCACCGCGATCGGCAGGAAGTGATACTGGATGTCGGGGTATTTCACCCCGGCGTCCGAGCGGATGAAGCCGCAGGCCTCGAACTGGTTCGAGGCACCAAGGCCGCGCTTCGTCAGCAGCCATTGCGCGCCGATCGCCGCCTTGCCCCAGAGGTTCCAGTATTTGTAGAGCGTCACCGGCTGGGCCGCGGCGAACTGCATGTAGACCTCGAGGTGGTCTTGCAGGTTCGCACCGACGCCCGGCCGGTCCGCAACCACCGCGATGCCGTGTTCCGCGAGATGCGCCGCCGGCCCGATGCCCGACAGCATCAGCAGTTTCGGCGTGTTGAGCGAGCTTGCCGCCAGCACCACCTCGGCGCGGGCGCGCAGCACCGCGACCTTGCCGCCGCGCTCGTATTCGACGCCCACGGCGCGGCCATCCTCGATCACCACGCGCCGCGCAAGGCCGCGGACGATGGTCAGCTTGCCGCCCTTCTGCGCCGGCCGCAGATAGGCGTTGGCCGCCGACCAGCGCCGGCCCTGCCAGATCGTCGCCTCCATCGCGCCGAAGCCTTCCTGCTGACGGCCGTTGTAATCGCCGGTCACCGGATAGCCGGCCTGCGCCCCCGCCTCGACGAAGGCGCCGAAGAGCGGGTTTGCACGCGGGCCGCGGGTGACGTGGAGGGGCCCGGACTGGCCGCGCCAGGCGGCATCGCCGCCGTCATCGCCGCCGTGCCAGCTTTCCATGCGCTTGAAATAGGGCAGCACGTCGGCATAGCTCCAGCCGGTCGCGCCGCTCTCCGCCCAATGATCGAAATCGCAGGCGTGGCCCCGCACGAAGACCATGCCGTTGATCGAGGACGAGCCGCCGATCACCTTGCCGCGCGGCGTCACCAGCACCCGGTTGCCAAGGCCCGGTTCGGGCTCGCTCTTCATGCCCCAGTCATAGAGCGCCATGTTCATCGGATAGGACAGCGCCGCCGGCATCTGGATGAACGGCCCGGCGTCCGAGCCGCCATGCTCGATGATGATCACCGTCCTGCCCGCCTCGGTCAGCCGGTAGGCCAGCGCCGAACCACCCGAGCCCGCCCCGACAATCACATAATCCGCTTCCATCGCCGTGTCCTCTGGCCTGCCGGCCCTGCTTTTCCTGGTCCAAATACTCCGGGGGGCCCGTCAGGGCGGGGGCGGAGCCCCCTCCTCAATAGGGGCTGTCGACCGGCCCGGTGCCGACGTAGACCGCCTTCACCTGGGTGTAATGCTCGACCGCGGCGCGCGAATTCTCGCGCCCGAGGCCCGAGGCCTTGACCGCGCCGAAGGGCATCTCGACCGGCGTCAGGTTATAGGCGTTGATCCAGCAGGTGCCGGCCGCGAGCTGCCCGATCACCCGGTGCCCGCGGGCGAGATCGGCGGTGAAGACACCGGCGGCCAGCCCGAATTCGGTGCCGTTCGCGCGCGCGATCACCTCCTCCTCGGTCTCGAAATCGAGCACCGCCATCACCGGACCAAAGACCTCCTCGCGGGCAAGCGTCATCGTATCGGTGACATCGGCGAAAACGGTGGGCTGCACGAAAAGCGGCCCCTCGTTGCCGGCAGACCCGCCGCAGACCAGCCGCGCGCCCTCGGCCTTTGCCCTCTCGATATAGCCCAGCACCTTCTCGTGCTGCGCGGCCGAGACCAGCGGGCCGAATTGCGTGTCCTCGGCCAGCGGATCGCCCGCGACGATCTTCGCGGTGCGCGCGGCAAGCCGGCTCAGGAACGCCTCCTTCACCGAGCGCTGCACGAAGACCCGCGTGCCGTTCGAGCAGATCTGCCCCGAGGAATAGAAATTCCCCAGCATCGCGGCGCCGACCGCGCTGTCGAGATCGGCATCGTCAAAAACGATCAGCGGCGACTTGCCGCCCAGCTCCATCGTCACATGCTTCATCCCGGCCGCCGCCGCGGCATAGACCTTCGCCCCGGTCGGCACCGAGCCGGTGAGCGAGACCTTGGCGATTCGCGAATCAGTCGCCAGCGCCGCGCCAACCGCGCCGCGCCCCTGCACGACGTTGAAGAGGCCCGCCGGCATCCCCGCCTCGATCAAAATCTCGGCAAGTTTCAGCGCGCCGAGCGGCGTGACCTCCGAGGGCTTGAACACCATCGCATTGCCAAGCGCGAGCGCCGGCGCAGCCTTCCAGCAGGCGATCTGGCTCGGATAATTCCACGCGCCGATGCCCGCGCACACGCCCAGCGGCTCGCGAATCGTATAGGCGAAATCGCCACCCAGCGGGATCGTCTCGCCGGTCACCGTGGGCGCGAGACCGGCGAAATACTCGAGCGCATCGGCGCCCGAGGGCCAGTCAGCGACGCGGGTCTCCTGGATCGGCTTGCCGGTGTCGAGGGTCTCGAGGAGCGCCAGCTCCTCGCCCCGCGCACGGATGATCTCGACCGCCTTCATCAGCACCCGCGCCCGCTCAATGGGGCGGCGCCGGCCCCAGTCGGCCTGCGCCGCGACCGCGCCCGCAATCGCCGCCTCGAGCACCGCAGGCGTCGCCGCATGCAGCCGCGCGATGACCTCGCCAGTGCCCGGATAGATCACCTCGATCGGCGCCCCGGCCGTGTCCTCGAGCCAGTCGCCATTGACGAAATGGCTTGCCTTCGGTTGTGCCTTCATTCCCGCACCTCCAGTTCGCGATCCAGATATTCCGTAACGATTTTGAGCGCATAGGCCCGGTCCGGCGCGCCATCGGCGAGCGCCGCGCGGATGTAGACGCCGTCGATCAGCGCGCCGAGGCCGCGCGCCACCGCCTCAGCCCGCGCGCCCACCAGCGGGCGCAGCTCGTGGCGCAGGTTCGAGCGCAGCCGGCGCTGATAGACCCGCAGCAGCCGGTGCGCCTCGGGCAGGGTCTGCGCCAGAACGTAGAAGTTCAGCCAGGCCGAGATCGTCTCGCGGCGGAAGCTGCCGGGCGCGAAGCTGCCCGAGACGATCGCGCGCAGCCGGCTCTCGGCCGTCGTCGCGGTCGAGAGCGCGCCGCGCACCTCGGCGCCGTAAAGCGTCAGGATCGAGCGCATCGCGGCAAGGAAGATCTGTTCCTTCGAGCCGAAGTAGTGATGCGCCAGCGCCGAGCTCATCCCTGCCCGCCGTGCGATCTGCGCGACCGTGACTTCAAGCGAGCCCGCCTCGCCCACGGTCTCGATCGTGGCTTTCACCAGTGCTGCCCGTCGAATAGGCTCTGCCCCCAGCTTCGGCATGGTTTGCGACCCACCTTGAAAAAAGTCCTTGCCATCCGGAGCTACAGGCAAGTTTATTGACTCGTCAATCAACAAAAACGCCTGACCCTGAATCTGGGCTACCAACGGGAGACCAACATGATCCTTCGTTCCCTTCTTCTGGCCGGCACCGCCACGCTCGCCCTTGCCTCGGGCGCCGTGGCTGCGGGTTGCGACAAGGTGACCTTCTCGGATGTCGGCTGGACCGACATCACCTCGACGACCGCCGTCGCCACCACCGTGCTGCAGGCGCTCGGCTACGAGACCGACGTCAAGGTGCTCTCGGTGCCGGTGACCTATTCGGCGCTCGCCTCGGGCGATGTCGATGTGTTCCTCGGCAACTGGATGCCCTCGATGGAGGCCGACCTTGCCCCCTATCGCGACGACGGCACGGTCGAGACGGTGCGCACCAACCTGACCGGCGCGAAATACACCCTTGCCACCAATGCCGCGGGCGCCGCGCTCGGGATCAAGGATTTTGCCGATCTCGCCGCGCACAAGGCCGATCTCGACGGCAAGATCTATGGCATCGAGCCGGGCAATGACGGCAACCGGCTGATCCTCGACATGCTCGAGGGCGACGCCTTCAAGCTGAAGGGCTTCGAGCTGGTCGAAAGCTCGGAACAGGGGATGCTCGCCCAGGTCGCGCGCGCCGACAAGGCCGGCAAGCCGGTGGTCTTCCTTGGCTGGGAACCGCACCCGATGAACGCCAATTTCAAGATGACCTATCTGGCCGGCGGCGACGACTTCTTCGGCCCCGATTTCGGCGGCGCGGTGGTCGACACCAACGTCCGCAAGGGCTATGTCGCGGACTGCCCGAACGTCGGCAAGTTCCTGCAGAACCTCGCCTTCTCGCTGCCGATGGAAAACGAGATCATGGGCAAGATCCTCGATGACGGGGAAGAGCCCGGTGCGGCCGCGAAGGAATGGCTTGCCGCCCATCCCGATGTCGTGACCCCCTGGCTCGACGGCGTGACGACGAAGGACGGCGGTGACGCCGCGGCCGCCGTCGCCGGCGCGCTGAAGTAAGCGCTGCACTCGCCGGCCCTTCCGGCCTCCGGAAGGGCCCCTCCATCCAACCGCGGCGAAGGGAGATCGCGCGATGGATTGGCTTACAGCCAACAAGATTCCGGTCGGCAAGGTGGCGAAGACCATCTTCGACTGGCTCAAGGACAATGCCGGCGGCTTCTTCGACACGCTCGCCGCGATGATGCAGGCGCTGATCGACGGCATCCTGTGGGTGCTTGAAACACCGCATCCGCTGATCGTGGCGGGCGTGTTCACCGCGATCACCTGGCTCGTGCAGCGCAGCTGGCGCACCACCGCGCTCGTCGCCGCGGGGTTCCTGTTCATCCTCAATCAGGGCTACTGGAAGGCGACGATGGAAAGCCTGACGCTGGTGCTCTCGGCCTGTGTCGTGTGCATGGCCCTCGGCGTGCCGATCGGTATCGCCGCCGCGCACCGCCCGCGCCTGTTCAAGGCACTGCAGCCGGTGCTTGATCTGATGCAGACCCTGCCGACCTTCGTCTATCTGATCCCGGCGATCGTGTTCTTCGGCATCGGCATGGTGCCCGGGCTGATCGCCACGGTGATCTTCGTGCTGCCCGCGCCGATCCGGTTGACCCATCTCGGCGTCGTCTCGACGCCGGAATCGCTCCTCGAGGCCGCCCGCGCCTTCGGCGCTACGCCGCGGCAGGTGCTGTGGAAGGTGGAACTGCCCTGGGCCACGCCGCAGATCATGGCAGGCCTGAACCAGACGATCATGCTGTCGCTGAGCATGGTGGTGATCGCCGCCCTTGTCGGCGCGAACGGGCTTGGCGTGCCGGTGGTGCGGGCGCTCAACTCGGTCAACACCGCGCTCGGCTTCGAGTCGGGCTTCATCATCGTCGTGGTCGCGATCATCCTCGACCGCATGCTGCGCCGGGAGGCCCGGAAATGAGCGATACCCCCCGCCGCATCGCCGTCGAATTCGACGCCGTCTCGATCGTCTTCGGCGACGCGCCCCAGGCGGCGCTGCCACTGATGGACAAAGGCCAGAGCCGCTCCGAGGTGAAGAACGCCACGCGCCAGGTGCTGGGCGTGCATGATTGCTCGCTGCAGGTCGCCGAGGGCGAGATCCTCGTGCTGATGGGCCTCTCGGGCTCGGGCAAGTCGACGCTCCTGCGCGCGGTCAATGCGCTGAATCCGGTGGTGCGCGGCGAGGTGCGCATCCTCGATGCCGACAACGCGCTGAGCTCGGTCACCCATGCCGATGCCGCGACACTGCGCCGGTTGCGGCTCACCCGCGTCGCGATGGTGTTCCAGCAATTCGGCCTTCTGCCCTGGCGCACGGTGCGCGAGAACGTCGGCCTCGGCCTCGAACTCGCCGGGATGAAACCGGCCGAGCGGCAGGCGAAGGTCGATGCGCAGCTTGCCCTCGTCGGGCTGTCGGACTGGGCAAACCGCAAGGTCGGCGAGCTTTCGGGCGGCATGCAGCAGCGCGTCGGCCTTGCCCGCGCCTTCGCCACCGAGGCGCCGATCCTGCTGATGGACGAACCCTTCTCGGCGCTCGACCCGCTGATCCGGGCAAAGCTGCAGGACGAACTGCTCGAGCTGCAGGCAAAGCTGCACCGCACCATCATCTTCGTCAGCCACGACCTCGACGAGGCGTTCAAGCTCGGCAACCGGATCGCGCTGATGGAGGGCGGTCGGATCGTGCAATGCGGCACCGCACACGAGATCATCGCCAACCCGGTCGACGATTACGTCGCCGATTTCGTCGCGCACATGAACCCGCTCGGCGTGCTGACCGCCGACGATCTGGCCGAACCGGGCCCGGCCGAGGGCACGCCGCTGCCGCTTGACACCCCGGTGAGGACGGTGATGGAGCAGCTTTGCACGGTCGATGCGGTGGCGATCGAGGGCGGGCGCCGGATCACCCGGCAGGGCGTGCTCGCCCGGCTCATCGCGCCGCAGGGCAGCGCCGCCGGCTGAGGGCCTGAGTATTTTTGCCAAGAAAAAGCCCCCCGTCCGCACCAGGGACGGGGGGCTTTCTCGTTCGGACCGGGCTTTTTCTTGGCCCAAATACTCACGCGACAGCCGGGACACGCGCCGGTGCCGGGCGTTCAGACCTTGGTCTCGGGCACTGTTGGCGTGGCGCGCCGCTTCAGCTGTGCCTCGCGCCAGGTCATGTAGCTGATCGCGCCGATGATCAGCGCGCCGCCGAAAATGACCCAGGGGTCGATGCGCTCGCCAAAGAAGAGCGCCCCCGCCAGCGCCGCCCAGACCAGCTGCAGGAAGGCCACCGGCTGGGTGACGGCGACCGGGGCGGCGGCAAAGGCGCGGGTCATGCAGTAATGGCCGAGCGTCGCGAAAGCGGCGGTGGCACCAAGCCAGGCGACCTCGGCCAGTGTCATCGGCCTCCACACCGCAAGCGCGAAAGGCGCGAGGTAAAGCGTGACCATCACCGTCATCATCGCCACCACGACGCTCGCCGGGGCGAGTGTGGTGAGCCGCTTCATCAGCAGATAGGCGATGCCGAAGAAGAAGGCCGCGCACAGCTGCGCGAGATGGCCCGGCGCCACCTCGCGGATGCCGGGGCGCAGGATGATCAGCGCACCGAGGATCGCCACCGCCACGGCAAGTCCGCGCCGCCAGGCAAAGCCCTCGCCCAGCAGCAGCGCGCCGCCGATCGTCACCACGATCGGGTTGAGATAGCCGATCGCCGTGACATCGGCGAGCGGGATCCGCGCCATCGCATAGAACCACAGCAGCACCGCCGTCGCCTGCAGGAAGCCGCGCAGCCCGAACAGCGCCCAGACCCGCGCCGGAAAGCGGCTGCGGGCGATCTGCACGATCGCCGGGGCGACGAAGACCCAGCCCCAGAGGAAGCGGATGAACGAGCTTTGCGCCGCAGGCACCGACGAGCCGAGGAGATGCACGATCACATTCACCCCGGTGAAGCTGAGCGTGGTGGCGAGCATCCACAGCACGCCCTGTACCGGGCGATCCAGTCCTTCGACGGTCGGGGCGGATGTCGTGCGCATGCCTTGTTCTGCGGCCTGCGACAGACGGCCGCAAGGCCGCGATTGTATGCTTACAGGGCACCGAGGGCGAGCCGCACCGCGACCGAGGCGAGGATCAGCGCGACGCCCGCATCGAGAAACCGCCAGGCCGCGGGCCGGGCGAAAAGCGGTGCGAGCAGCCGCGCGCCATAGGCCAGCGCAAAGAAGAACAGGACCGAGGCCGTGGCCGCCCCGGCACCGAAGGCCAGCCCCTCACCTGGGAACTGCGCCGAAACCGCGCCCAGAAGCACCACGGTATCGAGCCAGACATGCGGGTTCGCCCAGGTCAGCGCGGCCACGGTCGCCAGCACCGCGGCCAGCGATGGCGCCGCCCCCTGCCCCACATCAAGCGCCGCGCCACCGACCCAGGCGGCGCGCGCGGCGCGGATCGCATACCAGCTCAGGAAGGCGACGCCGCCCCAGCGCAGCGCCTCGGCAAGCCCGGGCAGCCGCGCCGTCACCGTGGCAAAACCCGCGACGCCCAGCGCGATCAGCACCGCGTCCGAGAGCGCACAGAACAGCGCCACGGCAAACACATGCTCGCGCCGCAGCCCCTGGCGCAGCACGAAGGCATTCTGCGCACCGATCGCGACGATCAGGCCAAGGCCAAGGCGAAAGCCCGCCAGCGCGGCAAGGAATGAATGGGTCATGGCCACCTCCGGCGAAATCCCTCGCACGGGGCGCGGTTCAGCGCTACTGAATTGGACTAATCCAGATGAAGGATGTCTAATGTTCGACTATGCCGCGCTCGAGGCGCTTTCGGCGGTGCTGGCCACCGGTTCCTTCGAGGCGGCGGCGGCGCGGCTGCATGTCACCCCCTCGGCAGTGTCGCAGCGCATCCGCGCGCTCGAGGACCGGGTGGGCGCGGTGCTCGTCGTGCGCGGCGCGCCCTGCACCGGCACCGAGGCCGGGCTGCGCCTCGCCCGTCACGCCGAAGTGGTGGCGCTGCTTGAGGCCGAGCTTGCGCCGCCCGAGGCGGCGCCGGTGCTGCGCATCGCGGTCAATGCCGACAGTCTTGCCACCTGGGTGCTGCCGGCGCTGGCCGCGGTGCCCGACCGGCTGTTCGATCTGGTGATCGACGATCAGGACCATTCCGCCGATTGGCTGCGCCGCGGCGAGGTGGTGGCGGCCGTGACCTCCTCGGCGCGGGCGGTGCCGGGCTGCGACGTGCGCCCGCTCGGCGCGCTGCACTATCTTGCGACCGCCTCGCCCGCCTTCATCGCACGGCATCTCCCGGAGGGGCTCAGCGCGGCGGCGCTTTCCCGCGCCCCGGCGCTGGTCTTCAACGAGAAGGACGGGTTGCAGGCGGCCTGGCTGCGGCAGGTGACGGGGCAGAGCCCGCCGCTGCGCGCCCATCGCATCGCCTCCACCACCGCCTTCGTCGAGGCGGCAGAGCTCGGCCTTGGCTGGGGGATGAACCCCGAGGTGCTGGTGCGCGGCGCAATCGCGGCCGGCCGGCTCGTGCCCCTGCACCCCGAGCCGCTGGCCGTGGCGCTGTACTGGCAGAGTGCGCGGCGTCTGGCGGCCCCGCTCGCCCCGCTCACCCGCGCGATGCGGGCGGCGGCGGCACGGGTGCTGCGGCCGGCCTGATCACTCCTTGGCGGCATCGTCCTTGCGGGCGGCCGCCGCGGCCTTCATCCGCGCCAGCAGCTCGGCCTTGGCGTTGCCCCCGGTGCCGAAGGGGTTCTTGTCCGAGCCCTTGGCATTGTGTTCGGCATGGCGCGGCGTGTTCTTGCCAACCTTCGCCCCGCCCGATTTCGAATAGTCCATCTGTGCCTCCCGGCGCTGATCCTGGGATTCGAGTCCCGGCACCAGGAAAAGGCAATGGCTTTTCCCTGGCAAAAATACTCACGGCCCGACGTTTCCGCCGGGCCGGTCGTTCGTCATTCGCAGCGCGCTCAGAGCTGCGCCGCCACGTCCTCGGGGACGTCGAAATTATGCGTCACCGTCTGCACGTCGTCATCTTCCTCGAGCGTGTCGATCAGCTTCATCAGCTTCTGCGCGGTCTCAAGGTCGACCTCGGTCGTCACCTGCGGCTTCCAGATCAGCTTCGCCTCGGCCGATTCGCCGAGGGTCTTCTCCAGCGCCTCGGAGACGTCCGACAGGCTTTCGACGGCGCAATAGATGTAATGGCCGTCCTCGTCGCTTTCAACGTCATCGGCCCCCGCTTCGAGCGCCGCCATCATCACCGTGTCGACATCGCCCGCCGAGACCGGATAGGTGATCTCGCCCAGACGGTCGAAACCGTGGCTGACCGAGCCGGTCTGGCCGAGGTTGCCGCCCGCCTTGGTGAAATAGCTGCGCACGTTCGAGGCAGTGCGGTTCAGGTTGTCGGTCATGCACTCGACGATGATCGCGATGCCGTTCGGGCCATAGCCCTCGTAACGGATCTCGGTATAGTCGGCCGCATCGCCCATCTGCGACTTCTTGATCGCGCGGTCGATCACGTCCTTCGGCATCGAGACGGCCTTCGCCGCCTTCACCGCCAGACGCAGGCGCGGGTTCTTGTCCGGGTCCGGGTCGCCCATCTTTGCGGCGACGGTGATCTCCTTCGCCAGCTTCGAGAACATCTTCGAGCGGATCGCATCCTGCTTGCCCTTGCGGTGCTGGATGTTCGCCCATTTCGAATGGCCTGCCATGACCTTCTCCGTGGAAATTCCGTGAAATCGTGGCCTCTATAAGCCAGCGAGGGGCCGGGCTGCAAGCACCCGGCGCCCCGGCGCGGGCCGGCAGGGCTCAGAAATAGTGGATTGCGCTCGTGGGCGTGCTGCGATGCGTCCCCTCACCGGGCTGCGGCGTCTGCCAGACCCAGTGCCGCCCGTCGGCCGGACGATCGAGGGTGATCGTCGCATAGGGCTCGAAGAGCGGCGCGAGCGGCGTGTTCGCGGCGAGCGAAGGGTGATGCACGACGACGGCGTAGTCCATCGCCTGCGGACAGTCGGCGAAGCGGCCCGAAGCGGCCTGCCGGATGTCGGCGCGGCACACCGAGCCGTCGAAGAAATGCACGGCGAGCGTGTCCGAGAGCAGCGTCACCCGCGACGGGTTGGCGGGCGGCAGGGTGCCCGCGGCACAGGCGGCAAGCAGCACGGCGGGAAGGAAGGCGAAAAGCGGGCGGCGCATGGTGTTACCCCTGTAGCGGCCAGAAGAGAGGGATGATGAAGGTGGCGGTCAGCGCCAGGATCAGGTTCAGCGGCGCCCCGACCTTGAGATAGTCGGAGAACCGATAGCCGCCCGGACCATAGACGAGGGTGTTCGTCTGATAGCCGATCGGCGTGGCGAAAGAGGCCGAGGCCGAGAACATCACCGCGACGACGAGCGGGCGCGGATCGAGCCCGAGCGTGTGGCCGAGCTGGATCGCGATCGGGGTCAGGATCACCGCCACCGCGTTGTTCGAGACGACCTCGGTCAGGAAGGAGCCGAGCGCATAGACCGCGAGCAGCGTCAGATGCGGCGGCAGCCCCTGCAGCCAGGGCGCGACGGCATTCACCATCAGCTCGACCGCGCCAGAGTGATCGAGCGCGACGCCGACCACCAGCATGGCGAAGATCAGCGCCAGCAGCCGCCCCTCGACGAAGGAGAAAGCCTCGTCCGGGTCGACGGCGCGGGCAAGCAGGATCACCGCGACGGCGAGCGTCGAGAGCATCAGGATGGGCGCCACGTCGAAGGCCGACAGCGCCACCACCGCGACCATCGCGCCGACGGCGATCCAGGCGCGGTTGCGCCGGAACGCCCGCACCGTGGGTTTCGAGACATCGACGAGGTCCATCTCGGCGGCAAGCCGCGCGATGTCCTCGGGCGCGCCCTCGAGCAGCAGCGTGTCGCCCACGACGACGACGAGGTCGTCGAGCTGGCGGCCGATGTTCTGGTTGCGGCGGTGCGCGGCCAGCACATAGACGCCGTAGCGGCGGCGCAGGCGCAGCTCGCCAAGCGAGCGGCCGATCATCCGGCAGCCGGGCGAGATCAGCACTTCGACGGTCTCGGTCTGCACCGAGGAGAGCTTGTCGACCATGCGCAGGTCGGCGTTCTGCTGCAGGCTCATCAGCTCCGCCATCTCGGTGCGCAAGACGACCCGGTCGCCCGCGGCAAGCACGGCGTTCTGCAGGTCGCGGCGCAGCGAGGCGTCGCCACGCAGCACGTCGATCACCCGCACCCCCTCGCGCTTGAACAGGTCGACCTCGAGCACCGGATGACCGATCAGCGACGAGCCCTCGGGCAGCGCCACCTCGGTGAAGAACTTGAGCTTGCGCCGGTCGCCGAGCAGCGCCCCCATCGAGGTGCGCTCGGGCAGCACGTGCCGGCCGATGAAGCCCATGTAAAGCCCGCCGATCAGCACCTGGACAAGGCCGAAGCCCGAGATCTCGAACATGGTGAAGGGGACCATGCCCTTGGCGCGGGCGACGCCGTCGACCAAGAGGTTGGTCGAGGTCCCGATCAGCGTGATCGTGCCGCCGAGGATCGCCGCGTAGGAAAGCGGGATCAGCAGCTTCGACGGCGACACGCCGAGCCGGCGCGCGAGCGTCATCATCACCGGGATCATCAGCACCACGACCGGCGTGTTGTTGAGAAAGGCCGAAGCGGCGGCGATCGCGGCGAAGATCGCGATGACGGCAAAGAAGGGGCGGTCGTCGATGTGGCGTTCGGCCTGGCGCGTCAGCCAGTCGAGCGCGCCGGTGCGCACCAGCCCGCCCATCAGCAGGAACATCATCACGATGGTCCAGGGCGCCGAGTTCGACAGCACCCCGGTCGCGTCCTTGTAGGGCACGATGCCGAGCAACAGCACAAGCGCCGCGCCGCCGATGGCGATCACCTCGGTGGCAAAGACCTCGCGCATGAAAAGCAGGAACATCCCGAAGACGATCACAAGCGTGACATAGGCCTGCGCGGTCTGACTGAGCCCGAGATCGATCACTGAATACCTCTTGGCCGCCCCTGTTATGCCGGCGATACTACAAGTGCCCCGGCGCCCTGCAAGCGCTCAAATCGCGGGCGGGCGCGAATTGTCCGGGCCCAGAGGGGCGGCGTCACGCTTGCCGACAGCCCGGTTCAGAGCGGTGTCGAGGGCGGCAACCGCCCCCCTACCCGCACCGGCAGCACGCGCGTGGCCTTGCCCGAACGATCGTCGGTCTCGACATAAAGCCCGCTCAGCGTCGCCTCGCCCGCAGCCGGGGTGAAGCGGTCACGCGCCATGCCGGTGATGAAGCGGCGCATCGGCTCGGCCTTGTCCATGCCGATCACGCTGTCATAGTCGCCGCACATGCCGGCGTCGGTCAGATAGGCGGTGCCGCCGGTCAGGATCATCGCATCGGCCGTCGGCACATGGGTATGGGTGCCGACGACAACCGAGGCACGACCGTCGCACCAATGCCCCATCGCCATCTTCTCCGACGTCGCCTCGCAATGCACATCGACGAGGATCGCCTGCGCCAGCCCGCCCAGCGGATGGGTGCGCAGCGCCGCCTCGATCGCCGAGAACGGATCGTCGAAGGGACGCTTCATGAACACCTGGCCGAGCACCTGGGTGACCAGCACCTTGCGCCCGCGCCGGTCCTCGAACAGCCGCGCGCCCTTGCCCGGCGCGTCCTTGGCGTAATTGAGCGGCCGGATCACCCGCGGCTCGGTCTCGATGAAGCGCAACATGTCCTTCTGGTCGAAGGCGTGATCGCCGAGCGTCACCACATCGGCGCCCGCGGCCAGCAGCAGCTTGGCGTGCTCGCCCGTCAGCCCCATGCCCGAAGAGGCGTTCTCGCCGTTCACCACGACGAAATCGAGCCCCCAATCGGCGCGCAGCTTCGGAAGCCGCTCCGCCACCGCGGCGCGTCCCGCGCGCCCCATCACATCGCCAAGAAACAGGATCTTCATGCCGAAGCCATAGGCGGAAGCGCCGAAAAGGGCAAATCCTTTCCCGATCCCGCGCTTCATCTTGCCCGAAATACCTTCGGGGGTCCGGGGGCAGACAGCCCCCGGCGGCGGCCCGCGCGCTCTGCCCGCAACGCCTTGCCGCAGGAGCCGCGGATCAGGCCGGATCGGGCATGATCGTCTCGGTCTCGGTGACGATCAGATCGAGGGCCGCGTCGGTGGGCTCGGTCGGCACCTCCTCGACCTCCTGCGCGGCAAAGGCGAAGCCGATCGCGGTGACCGGCCCCGCGGCGCGCAGCCGCGCAAGCGTGCGGTCGTAGAAGCCGCCACCATAGCCAAGCCGGAAGCCGCGCCGGTCGAAGGCCAGAAGCGGCACGATCAGCACCCGGGGGGTGACCTCCTCGGCCACCGCGGGCACATGGGCGCCGAAGGCCCCCTCGACCATCGCGCAGCCGGGGGTCCAGCGGTGAAAGTGCAGGGGCAGCCCCGCGCCCTCGATCACCGGCACCGCGACCGGGCCGAAATGCGCAGCCATCGCCGGGCGCGGGTCGATCTCGGTGCGGATCGGCATATAGCCCGCAAGGGGGGCGCCGGCGAAGGGCTCGAGCGCCTCGGACAGCCGCGCACAGGCATTGCCCGGACCGTGCGCAAAGGCCTCGCGCCGCGCGGCAAAAGCGGCCTTGCGGGCAAAGGCCTTGAGCTCGGCGAGCTCCGTCACAGCAGCACCGCCGTGGCCAGACCGAGGAAGGAGAAGAAGCCGAAGACATCGGTCATCGTGGTCACGAAGGTGCCCGAGGCCAGCGCCGGGTCGGCGCCGAGCCGTTCGAGCGCCACCGGCACCACGATCCCCGCAAGCGCCGCAATGAACAGGTTGATGATCATCGCCGCCCCGATCACCAGCCCAAGCGCCGGCGTGCCGAACCAGATCCAGGCGACGACGCCGAGGCACAGCGCGAAGGTGCCGCCGTTGATCAGCCCGACCAGCACCTCGCGGCGGATCACCCGCCAGACGTTGCTGTCGGTCAGGTTCTTGGTGGCAAGCGCCCGCACCGCGACGGTCAGCGTCTGCGTGCCGGCGTTGCCGCCCATTGAGGCGACGATCGGCATCAGCACGGCAAGCGCCACGAGATGGCCGATCGAGGCCTGAAAGAGGTTGATGATCGAGGCCGCCAGCAACGCCGTGCACAGGTTGATCGCGAGCCAGGGCAGACGCTGACGCGCGGTCTCGATCACGGTATCGGCGATCGAGCTCTCGTCGCCGACACCGGCGAGGCGCAGGATGTCCTCCTCGTGCTCCTCGTCGAGAACGGACATCGCGTCGTCGATGGTGATCACGCCGACAAGCCGGTCGTGGTCGTCGACGACCGGGGCCGAGATCAGGTGATACTGGTTGAAGGCATAGGCAACGTCGCCCTCCTCCTGCCAGGCCGAGATCGTGCGGAAGCTGTCCTCGGTGATCTCGCGCAGCCCCATGTTGCGCTTCGAGGCAAGGAGCTTGCCGAGCGTCACATAGCCCGTGGGGTGGTGCCCCGGATCGACAAGGATGACGTGATAGAACTGATCGGGCAGCTCATCCTCGCGGCGCAGGAAGTCGATGGTCTCGCCCACCGTCCAGTGCTCGGGGGCGGTGACCACCTCGCGCTGCATCAGCCGGCCGGCCGAATATTCGGGATAGGTCAGCGACTGCTCGACCGCGGCGCGGTCGGGCTCGTCGAGCACCTTCAGGATCGCTTCCTGCTGCGGCTCCTCGAGATCCTCGATCAGGTCGACGACGTCGTCCGAATCGAGTTCGCGCACCGCCTCGGCCAGCACCTCGCGCGGCAGCGCCGCGATGACCTCCTCGCGGATCGACTCGTCCAGCTCGGTCAGCACCTCGCCGTCGATCTCGCGGCCCCAGAGCCGGACGATCTGGCGCCGCTCGTTGCCGCCGACCTGTTCCAGAAGGTCGGCGATGTCGGCGGCGTGCAGCGGTTCGAGCAGCTCAGTCAGGCGACCGGCGTCGCCCGCATCGGCCGCGGCAAGGATGCGGTCGACGAGTTCGCCGTCGAGGCCGTAATCCTCTTCCTCGCGCTCGATGTCCTCTGCCCGTTCTTCCGCCATGAAACCCCCGTTCCGATCTGCCCGCACCTTAGCCCGGGGCCGCGGCAGGCGCGAGGGGGCGACAGTGAAAAAGACCGGTGCCCGCCCCCGGTTGCCCCCGGACCGGCGCCGCCCTAGCATGGGGTGAAAACAGGGGGCATGCACGATGGAACTGCTGATCGGACAGGTGATCCGCTTCGAGGGCGACCCGATGGCCGAGGGGCCCGCCGCGGCGCGCCATCTCGCCCGCGGCGCGGTGGCACTCGAGGGCGGCAAGGTCGCCGCCGTGGGCGAGGCCGAGGCGCTGCGCGCCGCCTACCCCGGCGCGAAGGTCACCGACCTTGGCCGGCAGCTGATCTCGGCGGGGTTCATCGATGCCCATGTGCATTACCCGCAGACGCAGATGATCGCGAGCTGGGGCAAGCGGCTGATCGACTGGCTCAACAGCTACACCTTCCCGACCGAGACCGGCTTTGCCGATCCGCGCCATGCGGCGGATGTGGCGGCGCTCTATTTCGATCTGGCGCTGAGCCATGGCACCACCTCGATGTGCAGCTATTGCACGATCCATCCGGCGAGCGTCGACGCCTATTTCGAGGAGGCCCGCGCGCGCGGCATGCGTGTGCTCGGCGGGCGCACCTGCATGGACCGGAACGCCCCCGACGGGCTGCGCGACACCGCACAGACGGCCTATGACGAAAGCGCGGCGCTGCTCGCGCGCTGGCACGGGCGCGACCGACTCGGCTATGTCATCACGCCGCGCTTCTCGCCGACCTCGACGCCCGAACAGCTGCGCGCGCTCGGCGCGCTCTGGGCCGAGCATCCAGATTGCCTGATGCAGACCCATCTGAGCGAGCAGCTCGACGAGATCGTCTGGGTGAAAAGCCTCTTTCCCGAAGCGCGCGATTACCTCGACACCTACGAGGCCTTCGGCCTTCTGGGCGAGAACGGGGTCTATGGCCACGCGATCCACCTTGAGCCGCGGGAGATCGTGCGGCTCAAGGAGGTCGGCGCGGCGCTGGCCCATTGCCCGACCTCGAACACCTTCATCGGCTCGGGGCTTTTCGACATGGCCGGGATGACGGCCGCCGGGCTGCGGGTGGGGCTGGCCACCGACACCGGCGGCGGCTCGAGTTTCTCGATGCTGCGCACCATGGCCGCGGCCTATGAGGTGGCGCAGCTGCGTCACCACCCGCTGCACCCGGCGCAGCTGTGGTGGCTGGCGACGCAGGGCTCGGCCCGGGCGCTGAAGATCGACGGGGTTGTCGGCAACATCGCGCCGGGGATGGAGGCCGACCTGATCGCCGTCGACCTTGGCTCGACACCGCTCATCGCACAACGCGCGGTGCGGGCGGAGAACTTCTGGGAAGAGCTGTTCCCGACGATCATGATGGGCGACGACCGCGCCATCGCCGGGGTCTGGATCGGCGGCAAACGGCAGCGCTGAGGCAGCGCTTCGGCCGCGCCGGCGTGCCGCAGCGGGCCCGGCGCGCGCCCGTGGCGAAACAGGGGGGGGCGAAACAGGGGGCCGGGACAAAAGCGAAACGGCAGGGATTTCCCCCTGCCGCTCCACCTCCTGGTGAGAAATCCAGCGAATATGATCGGCTCGACGTGGAGCCCTATCGCACTCAGCTGCCTCACCAGGAATGCCACCCGCCACGCGGGCGGTGAATGCCGTTATTCCTGGATCCCATGCGCCAGCGCAGGCCGGCAGTCCGGGGATCTTTCGGTGGCGAGGCTCAGGAAGAACTCATGCCAGCCAAGGCTGGGGCGGTCTTCCATGTGGGACATCTTTCTTGCCCCGTGGGTCTTGCCCGAAGGCTTCTTTTCGGCAGCCATGTTCGGCCCTCCGTAACATCCCAAAGAGAACCTCCGGGAATCTCAGTCTGACGGGCGCCTGCGCCGGTCAGACGCGCGGCTTTGCCGTGCCGGAGACCGGACCGGCTTCGGTGCCGCGGCCGTCCCGCGCGATGCGCGCGGCGCGCAAGCTCGCCGTCAGATCCGCGCGCTTCTCGGCCTCGGTCTCGCGGATCAGCCGAACCGCGGCGTCGGTCCGCTCCTGGGCCGTGGTCGGCGCCTGAGCAATCTCGCGAAAGAAACCGGTCGTCTTGTTCTTGCGGGGCATGAAGCCTCCCTGATCGCGCGATCCGGCCCTTTCGGGGCCGGATCCGGGACCGATCCGCTCAGGCGAGGGCCAGATCGCGGGCAGCCTCGCGGCCGTCGCGGCCGGTTTCGATTTCGTAGGTGACGGCCTGCCCGTCGTTGAGCTGCGCGATACCCGCACGCTCAAGGGCCGAGATATGGACAAAGATGTCCCGTCCGCCATTCTTCGGCTCGATAAAGCCGAAACCCTTGGTGGCGTTGAACCATTTCACGGTGCCATTGGCCATCGTGAGATCTCCTGTAATGTATACTGTCCGCAGAATACGACAGCCCGGCTCAGTCAATTCTAAAAGGCAGACTGAAGCCGACAAAGGAGACAGGGTGCAGATGGGAACAACGTAGCCAGGAACACATACAGGAACCGGCGGCCTTTGGCAAAGGAAAACGCGTCCCGTCCGTTTTTCCTGCCGCGGCGGCGGAAAGCCGGGACGGAACGCGCGCCGGTTGCCTGCGGCTCAGCCGATCTGATCGGTCCAGACCTCGAAGCCGGTCAGGACGTTCATTCCGAAGGAATGGATCAGCGGCACATCGGCGGCATCGCGCCCCCGCGCCACCAGCACGCGGCCGATCCGGGGCGTGTTGTTGCGCGGATCGAACACCCACCAGCGGCCGTCGAGCCAGACCTCTGTCCAGGCGGCGAAATCGCCCGGCGCATAAGGCGGCGGCATGCCGATGTCGCCCAGATATCCGGTGCAGTAGCGCGCCGGGATGTTCATGCAGCGGCAGAAGGCGATCGCCAGATGTGCATAATCGCGGCACACGCCCTGCGCCTCGGCATAGGCCTGCGCAGCGCTGCGTGTCGATCGTGCGGCGAGATAGTCGAAGCGGATATGGTTATGCACGAAATCGCAGATCGCCTGCACCCGCGCGTGCCCGGGCGGGGTATGCTCGAACAGCCGCCAGGCGGTGTCCGAGAGCACGTCCGTCTCGCAATAGCGGCTGCCCAGCAGGAAGGCGAGCGTCTCGTCGGGCAGGGTCTCGACCGGGCTCTGACCGCCGTCGGGCGGGCGCGCATCCGGCAGGCCGCTGTCGCCGATCACCCCCTCGGTGCCGATGCTGAACTCTCCCTGCGGCGCGACGAGCCGCGTGCACCAGTTGCCGAACCCGTCGCGATAGGCGCTCAGCGGCACCGGCGGCCAGGTTTTCACATGGTCGGGATATTCGAGATCGCCCACGCGCGAGAAATGCACGTTCAGCAGGGCAATCATCGGGGTCGGCTGCGGCAGGCGCAGGTTGAACCGGCAGCCGAGCTTGATGCGGATGTTATTTGGCGACATCGCGCACCTCGCGGATCATGGAAACGGACGGGCGGCGGTCCTGGCCGATGGCCGCCGGCCTCATTGCTTCTTGCGATCGAAGCGCGACCAGGCCTTGCGCAGTTCGGCGCCCTCGGGCGCATAGGAGGGGTCGAAGATCGACTTGCGCGGCTCGCGGGCCGGCGCTTCGGGCAGCTGCGATGCCGCAGTCGAGGGGCGCGCAGCCGCCTCGGGCTTGCGGCTGTCGGTTTCGGTTTCGGGAGATTTCATCTTTCGGCGTCCTTTTCTGGCAACACGTCCACATAGGGTCTGATGCCGCGTCGCGCGGGCGGAAATCGCCGTCACGATCAGGCCTTCGGCCTGCAGGCCCGTTCCGTCAATTCGGCGAGGCATCGCTCCGGCATCCCGGTCGGCGCCCCGCGGCGCCCGCCGGGGCTTGCGCCCCGCCGCGAGATGAACACTGCAGTCCCTTATGATATGGGGGGAACGCCCCCGATTGCGAGCCCCGGTTCCGAAGAACGGCGCGAAACCGGCCGACGCGGCCGCAAAGGCGGCCCCGGCACGGCGGCAGGCCGCCTTTGCGGTGAAAATAATCTCCTTTCGGCGGAATGGCTTGCATCGGGACGCGCGGAAAAGTGCTTTATTTTCTCGCAATCCGGAGGCCGAGCCCCTATGTAGCGTCTGCATCTCTTCTACTCGGACCCTGTTCCTTCCGGCTCAGCTTCGATCTTGAGCTTTGCCTGGCCGCTGCACTCTGCGGGCGGCACATTGGAAAGGACCTCACGATGGCCAAGGATGGCAGCGTGAAACGGGTCGCGCGGACCGGGCTTGACGGCCTCGCCGGACCCGGCGACCACGGAAGGGAGAGCCTCCCCCATGCCCCGGCGTGCCGGCGAACGGAGCTTGCCGTGCCAAACCGCGGCCGGACCGCGATGCCCGGCGCCGAGCCTGCCCGCAACGGCCGGAACTGTGTCAGGAGCCCTGCGCTCGCCTGACCCCGTGCCAAACAGATCAACCTGGCGCCATCGGCCATCGGCCGAAAGCGCCTCCCGGTGAACGGGAGCCCTCGCCAAGGCCGGGCCCCTCACTTTTTCCCTGAAAGACAAAGAACTTGATAGAAATCTACTGGGGTGAACCCCTCTCTCTCGTCGTCTCGCCGCAAGGCGATGTACAGAAATTCAGCACGATCGAGCAGGCACAGTACTGGCTGCGCAAGAAATGGCCTGTGGCCGACGATGCCCGCCATCGCGCCCTGCTCCGGCTTGAGGCCGCCATGGACTGCATGGGCTCGGTCGGAGAGGCACGCCACGCCTTCCTGTCCGCCGCGCGGACCGCCGGCTTCGTGCCGCAGGACCAGTCACATCGACCGCTTGCCGCCTGAAAGCGCCCCGCCGGGGGCAGAAGAACCGACCACAGGCACATCCCTCATTGCGCGAGGCCGAGGATGCTGATCGTCCGATCGAGACTGTTCGACGTGCTTTTCGGGATTTGGACATTGCTCCAAAGCCCGTTCATCCCGGCGCTTGCGCTGCTGCAGCGTCCCGGGCTGACCCGCGCCGCCATCCGGTTCTGGACCGGCGGCGTCCTCGGCCTGTCGCACCGGATCCTCGGGTTGCGCCTGCAGGAGGAGGGGATCGAGAACAAGCACCTCGACGCCCCCTGCATCTATGTCTGCAACCACCAGTCCACCTGGGAGACCCTCGCGTTCAACCAGCTGGTGCCCGATATCTGCATCGTCGCCAAGCAGGAGTTGCGCAAGATTCCGGTGTTCGGCTGGTTCCTCGGCCATGCGCCGATGATCCTGATCGACCGCAGCGGCGGTGGCCGGGCGATGGCCGCGATGATCTCGGAAGCGCGGCGCGAGGTGGCGCGCGGCCGCTCGATCCTGATCTTTCCCGAAGGCACCCGCGTCGGCATCGACGAGCAGCGCAAGTTCCAGCCCGGGCTGATCGCGCTCTATCGCAAGCTCGATCTGCCGGTGGTTCCGGTGGTGCACAATGCCGGCCGGTTCTGGGGCAAGGGCACGAAGACCGGCGGCACGATCACCGTCTCCTATTTTCCGCCGATCCCCGCGGGCCTGCCCGCGGCCGAGGTGATGGCGCAGGTCGAGGCGCTGCTCAACACCGAAAAGGCGCGCCTCGCCCGCTCCGAGGCCTGACCGCCGCGCCCTGAACCCCGCCCCGGCAGCCCGGCGCGGGGCAAGCCCCCGGCCCCACCGGCCGCGGATGCCTGCGGGAATGCCCCCCCCTCGTGACTGCCCCGCCCGATCTCAGCGCCGGCCAGGGCCAAGCAGCGCCTCGAAGCCGAGCCCGGTGCGGCGCTCGGCATGCAGCACCACCTCGGCCGCGGCGCGCGCATCCTCGCCCGCGTCGTGATGCTCGAAGCGCAGGTCGAGCTGTTCCTTCAGATGGCCGAGGCCATGGCCGCCATTGCCGATGAACTCGGGCCAGGCGCGGCGCGCGATGCGCACGCTGTCGCCCCAGCGCCAGGCGGGTGCCGCGCGCCCGGTCACGCCATAGGCGCCCTCGATCGCGCGGCGGTCGAAACTGCTGTGCTGGATGATGAGGTGGCGCGACAGCAGCGGCTCGAGCGGCGCGATGGCGCGGGCGAAGTCGGGCGCGCCCTGCACCTGCTCGGGGCCGATGCCGTGCAGCCGCACGTTGAACGACGAAAAGCGCACCTGCGGATCGACAAGGGTGACCCAGCTTTCGATGCCGCCATCCGCGCGCACGCAGGCGATGCCGATCTGGCAGATGCTGGCGGTCTCCGAACAGGCGGTCTCGACATCGAGCGCGACGAAGCGGAAGGCGCCTTCGGGCACCCGCATCAGGCCCGCGGCGCTCATGCCGCGCCCCCGCATCGCGATTGCCGCCCGTCCTGCCTGTTCTGGTCCCGCATCGCCCGCCCCTTGCCTGAATTCGCCCGCAAGATAGGCCGCCCGCACCGACCGGCGCAACGCCGATCCCCCCGCGCAGGCCCCGCGAGGGCCCATTCGTCGCAGCCGGTGACGGGGCGGAAGCGCCATCGGGGCTGGCGCAGCCGCATGCCGCGGCAGTATGGCGGGGCAACGCAACACAGACCCCGAGGAATCAATGTCCTATTTCCCGACATGGCGCCCCGCGACGGGCAATGTGGTGATGCCGGACGAACGGCTGCCGGCTGCCGCCTCGCTCACCATGGGCGTCCAGCACCTGCTGGCGATGTCCGGCTCGACCATCGTCGCGCCGATCCTGATGGGCTTCGACCCGAACGTGGCAGTGTTCTTCTCCGGCATCGGCACGCTTTTGTTCTTCATCCTCACCGCCGGCCGGGTGCCGAGCTATCTCGGCTCCTCCTTCGCCTTCATCGCGGTGGTGCTGGCGGTGACCGCGCAGCCCGGCGCGACGATCGCCACCGCGCTTGGCGGCATCGTCGCCTGCGGCGCGATCTATGCGCTGATCGGGCTCATCGTGATGGCCGTCGGCGCCGGCTGGGTCGAGAAGCTGATGCCGCCGGTCGTCACCGGCACCATCGGCATGGCGATCGGGCTCAACCTCGCGCCGGTCGCGGTGAGCCAGCTCAACGCCTTCGGCACGCCCACCGCCGGGCACCTGACCATCGCCCTGCTCACCGTGCTGTGCATGGCGCTGATCTCGAGCTATGGCCCGCGCGCCACCCGCCGGGTCTCGGTGCTGCTCGCGCTCGCCTTCGGCTATGCGCTGGTGCTGGTGCTCGGCAACGGCTTCGGCTTCGTGCCGGGGATCGACTTCGCCAAGGTCGGCGAAGCCGCCTGGTTCGGCCTGCCGAAATTCGTGTCGCCCGAGTTCCACTGGTCGGCGGTGACCCTGATCGCCCCGGTGGCGATCGTGCTGGTGGCCGAGAACCTCGGCCATATCAAGGCGCTCGGTGCAATCACCGGGCAGAACATGGACCGCTTCATCGGCCGCGGCTTCGTCGCCGACGGGCTGGCGACGATGGTCGCGGGCTCGGGCGGCGGCACCGGTGTCACCACCTATGCCGAGAATATCGGCGTGATGGCGATGACCAAGGTCTATTCGACCCTCGTCTTCGTGGTCGCGGCGCTGGTCGCGATCCTGCTCGGCCTGTCGCCGAAGTTCGGCGCGCTCCTGCAGACGATCCCGGCGCCGGTGCTCGCCGGTCTCTCGGTCTCGGTCTTCGGGCTGATCGCCTCGGCGATGGCGCGGATCTGGATCGAGGCGAAGGTCGATTTCTCCGATCCGCGCAACCTCTTCACCGCAGGCGTTGCGCTGATCTTCGGTGGCGGCGACTTCACCCTGCGGATCGGCGAGTTCGCCCTTGGCGGCATCGGCACCTCGACGCTCGCTGCGCTGATCCTCTATCAGCTCCTTGGCTTCGGCCGTTCGAAGGCCTGAGCCCCGAGACATGACATGAACGGCCCCTGCCTGGCAGGGGCCGTTTTGCGTTTGTCTCAGCCCGCCAGCGCGCGGGCAAGCCGGGTCTGCGCCTCGATCACCCGCGGCAGGTCGAGGGTGGTCAGCCGGCCGTCACGCACCACCTGCCGGCCCTCGACGAAGAGGTGCTTCACCCGCGACGGCCCGGCCAGAAGCAGCGCCGCAACCGGGTCCCAGGCGCCGGCCGCCTCGAGCCCCGAGACATCCCAGACCGCGATATCGGCGCGCTTCCCGGGCGCCAGGCTGCCGCAATCGTGCCGGCCCAGCACCTGCGCGCCGCCCAGCGTCGCAATCTCCAGCGCCTCGCGCGCCGACATCGCATCGGCGCCGTTCTGCACGCGTTGCAAAAGCATCGCCTGCCGCGCCTCGGCGATCAGGTTGCCGGCGTCGTTGCTGGCCGATCCGTCGACGCCAAGCGCCACCCGCACGCCCGCATCGCGCATCGCCCGCACCGGCGCGATGCCCGAGCCGAGCCGGCAGTTCGAACAGGGACAATGCGCGACGCCGGTGCGGCTGCGGGCGAACAGGTCGATCTCGGCCGTATCGAGCTTGACGCAATGTGCGTGCCAGACGTCATCGCCGGTCCAGCCCAGATCCTCGGCATATTGCCCGGGCCGGCAGCCGAACTGCGCCAGCGAATAGGCGATGTCCTCGTCATTCTCGGCCAGATGGGTGTGCAGCATCACCCCCTTGTCCCGCGCCAGCAGCGCCGCGTCGCGCATCAGCCCGCGCGAGACCGAGAACGGCGAGCACGGCGCCACGCCCACCCGCACCATCGCCCCCGGGCGCGGGTCGTGGAAGGCGTCGATGACGCGGATGCAGTCGTTCAGGATCGCCTCCTCGCGTTCGACCAGACTGTCGGGCGGCAACCCGCCCGCGCTCTCGCCGATCGACATCGCGCCGCGTGTCGGGTGAAAGCGCAGCCCGATCTCGCCCGCCGCGGCGATCGTGTCCTCAAGCCGCGCGCCGTTCGGAAACAGATAGAGGTGGTCCGAGGTCAGGGTGCAGCCGCTCAGCGCGAGCTCGGCCAGCCCGGTCAGCGCCGAGACCCGGATCTCTTCGGGCCCCATCTTCGCCCAGATCGGATAGAGCGTGGTCAGCCAGCCGAAGAGCAGCGCATCCTGCCCGCCCGGCACCGCCCGCGTCAGGCTCTGGTAGAGGTGGTGATGGGTGTTGACGAGACCGGGCGTCACCACGCAGCCGCGTGCCGAAACCACCTCGCCCGCGCTGCCGATCCCCTCGCCCACCGCGGCGATGACGCCGCCGCGGACCAGCACATCGGCGCCCTTCAGCTCGCGCCGCGCGCCGTCCATGGTGACGACGACCTCGGCGCCGCGGATCACGATCTCACGCATGCTCCCTCCCCCTTCCAATTGCCTCAAATATCCTCGGGGGGTGAATTTCGCGCAAGCGAAAGAGGGGGCGGAAGGCCCCCTCGCCCGGCCCCGGCCGGCGGCCCGCTCAGGCGTTGAGCACCGCCATCGCGGCGGCGTGGATCTCGGGGTTTGCAGCGGCCAGAACCCGGCCGCCGCGCCAGGCGGGGCCGCCCTGCCAGTCGGTGACGACACCGCCCGCGGCCTCGATCACCGCGATCGGCGCGCCGACGTCATAGGGCTGCAGGCCGGCCTCGACGACGAGGTCGATCTGCCCCGCCGCGATCAGCGCATAGGCATAGCAGTCCATGCCGTAGCGGGTCAGCTTCACCTCGCGCGCGAGCCGGGCGAAGGCCGCGCCCTCCTCGGCGGTGCCGACTTCGGGGAAGGTCGAGAACAGGATCGCGTCAGAAAGCGGGCGCGGAGAGCGCACGGCGAGCGGCGCGCGCCCCATCGGGCCGGTCACCTGCGCCGCGCCGAACCCGCCGACGAAGCGCTCGCCGATATAGGGCTGGTCGATCACCCCCAGCAGCGGCTGGCCCGGGCCCTCGGCGGTTTCCTCGGAGAGCGCAACCAGCACCCCCCAGGTCGGCGTGCCCGACATGTAGCCGCGGGTGCCGTCGATCGGATCGAGCACCCAGGTCAGCCCGCTTTCGCCGCGGATCACGCCATATTCCTCGCCATAGATGCCATCCTGCGGCCGCCGCGCGGCCAGGATCTCGCGCATCGCCTGCTCGGCGGCACGGTCGGCCACCGTCACCGGATCGAAGCGCGCGGCTTCCTTGGTCTCGGCGGCCAGCCCGCCCGCGGTGCGGAAATGGCGCAGACTCTCGCGCCGGGCGGCATCGGCGAGCGCCTCGGCGGTGGCGATCAGCTCGGCAGTTTCGGTGGACGACAGTTGCGGCGACATGGCACCCCTCCAAATGACAAGGGGAGCGGTAAACGCCCCCCTGCATCGGGTCAACCCCGCGGTTCCGCCGGCGGCTTTCAGGCCGCGTCGGAAAGCACCTTGGCCAGTTCGAACAGGCGGCGACGCTGCGCCTCGGGAATGGCATAATAGGAGCGCACCAGCGCAAGCGCCTCCTTGTCGGCCATCAGATCGGTCGCCGGAGCGGCGGCGCCGGCCTGCGAGGCCTCGCCCGCGAGCCCTTCGAAGAAGAAGGAGACCGGCACCTCGAGCGCGTCGGCGATGTCCCAAAGGCGGGAGGCCGACACCCGGTTCATGCCGGTTTCGTATTTCTGAATCTGCTGAAATTTAATGCCGACCTTGTCGGCCAGCTGCTGCTGGGTCATGCCGATCATCCAACGACGATGGCGGATGCGCTTGCCCACGTGGACATCAACCGGGTGTGTCATTTAATCGTCCTCAAGCCACTCTATTTGCTCTGGATACCACGGCTCAGAGCGGGGAATCCGGCGCAAAACCGCAAACCTATCCAAAAAGACAGGTGTCTGCGGCCCCCTCCGCCGGGCCGACTTGTCCTTTTGGTCAGGTTCAAAGAAATCAGCCCAAAGGCGCAGCGTAGAAATTGATTTCCCGCTCAGCGTGTTTTGCAATTTGCAATGCAATTTGCAATTTTCCCAGAGGAATCGTCCCAGCCTGCAACAGGTTTGATTCGCCCCGGACAAATGGCGGACTGGTTCAGCCTGCCCCGCCCCGCTATCCTGCGGCCGATTTCGACCGGCCTGTCCGGCCCGGCCAAGCGACCCGAGGAGACGATGCGCGCCATCCTGCTGAGCGAGACCAAGACCGCCCCGACCCTGACCGAGCTGCCCCTGCCCGCCCCGGGTCCGGGCGAGCTTGCCGTCGCGATCGCCGCCTGCGGGCTCAACTTCGCCGACCTGCTGATGATCGAGGGGAAATATCAAGACACCCCCGCCTGCCCCTTCGTGATGGGGATGGAGCTTGCCGGCACCGTCACCGCGGCAGGGCCGGGCACGACGATCGCGCCGGGCACCCGCGTTGCGGTGTTCTCGGGCCAGGGCGGGCTGGCCGAGGCGGGGGTCTTCGCCGAGGCGCGCTGCACCCCCCTGCCCGCGGCGATGAGCTTCGAGGAGGCCGCCGCCTTCCAGATCGCCTATGGCACCTCGCATGTGGCGCTTTCCACCCGCGCCCGGCTCGCACCCGGCGAGACCCTCGTGGTGCTGGGCGCGGCGGGCGGCGTCGGGCTGACCGCGGTCGAGATCGGCAAGCGGATGGGGGCGCGGGTGATCGCCCTTGCCCGCGGGCCCGAAAAGCTCGCGGTGGCGCAGGCGGCGGGGGCCGATGTGCTGATCGACAGCGAGACGGCCGATCTCAAGGCGGCGCTGAAGGCCGCGGGCGGGGCGGATGTCGTCTATGACGCGCTTGGCGGGGCCGTGGGCGAAGCGGGCTTTGCCGCGCTGAAGCCGGGCGGGCGCTTCCTGGTGATCGGCTTTGCCGCGGGCGCGCCGCCGATGCTGAAGCTGAACCATGCGCTGGTGAAGAACCTCGAGATCCACGGCCTCTACTGGGGCGGCTATCTCGCGCTCGATCCCCGGGTGCTGACCGCGTCGATGGCCGCGCTGTTTCGCTGGTTCGCCGAGGGCGGGCTGACGCCGCATATCTCGGCCCGCTTCCCGCTCGAGCAAACCGCCGAGGCGCTCGAGATGCTGCGCACCCGGCGCTCGACCGGCAAGGTGGTGGTGCTGACCGCGCCTCAGGCGGCGGCAGAGGCCGCGGCGGGCCGGTAGGCCCGGACGATCTCGGCGCGCAGGGCATCGGCGATCGCGCCCCGCACGCGGCCGCCGTCATAAAGGCAGATGCAGGAGCGGCCGAGATCGGGCAGGCCTGCATCGGGGCCAAGCTCCATGCAGCCGGGCGGGTAATAGCCTTCGAGCCGCACCGAAACCCCCAGCCCCGCGGCGACGGTCGCATCGACCACCTGCTCGCTGTCGCCCTCCATCGCGTTGCGCCAGGCGACGCCCGCCCCGTCGAGCGCGGCAATCGCGATCGGGCGGAAGGCGCAGATCTCGGCAAAGGCGATGCGCAGCGGGCGCTCGTGCTCGGCGCGCAGCCCCGGCGCGCCGAGCCAAACGAGGCGACGCTCGTCGAGCACCTCGCCCCCCGGCCCCGGCGCGGTTTCCGTGGTCAGGATCAGGTCGAGATCGCCCGCCTCGTGCCGCGCCCGCAGCTCGCGGCTGGCATGGGTGGTCAGGGTGATGCGCAGCCGCGGCGCCTGCACCGCCATCATCCGCAAGATCGCCGGGATCTGCGGCGCCACGATGTCGGGCGGCACGCCGAGGCGGATCTCCTCGATCTCCTCGGTCAGGCCGAGCGCCTCGAGCGCCTCGTCGTTCAGCGCCAGCATCCGGCGCGCATAGGTGACCAGACATTGCCCCTCGACGGTCGGCTCGAGCCGGCGGGCGCGGCGGCTGAACAGCGCCACGCCAAGCGCCTCCTCGAGCCGGCGGATCTGCATCGAGACCGCCGATTGCGTCAGGTTGAGCAGCGCAGCGGCGCGCGTCACCGAACCGGCCTCGGTGACGACCAGCACGGCGCGCAGCGCGGCAAGGTCAAGGTTGCGGGCCATCATCACGATCCTTGATAGTAACCGAAACAATCTTTCGTTATACTGATGCATCCGTCAAGATGTATCACCCTTCGTGAAGATCAGCCCCCGAGTTCACGAAAGGAGACGGAAATGATCCGCGCCCTGCGCCTTTTCGCCCCACTGCGCCGCCCGCGCAGCCTGCTTGCCATGTTCTTCGCCTGGCAGAGCCTGCGCCGCAGCCGGCACGCGCTGACCTTTCTCGACCCGCGGCTGATGGCCGATGCCGGCATCGACCCGCGTGAGGCGATGCAGGAAGCCGAGCGCCCGTTCTGGGACGCGCCGCCGCACTGGTTCGACCGCCGCGGCTACTGAGGCCGCGCGCCGCACCGCATCGTGTTCGCGCGCTTGCATTTTCCGGCGCAAAGGCGCTTGAAATGGCCCGCCGCCCTTCCAATATCGGGGCGGAACGCGGCTTCAGGGGCCGCAAAGGGACATGCACGGAGGTATTCATGGCTGAGTTCGACACGATGCGCAGGGCCGCGGCCGGCCAGCGCTCCGCGCTCATCGACGAGGGGCTGCGCGCCCATATGAACAAGGTCTACGGGCTGATGTCGGTGGCGATGCTGATCACCGGCGCCGTCGCCTGGGGCGTGGGTTCGAACCCGCAGCTCGTCGCGGCGATCTTCGGCTCGGGGCTGAAATGGGTGGTGATGCTCGCCCCGCTCGCGGTGGTCTTCGCCTTCAGCGCGATGATCAACAAGATGAGCACCGCAACCGCGCAGCTGGTCTTTCTCGCCTATTCGGCGCTGATGGGCCTGTCGATCAGCTTCATCTTCGCCGCCTACACCGGGATCTCGGTCGCACAGACCTTCCTCGTCACCGCGATCTCCTTCGCCGGGCTGTCGCTTTACGGCTACACCACCAAGCGCAACCTGTCGGCGATGGGGTCGTTCCTGATGATGGGCCTGATCGGGCTGATCGTCGCTTCGCTGATCAACCTCTTCATCGCCTCCTCGGCGCTGAACTTCGCGATCTCGGTGATCGGCGTGCTGATCTTCGCGGGCCTCACCGCCTATGACACGCAGAACATCAAGAACACCTATCTGCAGCTCGCGGCCTCGGATCACGATTTCATCGGCAAGGCCGCGATCCTCGGCGCGCTGCAGCTCTACCTCGACTTCCTGAACCTGTTCATGTTCCTGCTGCAGTTCATGGGCGACCGCCGCTAACCGGCGCAGGACATCCAGACATGCGAAAGCCCCGCCATTGGCGGGGCTTTTGTTGCGGCGATGTCTGCAACAGCGACCGGCCGTCACGCCATCCGGCAGGTGACGTCGAGCATCCGGTTCGAGAAGCCCCATTCGTTGTCATACCAGCCGAAGACGCGCAGCATCCCGCCCGCGGTGAGCTTCGTCTCGGGGCAGGCCATGACCACGCTTTCGGGCCGGGCCCGCAAATCGGTGCTGACGAGCGGCAGGTCGGTCGCGCCGATCACCCCGCCCGCGGCGCGGAAGGCGGCGTTCACCGCCTCGATGGTCGCCGGCCGCTCGGTGACGAGCGCCAGATCGACCGCCGAGACCGAGGCCGTGGGCACCCGCACCGCCTGCGCGATGACGTGGCCGGCGAGATGCGGCAGCACCTCATCGACCAGCCGCCCGGCCGAGGTCGTCGTCGGCACCATCGACAGCGCCGCCGCGCGCGAACGGGCGAAGTCGCCCGCCGGCGCGTCGACGGTGGGCTGGCTGCCGGTGTAGCAATGCACCGTGGTCATCGAGCCGGTGACCACCCCCCAGTCGCGGTCGATCAGCCGCAGCAGCGGGGCAAGCGCATTGGTGGTGCAGCTCGCGTTCGAGACGATGCGCTGCGCGCCGAGCTTCTCCTCGTTCGCGCCCAGCACCACGGTCAGCTCGGCTGCCTTCGAGGGGCCAGAGATCAGCACCCGCCGCGCCCCGCCCGCAAGACCGCGACCGGCGATCTCGGCGGTGTCGGCACGGCCGGTGCATTCCATCACCACATCGACGCCCGCCAGATCAAGCCGGCTCAGATCGGCCTCGTGGTGCAGCGGGATCGCCACGCCGTCGATCACCAGCGCCGTCCCCTCGAGCCGCGCCTCGCCCGGCCAGGGGCCGAAGACCGAGTCCCAGGCAAAGAGATAGGCGCTGATCTCGGCCTTGGCGATGTCGTTGATGCCGACGATCTCGAGCCCGGACCAGCGCCCGCCGCGCTGCGCCCGCTCGCGCATCAGCGCCCGCAGCACCGAACGCCCGATCCGACCAAACCCGTTGATGAAAACCCGCATTTCCGCCCTCCGGTCCGTGTCAGGCCTGCTTACGCCTGCCACGGGCAGACCGGAAGGGCTGCGATTGCGACGGTTACAATCGCGCGGTCAATTGCGCTTGATTCCGATGTGGCCACGGCCCTTTTCGGCGACGAGGCGGCAGCCACGCCCGGGCGCAGGCGCCCACCGCGCCGTCGGAACGACACCCTGCCGGGGATCAGTTCGCCCGCAACAGGCGCAGCGCGTCGAGGATCGCGGCATGGGTGTTGCGCGCGGCCACCGCATCGCCGATGCGGAACAGCGCGAACGCGCCCGCGGGGTTGCGCCGCAGCGCCTGCGGCCGGCCCTCGAGCAGCGCCGCGGTATCGACCTCGCCCAGATTGCGCGACAACGGCTTCAGCGCGAAGTAAAGCTCGTCGAGCGGCAGGGTGCCGTGGTTCACCACCACCTGATCGACCAGCCGCTCAAGCTGCGCCGGGCCGTAATCCGAGCCGAGCATGGCGCGCAGCCGGTTGCCCTCGCGCCGCACCGCCGCCAGCCGCCAGGTGACGGTGAAGCGCGCGTCCGCCGCCTGCAGCGCCCGGACATAGGGGACGAGGTTCATCCCCATCACCTCGGGTGCAAAGCTGCGGTCGGGGGTGACGATCTCGACCCGCGCGCCGGCCTGCACCGCCGCCTGGGCCGCCATCAGCCCGGCGTGATCGCCCGCCGCATCGAAGACCAGAACCTCGGCCCCGGGCTTCACATCGCCCGCAAGGATGTCCCAGGCGGTGACGACCTCCGCCGCGCCCTCGGACAGCGCACCGGTGCCCGGCAGCCCGCCGGTGGCGACGATGACAAGGTCGGGCGCGGTCGCGAGCACGTCCTCGGCCTCGGCCCAGGTGTTGAACCGGAAGGTCACGCCGTGCCGCAGGCATTGCGCATGCCGCCAGTCGACGATGGCCAGCATCTCGCGCCGCCGCTCCTGCCGGGCGGTGAGGCGGATCTGCCCGCCGGGGGCGTCGGCGGCCTCGAGCACGGTCACCGCATGGCCGCGCTCGGCCGCGACGCGGGCGGCCTCGAGCCCGCCGGGCCCGGCACCGATCACCGTGACCCGGCGCGGGTCCGGGGCGCGCGGGATCGCATGCGGCAGCTCGCGCTCGCGCCCGCTCGAGGGGTTGTGCAGGCACAGCGCCATGCCGCCCTGATAGATCCGGTCGAGGCAATAGTTCGCGCCGACGCAGGGGCGGATCTCCTCCTCCCGCCCCGCCACCAGCTTCGCCACCAGATGCGGGTCGGCGATATGGGCGCGGGTCATGCCGACCATGTCGAGCTTGCCCGAGGCGATGGCATGGCGCGCTGTCGCCACGTCGGGGATGCGCGCGGCATGGAAGGTGGGCAGGCCCGAGGCGGCGCGGATCTCGCCCGCAAAGTCGAGATGCGGCGCCGAGGCCATGCCCTGCACCGGGATCACGTCGGTCAGCCCCGGGTCGGTGTCGATATGGCCGCGGATCACGTTCAGGAAATCGACCATGCCGCTGTCCGACAACCGCCGGGTGATCTCGAGCCCCTCGGCCCGGCCGATGCCGCCCGGCAGCCGCTCGTCCGCGACGAAGCGCAGCCCGACGATGAATTTTTCGCCCACCCGGCGGCGGATCGCCGAGAGCACCTCGAAGGAAAAGCGCATCCGGTTCTCGAGCGAGCCGCCCCAGGGCGCGTCAAGCTCGTTCGTGAGCGGCGACCAGAACTGATCGAGCAGATGGCCATAGGCCTCGAGCTCGATCCCGTCGAGCCCCGCCGCCTGCATCCGCTCGGCGGCATCGGCGTAATCGGCAATGATCCGGGCAATGTCCCAGTCCTCGGCGCGTTTCGGCGCGGCGCGGTGCGCGGGCTCGATCGCGGCCCCCGGGGCGACAGTCGGCAGCCAGTCGCCGCGGTCCCAGCGGGTGCGCCGGCCGAGATGGGTGAGCTGGATCATCACCGCGGCGCCGGCGTCGTGGCACTCCTCGGTCAGCGCCCGCATCCAGCCCACGACCTCGTCCTTCCAGGCGAGCACATTGCCGAAGGCGGGCGGGCTGTCGCGCGAGACCGAGGCCGAGCCCGCGGTCATGGTCAACGCCACCCCGGCCCGGGCGCGTTCGACATGATAGGCGCGGTAGCGCTCCTTCGGCATGCCGTCCTCGGTATAGGCGGGCTCGTGGCTGGTGATGAGAATGCGGTTGCGCAGGGTGAGGTGCTTGAGCTGGAACGGCTGCAGCAGCGGATCGGTCGACATCGGGGCCTCCGGGTGGGGTGACAGGGGCAGGAGGGCAGGACTGTTCACATGTGTCAAGATTCGCGTTCACCAGTGAACGCATTCTTGTCGCGCGCGGCGCGATCGCCTAGGATGCGGGCATGACGGATGACAGCGAAAGCACGGCGCGCGGCTCGCGCGAGGGTTGGCTCGCGGCGGCCTATGCGGCGCTGATCGAGGGCGGCATCGACGCGGTGAAGATCCAGCCGCTCGCGCGCGGGCTCGGCCTTGCGCGCACCAGCTTCTACTGGTTCTTCGACAGCCGCGAGGCGCTGCTGGCGGCGCTCGCCGAGCGGTGGGAGGCGACCACCAGCCGGCCGCTGATCGCGGCAAGCCGCGACTATGCCGAGACCGAGACCGAGGCGATGCTGACCCTGATCGGCTGCTTCCTGCGCCCCGCGACCTTCGACGCGCGGCTCGAATTCGCGGTGCGGGGCTGGGCGCTGGCCGATCCGGCGATGATGGCGCGGCTGCGCGCCGCCGATGCCGAGCGGCTGGCGGCGCTTGGCGCGATGCTCGCCCGCTGGGGCCATGCGCCGCAGGATGCCGACGTCCGCGCCCGCACCATCTACCTGGTGCAGATCGGCTATATCTCGATGCAGGTCGCCGAAGACCTCGAGACCCGCCTTGCCCGCATCCCGAACTATGTCGAGATCTACACCGGCCGCCCGCCCGAGCCGCGCGAGATCGCCCGCTTTCGCGCCCGCTTCGGCACGCCCGCCTGAGGCCCCGTCCCTGCCGGGGCTGGAACGCGGCCCCCGACCGGGCTAGAAGGCGCGAAAGGAGAACGCGCATGAAGCTTTGGGTCGGGCTCGGCAATCCGGGCGAGAAATACGCCGGCAACCGGCACAACATCGGCTTCATGGCCGTCGACCGGATCGCCGCGGACCACGGCTTCGGGCCCTGGCGCAAGGGCTATCACGGCCAGGTCAGCGAGGGGCGTTTCGGCTCGACCCGGGTGATCTTGCTGAAGCCCGAGACCTACATGAACGACTCGGGCCGCTCGGTGCGGGCGGCGGCGGATTTCTACAAGATCCCGCTCGAGGAGATCACCGTCTTCCACGACGAGCTCGACCTTGCCCCCGGCAAGTGCCGGCTCAAGCATGGCGGCGGGCATGCCGGGCACAACGGGCTGCGCTCGATTCACGCCCATCTGGGCGAGGCCTATGGCCGGGTGCGGCTTGGCATCGGCCATCCGGGCGACAAGGCGCGGGTGGCGAATTACGTGCTGGCCGACTTTGCCAAGGCGGAACAGACGTGGCTCGATGACCTGCTTCGCGGGATCTCGGACGGGGCGCCGGCGCTGGCCGCAGGCGACGAGAGCCGCTTCCTGAACGCGGTGTCGCTGCGCACCGCGCCGCCGCGCAGCTCGGCCGGCACGAAGGCCCCGGGCGCGCAGGCAGCGAAACCCGACACCGCCGCGCCCAAGGTCAAAACCGCCGCTGCCCCCGCGCCCATGGCGGCGCCCGGAGAAGCCCCCCGCACGCCGCTTGAAAAGCTGGCCGACCGCTTCAAGCGGTAAGCCGGATCACCAGGTCCCGGTGTTGGGCATGCTGAGCCAAGGCTCGGCCGGCGCCTTCGCCGCGCCGATCTGCAACAGCTCGATCGAGATGTTGTCGGGCGAGCGCACGAAGGCCATGTGGCCATCGCGCGGCGGACGGTTGATCGTCACCCCGGCCGCCTGCAGCTTTTCGCACATCGCATAGATGTCCTCGACGCCATAGGCGAGATGGCCGAAATGGCGGCTGTCGGACGGCAGGCCGCTGTCGCCGTCCCAGTTCCAGGTCAGTTCGACCGGGCAGTCCTCCTGCCCCTCGGGGGCCATGAAGACCAGCGTGAAGCGGCCGGCCTCGTTGTCGATCCGGCGGACTTCCTTCAGGCCGAGAAGCTCGAAGAAGGCCATGCTCTTTTCCAGGTCGAGCACCCGGACCATGGTGTGCAGATAACGGATTTTCATGTCTCACCTCCTGTCGCGCCGAAGCTAAGGCGCGGCGCCCGCCTGTCCAGTCAGAATGCCGAGCGCCAGCCAAGTGCCACCGACACCTCGCTGCGGGTGAAGCGGCTGACGTTGCTCGTCACCTCAAGCGCCTGCAGCTTCAGCTCGGGGGTGAAGGCGGCATAGCCGATCTTCGGCGACCACAGGCCCAGCTCGGCCCAGGCCATGTCATCCTGCCGCCCGCCCGCCGGCCGCATCCCGGCGATCGAATAGTCGGGATAGACCGTCGTCGCGAGCCCGGCGCCGAGGCTCAGATGCACCGGGCCGAGGGTCCAGCCCGGCTCGTAGCTGACCGAGCCCGACACCGCCCAGGACCGGGCCATCGCGCTCGAACTGTCAAGCTCGCTCGCCGAGACCCCGAAGCCGAGCGTGCCGCCGGCGAGCCCCCGGCTCATGCCGAAATTGAGCGCGCGCAGGAAATCGTCGCGCGGCGCATCCACCCACTCCCGCCGCTCGAACGAGGCCCCGAAGCTCAGCAGGGTGCTTCGCCCCAGGCTGCGCATCAGGTCTGCGCGCAACTGCCCGTAGTCGTAATTCGGCCGTCCGCCCTGCCAGGACCGGCCGAACTCAACCTGACCGCGGCCGGTCAGATCGGCCGAGAGACGCCGGGCATGAACCAGCATCATGCCAAGCGCCGCCGAGGAGAACTCGGAATTGCGGATCTCGACCGGATCGGGCGCGGGGGTTCCCGGCAGATAGGGCGGCACCATCTGCGGCCGCCCGGCAAGCTCGACCGCGCGGGCATAGGCCACGGCGCCAAGGCGGGTTTCACTCGCCGCATCGCGCGCAAGACGATAGCTGACATCGGCGTTCAGCGTGGCGGCGACGCCGCGCAGCGCCATCGCATCGCCGCTGAGCCAGCCCACCGCATCGTAACCGTCGATGACATTGGTGCGCCCGTCGGCGCCGCCATTGACGTTGTCGGACGGCTTGATGCCGAAGCGCAGCCGCCCGTCCCACGGGTTGTCGGCGCGCAGATGACGAAAATCCTCGACCGCCACCGCGCGGTGTCTCGCGTCCGGCGCGTATTGGATGGTGTGACGCGCCCAGTATTGCGCCGCGAACCAGCGCCGATCGGCAAGCGCGACCTGCGCGGCAAGGCGCGCGGCCTCGTAATGCTGGCGCGCCGTGTCGGCGTTGCGAAAGCTCGCCCGCGCCGCTTGCCGTGCGGTCTCGGTATTGCCGGCGCGGAAGGTGATCTGACCGACGATGAAATGCGCGAGCGGGTTCTTCGGATCGCGCAGCAACAGCACTTCGGCCAGCTGCAGCGCCTCGGCCGTGCGTCCCGCCGCGGCCAGCTGCGAGGCGGCGACCTCGAGCTGCGGGATCGTCGCCTGATCGAGCGGAACCCGGACCTGCGGTGCCTGCGCCGCAGCGCTCGCGGCAAGAACCGCGGCAAACAGCCCGGCCAGAAGGCCGGGCCGCAGAATCGCACGCCGGACCATCGCGATCAGCGCGGCGCGGTCTGCGAGCAGACACCACCCGGATCGTTCGGACCGCCGCAACGCGACAGCACGAAGACGCCATGTTCCTGCTCGTTGGCAACGTCACGGATGACCTCGGTCAGGTGCACGAGGCCGGCGACCGAATTCGCCCCGCGCCCGCCGAAAGCGCCGCCATAGGCCCCCACCGGGTTCTTGTCGGGATCTTCCGCGCTGCCTTCGAAGGTGCCGTTCGAGGAAATGTCGGTCGCCACCAAGATCACATTGGTCAGCGTGGTGTTGGTGTCGACAACCATCCGGTTGTAGATCGAGCCGTTGACGCTGTTGTCGGCGAAGTTCGCATTCAGGAAGATGTTGCCCGACACCCGCGCCGACTGCGACGGCAGCAGCGAGCTGTCGGTGCCCGGCTCGGTCGGGAGCAGCACGCTGCTCGAAGACTCCTGCGAGATGCCGCCGTTCAGCAGCCCGGCGTAGTTCCCCGCATAGGACACCTGTCCCGCCCCCGGGCCGGTGCCGATCTCGGGTTTCTCGAAGGCGCCGTTGCGGGTATAGACGCCGCCGGCGAAATACTTGTTGAACTGGCCGCCGTCGGCCACCGTCGTCGCGGAAACCGAGCCATCCGCCGATTGCGCCGACAGCGCGATGAACAGCCGGTCGAGCGCGTCCTCCTGGATCGAATAGGCCTCGTAGCCCTGGACATCGAGCCCCGCGGTGCGGCGGTACTGCACCGTCGCCGGGGTCGAGTCGAGCGAGGCGATCTGCACGCTCAGGGTCTGGGCGGCCGGATCATAGGCGATGGCGTTCACGTTGACGCGCAGGTCGCCGGGAATCACCGAGGCGGAAGAAATCGAGCCGTTGACCGGCGTGCCGCCGGTGCCGTCGCCGCTGCCCGTCCCGGAATCCGTCCCCGTTCCGCCGTCCGTTCCACCGTCCGCCGGTCCGACCACCGCCGCCCCACCACATGCCGAAATCATCAGGACCGCCGCAAGCGGCAAAACGAACTTGAACATTATGGAATCTTTCTATGAGCCTGCCTCGCCGGGCAGGGTGCCGAAGCAGCCCCGGAAAGTCAATTCAGCCACACGTTTTCGCGAGCCGCGGAGCCGCGTCGTGACCCGGCAACGACACCTGCGACGACCGCCGCATCATGTCGCGGTTCCGCGCGCCCGCCCCGCCAGATATAGTGCGACCCGAATCTATCCCGGAGGACCCCATGCCGCTCACCCCCGAACAGGAAGCCGAGATCGCCGCACAGCGCGCCACCGCCTCCCCCACCCTGCGCGCCACCGCCCCGGGGATGGAGGCGCATCTCTACACCGCGCATCCGGTGCTCGACCACGGTCTGGTGCGGGTGATCGACTACATGGGCGATGACGCGGCGATCTGCCAGGCGGCGCGCGTGAGTTACGGCCGCGGCACCAAGGCGGTCAGCGACGACCGCGGCCTGATCCGCTATCTGATGCGGCACTGGCACTCGACGCCGTTCGAGATGTGCGAGGTCAAGTTCCACGTCAAGCTGCCGGTCTTCGTCGCCCGGCAATGGATCCGCCACCGCACCGCCAACGTGAACGAATATTCGGCGCGCTATTCGATCCTCGACCGCGAGTTCTACATCCCCGCGCCCGAGAACCTTGCCGCGCAGTCCACCGTGAACAACCAGGGCCGCGGTCAGGTGCTGGAAGGGGCCGAGGCCGCGCGCGTGCTCGACCTGCTGCGCGAGGACGCGATGCGCAGCTATGACCATTACGAGGACATGCTGACGCCCGACGCCGAGGCCGGCAAGCTGGGCCTTGCGCGCGAACTTGCGCGGATGAACCTGCCCGCGAACATCTACACGCAGTGGTACTGGAAGATCGACCTGCACAACCTCTTCCACTTCCTGCGCCTGCGCGCCGACACCCATGCGCAATACGAGATCCGGGTCTATGCCGAGACCATGTGCGCGATCGTCAAGGACTGGGTCCCCGCCGCCTACGAGGCCTTCGAGGATTACCGTCTGGGCGGGGTGAGCCTGTCGGGCAAGGCGGTCGAGGTGCTGAAAAGAAGGCTTGCCGGAGAGGCCGTGACGCAGGAGACTTCCGGCATGAGCAAGGGCGAATGGCGGGAATTCATAGGGATTTGGGGATGAACGGAATTGATGTTGCGTTAAAAGGACTTTCAGAGCGTATCCGCCAACATGCGGCGACCATCATAACCGAAGAAGCGGTGAAGACCTCGATCGTCTTGCCGTTTCTTCAGTCCCTCGGATACGATGTTTTCAATCCGGCAGAAGTCATTCCGGAATTCACCGCCGATGCCGTCGGCAAGAAAGGTGAAAAGGTTGACTACGCCATTCGGCTGAACAATGAGGTTCGCGTTCTCGTCGAATGCAAACCTCTCGACGCCAAGCTGGAGCGAAAGCATCTGGCGCAGCTTTTCCGCTACTTCACCGTTACCAACGCCCGCTTCGCGATCCTTACGAACGGCCAACTGTATGAATTTTATACAGATCTTGATGAACCCAACAAGCTCGACAACAAGCCGTTCTTCACCTTCGACCTTCTTGATCTGAACTCAAGCTCGGTAACCGAGCTTCGCAAATTTGAGAAAACGACCTTCGATGTGGACAAGATCCTGCTCAATGCAGGCCGTCTGAAATATGTCTCGAGCGTCAAACGATTTCTCAGCGCTCAGTTTGAGGAGCCCTCGCAGGAGCTACTCAAACTCATTGCCTCGGAAGTCTATGACGGGCGGATCACGGCTCAGGTGCGGGACGCCATTGGCGCCGCGACCAAGATTGCCTTCCGCGAAATCGTGCGCGAAGCGGTTCAGGCGAAACTCTCCTCCGCCCTGGAAACAACCCAGCACATTGAACACCCGGATGAAGAAGCGCCGGCCGAGGACATCGTCACCACTCAGGATGAAGTTGAGGGGATGCTGACGATCCGGGCCATTGTCCGGGATGTTATCGCTGCCGAACGTGTCGGGCTCAGGGACGCAAAAACCTATTGTGCCGTGCTGGTCGACAATAACAATCGCAAGCCCCTTGCAAGACTGCATTTCAATCGCAAGCAATGGTACCTGAGCCTTTTCGATACCGACGAAGAAGAGAGGATCGCGATCGGATCGCTGACCGAAATCTACCAGTATGCCGAGCGACTGCGGACCCGCGCGAAGCAGCTCAGTTGAGCCCATGCCCGACCGCTTCCACGCCCCGCAATCCCGTGACCTGCCGATCGCCCTGCACGAACTCCGCGCGGGGCGCAAGCTCACGCACTGGATCTGGTGGATCTTCCCGCAGCTCGCCGCGCTCGGCCGCTCGTCGCGGGCCATCGAATACGGGCTGCGCGATCTCGCCGAGGCGCGCGCCTATCTCGCCGATCCCACCCTGCGCGCGAACCTGATCGCGGCGGCCGAGGCGGTGCTCACCCACCCCGACACGCCGATCGACACCATCATGGGCCCCGTCGACGCGCTGAAGCTGCGCTCCTGCGCCACGCTCTTCGAGGCGGCCTCCGAGGGGCGCGAGCCGGTCTTCGCGCGCCTCCTCGACACCTTCTATGCCGGTGAGCGCTGCCCGCTCACCCGCGCCGCGATCACAGCCGCGCCGCCCAGTCCCTGAGCACCGCGACCGCCTCGGGCTCGTCGAGGAAGGGGATGTGGGCGCGGCCCGGCACCTCGGCAAACAGCATGTCGGGGCGGCGGCGGCGCATCTCGGCCGCAGCACCCGCGCCCAGCAGGTCGGAATTCGCGCCGCGGATCAGCGCGAGCGGCAACCCCTCGCAGGCGTCGAACAGCGGCCAGGCCTCGGGCACGCTGCCATCGGCCGGGAAGGCCGAGACGAAGGCCTCGCGCAGCGCCGGGTCATAGTTGATCTTCACCCCCTCGGGCGTCTCGAGGTAATGGCGTTCGACCTCCTCGCGCCAGCGGCTTGCGGGCACACCCTCGAACCCCGCCATCACCGAAGGCAGTTTCGCCGCCAGCTCGTCGAAGGTCTGCGCCACCGGGTTGCGGCCGATATAGGCGAAGATCTTCATCAGCCCGTCCTTTTCCAGCGCCGGGCCGACGTCGTTCAGGCACAGCCCGGTGACGCGGGGCTTGGCGACGGCGGCCAGATACATGCCGATAAGCCCGCCGCGCGAGGTGCCGAGGATCGCCGCCGAGGCCAGCCCGAGATGGTCGAGCAGCGCCAGCGCATCCGCCCCCTCGCGCGGCACGGTATAGGTGGCGGCACCGGTCCAGTCGCTGGCGCCGCGGCCGCGGTAATCCATCCGGATCACCCGGCAGCCCGCCAGCGCCGGCAGCGCATAGTCGAAGTCGCGCCCGGTGCGGGTGAGCCCCGCCAGCGCCAGCACCGCCGGCCCCTCGCCCGCGTCGCGATAGCCGATCCGCGCCCCGTCATCTGCGGTAAAGAATTGAACTTCGGTCATGTTTTCCCTCTTGGCACCGGCCCCTGCCCCGCTACCTTAGCGGCAAAGAAGGAGAAGACCATGCCCGAGACGCTGGAAAAGATGCAGGCGCGCCTCGCGGAGCTCGAGGCACAGATCGAGGAGGAGTGGGAGCGGCGGCGCGACCGGCTCGGCTATCACCTCGAGCGCGGGCGGGTGGTCTTTGGCGAGGGGGTGCGCGAGGCGCATCGGCACGCCCGGGTCAACCTGTGGCTGTTCCTGCGCCGCACCCGGCCGCTGGTCGTGCTGACCGCGCCGCTGATCTACGCCGTGGTGGTCCCCTTCGCGCTGCTTGATCTGTTCGTCACGGTCTATCAGGCGGTCTGCTTTCCGGTTTACGGCATCCAGAAGGTGCGCCGGCGCGACCATGTGGTGATCGACCGCCATCACCTTGCCTATCTGAACGGCATCCAGAAGCTGAACTGCATGTATTGCAGCTATGGCAACGGCGTCATCTCCTATGTCCGCGAGGTGGCGGCGCGGACCGAGAAATACTGGTGCCCGATCAAGCACGCGCGGCGGATGAAGGGCGCGCATGTCTATTACGGCGAGTTCTGCGATTTCGGCGATGCCGAGGCGTTCCAGAAGGAAACGCCGCGGCTGCGGCACGAGCTGCGCAAGGCCGACCCGCCGGCGAAGGACTGACGGCAGCAAAAAGGGCCCCCGAAGGGGCCCCCGCATCGCGCGCCTTCCGGCCTCAGAGGTTTTCCGGCTGCGGCATGCCAAGCACGTGATAGCCGCAATCGACCATCACGATATCGCCGGTCGAGCAGGCGCCATAGTCCGAGCACAGCCAGACCGCGGTGCCGCCCACGGCTTCAAGCGTCGCGTTCTGCCGCAGCGGGCTGTTCGCCTCGGTGTGGCGGAAGGTCTTGCGCGCGCCGCCGATCGCGGCCCCGGCGAGGGTCTTCATCGGCCCGGGCGAGATCGCGTTCACCCGGATCCCCTGCGGGCCGAGGTCATTCGCGAGATAGCGCATCGAGGATTCGAGCGCGGCCTTCGCCACACCCATCACGTTGTAGAACGGCGTCACCCGGTTCGAGCCGCCATAGGTCAGCGTCACCAGCGACCCGCCCTCGGGCATCAGCTCGGCGGCGCGACGCGCCACGTCGATGAAGCTGAACACCGAGATGCACATCGAGTTCTTGAAGTTCTCGCGGCTGGTGTTGATGAACCGCCCGGCAAGCTCGTGCTTGTCGGAATAGGCGATGGCATGGACCAGAAAGTCGATCGTGCCCCATTCCTCCTTGAGCCGGGCGAAGGCGGCATCGAGGCTCGCATCATCGTTCACGTCGACATCGACGAGCAACGTCGAGCCGAGCGAGGCCGCCAGAGGCTCCACCCGCTTGCCGAAAGCCTCGCCCTGATAGGAGAAGGCAAGTTCCGCCCCCTCCGCCGCCAGCGCCGACGCGATGCCCCAGGCGATCGAGCGGTCGTTCGCGACCCCCATCACCAGGCCGCGCTTGCCCTTCATCAACTCCGCCATGTCCTGCCTGTCCCGTTCAGTCCCGATATTTGCTCATCACCAGAGTCGCATTGGTGCCGCCGAAGCCGAAGCTGTTCGACAGCGCCGAGTCGAACTCCACGTTCTCGCGCAGAGAGGTGGCAATCTCCTCGGGCCGGATCGCCGGGTCAAGCTGGGTGATGTTGGCCGAGGCGGCGATGAAGCCGCCCTGCATCATCAGCAGGCAATAGATCGCCTCGTGCACGCCGGTCGCGCCCAGGCTGTGGCCGGTGAGCGACTTGGTCGAGGAGACCGGCGGCACCGAGCCCTCGCCGAAGACGCGGCGCACCGCATCCATCTCGGTCACGTCGCCGGCGACCGTCGAGGTGCCATGCGCGTTGATATAGCTGACCTTACGGCCTTCGGGCAGGGTGTCGAGGGCAAGCCGCATCGAGCGCTCGCCGCCCTCGCCCGAGGGCGCAACCATGTCATAGCCGTCCGAGGTGGCGCCGTAACCGGTGAGCTCGGCATAGATCTTGGCGCCGCGCGCCTTCGCATGCTCGAGCTCCTCGAGCACCACGATGCCGCCGCCGCCCGCAATGACGAAGCCGTCGCGTGTCACGTCGAACGGCCGGCTCGCGGTCTCGGGCGTGTCGTTGTATTTCGAGCTCATCGCCCCCATCGCGTCGAACAGGCAGCTGAGCGTCCAGTGCAGCTCCTCGCCGCCGCCGGCAAAGACGATGTCCTGCTTGCCCATCTGGATCAGCTCGGCGCCATTGCCGATGCAATGCGCCGAGGTCGAGCAGGCCGAGGTGATCGAATAGTTCACGCCCTTGATCTTGTAGGGCGTGGCGAGGCAGGCCGAGGCGGTCGAGGACATGCAGCGCGTCACCATGAACGGCCCCATGCGCTTCGGCGCGCCCTTGGTGATGACGATCTGATGCGCCTCGAAGAAGTTCGAGGTCGAGGGCCCGCCCGAACCGACGATCAGCCCGGTGCGCGGGTTCGACACGTCGTCCGCCTCAAGCCCGGCATCGGCGATCGCCTGTTCCATCGACAGGAAGGCATAGGCGGCGCCCGGCCCCATGAAGCGCAGGTTGCGCTTGTCGATATGGTCCTCGAGCGTGATCTTCGGCTCGCCCTTGACCTGGCTGCGGAAGCCATGCTCGGCGTAATCGGGCGCGAAGACGATGCCCGAGCGGCCGGCCTTCAGGCTGGCAGTGACTTCGGCAGCGGAATTGCCGATCGGCGAGACGATGCCCAGACCGGTGATGACGACGCGGCGCATGGTGGCCTCCTCAGTGTTCGGGGGTCAGCTCTCGGAGAGCGCGACCTTCATGTCCTTGACGATGTAGATCACTTCGCCATCGGCCTCGACGATACCGTCGGCGACGCCCATGGTCAGCCGGCGGGTCTGCAGCGCCTTGGTGAAATCGACCTTGTAGGTCAGCATCTTGCGATCGGGGCGCACCATGCCGGTGAGCTTCACCTCGCCGACGCCAAGCGCATAGCCCCGCCCCTGCCAGCCGCGCCAGCCGAGGTTGAAGCCGGTCAGCTGCCACAGCCCGTCAAGGCCGAGACAGCCGGGCATGATCGGGTTGCCCGGGAAATGGCATTCGAAGAACCACAGATCCGGGGTGATGTCGAATTCGGCGACGACATGGCCCTTGCCATGCAACCCGCCATCGGCCGAGATCTCGGTGATGCGGTCCATCATCAGCATCGGCGGCGCCGGCAGCTGGGCATTGCCCGGCCCGAACAGCTCGCCGCGCGCGCATTTCAGCAGATCCTCTTTCCCGAAGCTCGTCGGAAAGCCAGCCATCGGCACGTGTCCCCCCAGTGGTTTGCCCCTTCCCTCTATCACCCGCGCAGGCGCACGTGCAAGGGCCGGCCCTGCCGCAGGTGCCCCCCGGTGCGGGCCGCAAGCCCCCGCCCGGCGCCGATTGCCCATTGAAAGCCTCGGCTTTCGTGCAATATAGATTGGCTCTGGAGACATGACCGTGACATCGATGCTTGCACATGAGCGAGGTCAGCGCTGGCTGACCGAGGGCGGGCTGCGCCCGACGCGGCAGCGGCTTTCGCTGGCGTCGCTGCTGGTGGGCGACGGCATGAACCGCCACGTCACCGCCGAAAGCCTCTATGCCTCGGCGCTCGAGGCGGGCGAGAGGGTGTCGCTCGCCACCGTCTACAACACGCTGCGCGCCTTTTGCGATGCCGGGATCATGCACGAGATCACCGTCGATGGCACCCGCAGCTATTTCGACACCCGGATCGACGATCACCCGCATTTCTTCTGGGAAGACGACAACCGCCTGTCGGATGCCTCGCCCGAGGAGCTGGAAATCGCGCATCTGCCCGAGCCCCCCGCCGGCACCGAGATCAGCCGCGTCGATGTGGTGATCCGCCTGCGCCGCAAGGGCTGAGCCCGCTCAGCCCCCGGGCGTCCAGGCATAATGCACCACCGGATGGCCGCGCTCCGGATGCCGCCCCTCTTGCGTCAGCACCAGCCCGGCCCGCTCATAGAACGCGCGCGCCGGGGCATTCTGCGCCCAGGTGTAGAGCGTGAACCCTCCGGGCATCCGCCGCTTTGCCAGATCAAGCAGCCGCCGGCCAAGGCCCTGTCCGATCCGGTCGGGCTGCACGAAGATCTCCTCGAGCACGCCGCGCGCGGGCGCAAGTGCCAGGAAGGCGACGACCTCGCCCGCCTCTTCGGCCACCGTCACCTCCGGCCAGAGCGTGCCGAGCGCGGCCTCGACCCGTTCGCGCAGAAACGAGGGCGAGGGCAGGTTCGGCGCCCCGCCGTGGCCCGCGCTTGCGTGCCAGATCCGGGCGATGGCAGCCCGGTCCGCGGCACCGGCCGGGCGTAGAAGGATCGTGTCCATGGAGGCCTCCGGAAACGGCAAAGGCGCCCCGAAGGGCGCCTTTCAAACTGGATCGGGACGAAGGATCAGTCCTTCGCGCGCTCGACGTAGGAGTTGTCGGTGGTGTTGATGATGATGCGGGTGCCGACGCCGATATGCGGGGGCACCATCACGCGGATGCCGCCGGTGCAGGTCGCGGGCTTGTAGGAGGACGAGGCGGTCTGCCCCTTCACCACCGGCTCGGTCTCCTCGACCTCGACGGTGACCTTCTGCGGCAGCTCGATCGACAGCGCCACGCCCTCGTGGGTCAGCATCCACACCCGGATGCCGTCGCGCAGGTGAACCTTGGCGTCGCCCACGACATCCTCGCTCACCGCGATCTGGTCGTAGGTTTCGGGGTTCATGAAGTGATAGCCTTCGCCGTCCTCGTAGAGGAAGTCATACTCGGCCTCGTCGACATGCGCCTTCTCGACGCTGTCCACGGTGCGCCAGCGCTCCGACACCTTCACGCCGTCCGAGATGCGGCGCATCTCGACCTGGGTGACCGAGTTGCCCTTGCCCGGGTGGACGTTTTCGGCGGTGAGAACGATGTAGAGGACACCGTCCATATCGAGGACGTTGCCCTTGCGGATCGAGGAGGCGATGACTTTGGCCATGATTGCGGTTCCTGGTTGTAGAAGGCAGGCTCTGGCGCCCGGATGGCTGAGCGCCTAAACCATCCGCAACGGAATTTCCAGTCGAAAGCCGCAGAACATGTCCGAGACCCCGTGGTGGAACGCCGAGCGTCACGCCGACCGCCGCCCGATCCTGCTCGCGCGCAACCGGACCCGGCGCGCGATCGGTGACTGGCTCGAAGCGCGCGACTTCATCGAGGTCGATCCCTGCGCCCTGCAGATCAGCCCCGGCAACGAGGCGCATCTGCACGCCTTCACCACCACCGCGATCGGCAATGACGGGCTGCCGCATCCGATGTATCTGCACACCTCGCCCGAATTCGCGATGAAAAAGCTGCTGGCGGCGGGCGAGCGGCGGATCTTCGCCTTCGCCCATGTCTGGCGCAACCGCGAGCGCGGCAGCCGCCACAGCCCCGAGTTCACCATGCTCGAATGGTATCGGGTGGGCGAGGATTACACCGTGCTGATGGCCGATTGCGCAGCGATGCTGCGGCTTGCGGCCGAGGCGGCGGGGGTGCGGCTGTTCCGCTATCGCGGCATCGACTGCGATCCCTTCGCCGCGCCCGAGCGGCTGAGCGTCGCCGAGGCCTTTGCCCGCCATGCCGGCATCGACCTGCTGGCCACCTGCCGCGGCGCCGAGACCGATGCCGGGGCGCTGCGCGCACAATGCCGCGCCGCGGGGATCAAGGTCGGCGACGACGACACCTGGTCGCTGATGCTGTCGAAGGTTCTGGTCGAGAAGGTCGAACCGCATCTCGGCCATGGCCGCGCCACGATCCTCGACCGCTATCCGGCGGCCGAGGCGGCGCTCGCCCGCCCCGCCCCCGATGACGACCGTGTCGCCGAGCGCTTCGAGCTCTATGCCTGCGGGGTCGAGCTGGCGAATGGCTTTGGCGAGCTGACCGATGCCGCCGAGCAGCGCCACCGCTTCGAGCTGGAGATGGAGGAGAAGGCCCGGATCTATGGCGAGCGCTATCCGATCGACGAGGATTTCCTCGCCGCCCTCGCCCAGATGCCCGCGGCCAGCGGCATCGCGCTTGGCTTCGACCGGCTGGTGATGCTGGCCACCTCGGCGCCGCGGATCGAGGACGTGCTCTGGACCCCGGTCGCCGACCCGGCTCAGAACGGCTGCAGCACCCGGTAGAGCCGCAGCACCTCGAGCGGCACCACTTCGAGCGTGCGCGCATGCGTCGCCTCGAGCGCGACGGGCGGCGCACAGCCCTCGTCATGCGCCTCGAGGAACCGCCTTGCGCACAGGCACCAGCGGTCACCGGGTTTCAGCCCGGTGAAGCCAAGCTCGGGCCGTGACGAGACGAGATCGTTGCCGACATAGCTCGACCAGGCGAGGAACTCGGGCGTCATCACCGCGCAGACGGTATGCGCACCGGCATCCTCCCAGCAGGTGTTGCAATGCCCGTCGCGGAAGAAGCCGGTGCGCGGCGCGCCCGAGCACAGCTCGAGCGGCCCGCCCAGCACGTTGACCGAAGGCTCCATCTCCATCGCGCGCTCCCCTTCAGGGAGCAGCCTGCGCGAGGGCACGGAACATCGCAAGGTTTTCCTCGTTGACGCCCTCGGCATCAAAGCCGCGATCGGCGCTGTTCACCGCGATCACCACGCCCGCCGCGGGGTTCACGTAGATGTACTGGCCATAGATCCCGCGCGCCATGTAATCGCCGCCGTGATCGGCGTTGTCGACCGGCACCCACCACTGGAAACCATAGCCCGCCCCGTCTGCCGCCTGATGCGCGGTCGAGGCCGCGACCCAGTCCGCCGGCACGATCTGGCGCCCGTTCCAAAAGCCCTTTTGCAGGAACATCTGGCCGATCCGGGCATAGTCGCGCGTGCGCAGGTTCAGCCCGCCCAGCACGAAGCCCGTGCCCTCGCCATCGGTCAGCATCACCGGGCTCGCCTCGAGCCCCATCGGCGCGATGATCCGCTCCTGCATCAGCGCGACCGGATCGCGCCCGGTGGCGCCGCGGATCACCATGCCGAGCACATGGGTGTCGATCGAGACATAGTGCATGTGGCGGCCCGGCGCCGTCGCCCGCGTCTTCAACGAGGCGGCGAAGGCATCCATCGAGCCGCCAAGCGCCAGCACCCGGCCCATGCGGTTGATGTCGGAGCCGAAGTCCATGTAATCCTCGTTGAAGGCAACGCCCGAGGACATGGTCAGCACATCGCGGATCGTCGTGCCGTCATAGGCCGAGCCCTTCAGCGCCGGCACATACTCCGTCACCTGTGCGTCGAGATCGGGGATCTTGCCCTCGGCCACCACCGTGCCGAACAGCGCCGAAAGCACCGATTTCGCCATCGACCAGCTGATCCGCAGATCGTCCGCGCCGGTGCCGAGGAAATAATCCTCCTGCACGATCTCGCCCGCGCGCAGCATCACCAGCGCGGTGACCGTGCGGCGCGTGATCCAGTCGCGCTCGGCCGGGCGGATCGGTTCTTCCGCCCCCTTCGGCAGTGCCGAGACCGGCCCCGTGCCGCGGTCAAGCACGCGCGAGCGGAACAGCCGGTCCATGTGCGAGAAGTTCTGCACGATCCGCTGTTCCGAAAACAGCCCGTTCACCGCGATGAGCCGGGTGATCTCCTCGCGCTTCCAGACGCCCACGGCGATGGCAAGCACCACCACCGCAAGCAGCACCCGCGCCCCGATCCGCATCATCCGCCGCATCCGTTCCTCCCTGCCGCGCCGGCCGCCCCTGTCGCGACCTGTGCAGAGGGAAGCACGGCGCGCCCGGGCCCGGCAAGCCCGCCCCGGCGTCAGCCGCGGGGCTCAGTAGATGTAGCGGATCTGCTCGCTCCAGGCATGCTCCATCCGGCGCAGGGTGCGGTTCATCTCCTCGATCCGGGCAAGGTCGATCGCGCCGCGCGCCTCCATGCCGCGCGCCTGGCGGCAGAAGAGTTCGGCCACCGCATCGCGCATCCGCCGCCCCTTCGCGGTCAGCCGCACCCGCACCGAGCGGCGGTCGACCTCGCTGCGCTGGTGGTGCATGTAGCCGGTCTCGACCAGCTTCTTCAGGTTGTAGCTGACATTCGAGCCCTGGTAGTAGCCGCGCGATTTCAGCTCGCCCGCGGTCACCTCGTTCTCGCCGATGTTGAACAGCAACAGCGCCTGCACCGGGTTGATGTCGAGCACCGCGGTGCGCTCGAACTCGTCCTTGATCACGTCGAGCAGCAGCCGGTGCAGCCGCTCGATCAGCGACAGGCTGTCGAGATAGCCCGCAAGCAGCACCGGCGGCGGGCAGTCCCGCTCCGCCTCGTCGCGCACCGTCGTCATGGGGGTTTGAAAGGTCATCTGTCTCTCCCGCCGCTCGTTCCCGGATCGAGACTCGCGAAGAAAAGACAAATTTCCGTTAAACCCGCCCCGCCCGGCGGCTCAGGCGCGCACGTTCAGATGCCGCGAACGGGCGAAATGGGCGATCGTCGCCAGCAGCTCGGCATAGACCTCCGGGCAGGGCAGCGCCGCCGACACCCACAGATAAAGGTCCTGGTCGTTTTCCTCGAGCAGCGCGTCATAAAGCGTCAGCGTCGCCTCGTCGAGCGAGGCGAGCGTCTCGTCCGCCCAGGGGCCGAGGATCAGGTCCATCTCCTTGGTGCCGCGCCGCCAGCTGCGCATCCGCATCCGCTTCAGCCGCGCTTCGCTCGTCTCGACGATCATAGCCGCCCCCCTGTGATGAACCCGTCACGGGCTGTGCCACCTTGGCAGGGCACGCGTCAACCCCCGCCCTGCCTGCGTCTCTTGATCGCAGCCGGGGGCAGGCGTAAAGGATGCACCCGGCAGATTCAAACCGGAGCTCTCCCATGGCCTTCCTTTCCGACACGCTTGCGCGCGTGAAACCCTCGCCGACGATCGCGGTGACGAACAAGGCCCGCGAGCTGAAGGAGGCCGGACGCGACGTGATCGGCCTCGGCGCGGGCGAGCCCGATTTCGACACGCCCGAGAACATCAAGCGCGCCGCGATCGCCGCGATCGAGAGCGGCAAGACGAAATACACCGCCGTCGACGGCATCCCGGAACTGAAGAAGGCGATCTGCGCCAAGTTCGAGCGCGAGAACGGGCTGAGCTACAAGCCCTCGCAGATCACCGTCGGCACCGGCGGCAAGCAGGTGCTCTACAACGCGCTCGTCGCCACGCTGAACCCGGGCGACGAGGTGGTGATCCCCGCCCCCTACTGGGTGAGCTACCCGGACATGGTGCTGCTCGCCGGCGGCACCCCGGTCTTCGTCGAGGGCCGGATGCAGACCGGCTACAAGATCACCGGCGCGCAGCTGGAAGCGGCGATCACGCCGAAGACGAAGTGGTTCATCTTCAACTCGCCCTCGAACCCGTCGGGCGCCGCCTATTCGCGCGAGGAACTGAAGGAGCTGACCGACGTGCTGATGCGTCACCCGCAGGTCTGGGTGATGTCGGATGACATGTACGAACACCTGACCTTCGGCGATTTCGAATTCGTCACCCCGGCACAGGTCGAACCCGGCCTCTATGACCGCACGCTGACCTGCAACGGCGTCTCCAAGGCCTATGCGATGACCGGCTGGCGCATCGGCTACGCGGGCGGCCCGGAAGCGCTGATCAAGGCGATGGGCAAGGTGCAGTCGCAGTCGACCTCGAACCCCTGCTCGATCTCGCAATATGCCGCGGTCGAGGCGCTGAACGGGCCGCAGGATTACGTCGCCGAAAGCCGCGAGGCCTTCGAGCGCCGCCGCGACCTCGTCGTCGCCGCGCTGAACACCTGCCCGGGCATCACCTGCCCGACGCCCGAGGGCGCCTTCTACGTCTATCCCTCGGTCGAGGGCTGCATCGGCAAGACCTCGAAGGGCGGCGTGAAGATCACCGATGACGAGGCCTTCGCCGCGGCGCTGCTTGAAGAGGCCGGCGTCGCCGTCGTCTTCGGCGCGGCCTTCGGCCTTTCGCCGAACTTCCGCATCAGCTACGCTACTTCGGACGCGGCGCTGACCGAGGCCTGCGCGCGGATCAAGGCCTTCTGCGAAGGGCTGAAGTAACAGGGGGCATGATGGCGGGCGATCTGCCGGACTACTATTTCCGCATCCGCGAGAACGGCGCGGCGGTGTTCAAGGTCGATACCGAGAACCGCCAGCGCCGGATCGAGATGGATCAGATCGCCGTCGTCAACATCCGGAACGGCGAGATCAAGCCGCAGGGCGACCGGCGGCTCTCTCCCGAGGACCTGGCCGAGATCGAGGCCTGGATGGCAAAGCGCGTGGCCCTTCTGGCCGCGCGCGACATCGACGACATCCTGCGCGCGGTCGATTACCTCAACCTGACCACGCATTGGGTGCAGACGAAGGCGAGCGAGGCGCAGCTCGACGAGGTGAGCGACAGCCTGCTGCTGGCGATGCACGATTTGCGCACGGTGCTGGTGCGCAAGAAGGCTGAGCGGCTGATGAAGGGCCTGCCCACCGGAGGCGGCGCCGACTGAACCGGTGCGAAGGGGGCGCTGCCCCCTCGCCGCGTGCCGCGGCTCACCCCCGGGATATTTTCAGCAATTGGAAGCGGGACGGCGCAGGTTTTCTCGAAGGTCCGGGGCTTTCTCCTTGCCCGAAAGACCTCGGGGGTGAGCGGCGCGCGCCGCGAGGGGGCAGCGCCCCCTTACGCCGCGTGCAGCCAGGGGCCGCGCCAGAAGCGCAGGATCAGGATCGTCGCGGCGCAGACGAGCCCGCAGGCAAGGCCGAGCCAGAGCCCCACCCCGCCAAGACCGAGCACGAAGGCGAGGGCATAGCCCGCCGGAATGCCGATCAGCCAGTAGCAGGCGCCGGCCACCCACATCGGCACGCGCGTGTCCTGCACCCCGCGCAGCAGCCCCATCGCCATCACCTGGGTCGAATCGAAGAGCTGGAACAGCGCCGCCACCGCAAGCAGGCGGGTGGCGAAGCCGAGGATCGCCTGCGCCTCGGGTTTCGTGCCATCGAGGAAGGGGGCGATCAGCAGTTGCGGCGCGCCGAGGAACAGGCTGACCGACAGCAGCGCGAAGAGGAAGGACAGCAGCTGCGCCACCGCCGCGCCCATCCGCAGCCGCGCGAAATCGCGTGCGCCCCGCGCCCGCCCGACCTGCACCGTTGCCGCGTTCGACAGCCCCAAGTGCACCATGAACATGATCGAGGCGAGCTCGAGCGCGATGCCATGCGCGGCGAGCTGCTCGGTGCCGATCCAGCCCATCATCACCGCCGAGGCCTGAAACATCCCGGTCTCGAAGAGCGCCGTGAGCCCGATCGGCATGCCGACGCGGAAGACCGCGCGGAAGGCCTCCCAGTCGGGGCGCCAGAAGCGCTGGAACAGCCGGAAGCGGCGCAGGTCGGGCAGCCAGGCGGCATAGATCATCAGCAATGCCGCGGTGACGATCTGCACCACCACCGAGGCCAGCGCCGCGCCACGCAGCCCCATCTCGGGCGCGCCCCAATGGCCGAAGATCAGCGCCCAGTTCAGCGCCGCGTTCAGCCCGACCCCGACGAGGGTGACCCACATCACCATCTGCGTGCGCAGCTGCGCGCTGAGATAGGCGCGCAGCACCGCGATGATCAGCGCGGGCACCATGCCGAGCATGGCGACGCGCAGATACTGCTGTGCCAGCGCCGCGGTTTCGGGCGCCTGGCCGAGCAGCCGCAGAAGCGGCCCGGAGAAGGCCATCACCGGCATCATCGCCAGCCCGAACAGGATCGACAGCCACAGCGCCATGCGCGCATCGCGCCGCACCTGGGTCTCGTCGCCCGCACCGAGCGCGGCGGCGATCTGCCCCATCACGGCATAGGAAAACCCCGAGCCGAGGATGAACAGGATGAAGAACAGCCCCGAGGCCAGCACCGCCGCGGCAAGCTCGGCCACGCCATAGCGGCCGAGCATCATCGTGTCGGTGACATGCAGCGCCATCTGCGCGAGGTTCGAGCCGACAAGCGGCAGCCCGAGCGCGAGCAGCGCACGGATATGGGCGGCGAGGGACAGCCGCGCCGGGGGGATCTGGGCCTGCGGTGAGAACATGGCCGGACGCTAGCCGAGCCGCCCGGCCGCGGCAAGGAGGATGCTCAGTCGCGACGCCGGCCGGTGATCATCGGGGTGACCAGATCCTCGCGCTTCCACAGCCGGTAGAAGACGATGGCGCCGATGTGCAGCACGACGAGCGCCGCCACCAGCCAGGCGAGGCGATGATGCCAGGAGAGCGCGAAGCGGTTCCAGTCGGTCGAGACCCAGCCCGCAAGCGGCCCGGTGTTGATGTAATCCTCGGGGTCGAGGAACAGCCCGGTCAGCACCTGCGCGCTCAGCGCCAGCAGCAGCGCGAGCACCGACCAGCCGCCAAGCGGGTTGTGGCCGGCGACATGCACGGCGCGGCGCGCGGGCAAGGTGCGGGCATAGGCGAGAACCGCCCGCGGCCCTTTCACGAAGGAGGCAAAGCGCGCGGTGCGCGGCCCGACGACGCCCCAGACGAGGCGGAAGATCAGCAGCCCGAGCACCGTGTAGCCCAGCCAGAAATGCCAGGTCATCTGCAGCGGCCCGAAATGGCCGAGCAGCCAGGCGCCGATCACGGCGACCGCAAGCAGCCAGTGGAACAGCCGCAGCGCCGGGTCCCAGATCTGCCGGCCGGTCTCGGGGGTGTCGCTCATCATCTGCTCCGTCACAAAAAGATGGTCCGGGCGCCGCCGCCCGGACCGCTGTCAGCACGCGCCCGGGATCACTCCGGCAGGCGGTACTCGTCGTGGCAGGCCTTGCAGGTGCCGCCGAACTTGCCGAAGGCCGCGGCAAAAGCACCCGCATCCTCGCCGCCCGCCGCCGCAACCAGCGCCGCGCCGGCATCCTTGAAGGCCTTTTCCTTGGCCAGGAAGTCATCGAAATTCGACCAGATCGCGGGCTTCGCGCGGTTGTCGTCCGAAATCTCGGCAACCGAGCTGCCCTCGGGGAAGAAGTCCTTGAAATCGCTTGCGAGCAGCGGAGCGAGGGCCTCTGCCTCGGTCTTCGCCGCGGCCGGATCATAGGCCTTGGCCAGCTCGCCCATCTTCTTCATCTCATAGCCGAGCTTCTTGAAATAGGTCTGGCGCGCACCGACGGCCTCCATCGGGCTGGCCACCGCGAGGGTGACGGCCCCGAGGACCATGGCGGCAGGAAGGGTCACGGTAAAGAGCTTGCGCATTCAACGACTCCTGTTGTTGGGCTGGCACCCGATCATACGCCGCCGCGCGGCATTTCCGACGCGACATATCGCATTTTTCGAAAGTGCCATGCTGCAGCGCGGCAGGTCCAGCCCGCAGGAGGCGGATTTCACGAGAATTTCAGCCAAGGCGGGAGTAGCGGCGGGAAGCCGCCGCCCCCTGCCCCGTCCCCCCGGTCAGGGCTTGGCCGGCGTGGCCCGCCGCGTTGCCGGATGCAGCGCAGCGCCAAGGATATGGTCGGCCTGATGGATCACATGGCTGGCGTGGCCCACAAGCAGCGGATCGGGCGGCGTGGCGACCGCCGGATCCTTGTCGGGATAGTCGAGCGTCGACAGGAAATGCTTCATGCAGTTCAGCCGCGCCCGCTTCTTGTCGTTCGATTTCACGATCACCCAGGGGCTGTCGGCGGTGTCGGTGTAGAAGAACATCGCCTCCTTCGCCTCGGTGTAATCGTCCCATTTGTCGAGCGAGGCGAGGTCGATCGGGCTCAGTTTCCAGCGTTTCAGCGGATCGGTCGCGCGTTCGGTGAAGCGACGGCGCTGCTCCTCGCGGGTGACCGAGAACCAGTATTTGTAAAGCCGCACCCCCGAACGCACCAGCATCCGCTCAAGATCGGGGGTCTGGCGCATGAATTCGAGATATTCGGTCGGCGTGCAGAAGCCCATCACCCGCTCGACGCCGGCGCGGTTGTACCAGCTGCGGTCATAAAAGACCATTTCGCCCGCCGTCGGCAGGTGCTCGATGTAGCGCTGGAAGAACCATTGCCCCTTCTCCACCTCGGACGGCTTGTTCAGCGCCACCACCCGCGCGAAGCGGGGGTTGAGATGCTCCATGAAGCGCTTGATCGTGCCGCCCTTGCCGGCCGCGTCACGCCCCTCGAAGAGGATGACGAATTTCTGCCCGGTCTCCTGCGCCCAAAGCTGCACCTTCAGCAGCTCGGCCTGCAGCAGCGCCTTCTCCTTCTCGTAGGCAGGGCGCCCCATCCGGCGCGGATAGGGGTATTTCCCGCTCTCGAAGGCAAACCGGATCGCATTCGGGTCGAGCTTCGGAAAGCTCTGCGGCCCCTTCAGCGCATCCTCGCCCGGCTCGGTTTCGGCCGGCCCGGTCCCGGCGGGCGCCGCGACGGTCTCGCCCCCCTCCGGCACCAGCTCTGCCGCCGGTGCAGGCACCTGCTGCGGTTCTGCTGCCGGCGCCGTCCCGCCGATGCTCTGATCTTCCATGCGCGTCCCTCCGTCTGATCCGGTGCCATCTTGCCGCAGGGCAGCGAAACTGTCCTTGACCCGTGTCAAGAAACCGTCACGAAACCGCAGGGCAGACGCGACGACGGGTCATCTTGTCTTTTCCCGCGCCCGGGATGACCCTTGCCGGGCATCGCCTGCCACATGCGAGGAGCCAGGCGGCAGGCCAGGCGCAAGGAGGAGAAGATGGCAGACCGCAATTATTGCACCGCGGGCCGGGATTCCCAGGGCCGCTGGCACATCGCCTGCCGCGAACCCGCGATGGGGTCCGTCGGCATCTTGCAGAACATGCGTTACACGCAGCAGATGTCCTCGCCGCACGACCAGCATTTCGACAAATGCGTCGCCCATATCCGGCGCATGGGCGGCACACGCTGGACCACGAACGTGCTGCCCTGAGCCCTTCCGTTCTCCCTGCGCTTCGGGCAGGATGCCCCTCCGGAACAGGCAGGGACAGGGAGAACCGCCATGATCACCCTCTACGGTGTGCACCGCTCGCGCGCCTCGCGCAACATCTGGGCGCTCGAGGAGCTCGGCCTGCCGTGGCAGCTGAAGACGGTGATCCAGGCCTACCGGCTCGAGGCGAAGGGGATCGACCCGAAGGCCCCGGGCGCGCCCTTCAACACCCGCTCGCCCGATTTCCTGCGCCTCGCGCCCGCCGGCGCGATTCCGGTGATGGAGGATGCAGGGCTGATCCTGACCGAGTCGCTCGCGATCAACCTTTACCTCGCGAAGAAGGCCGGCGGCCCGCTGGGCCCGCGCGACGCCCGCGAAGAGGCGCTGATGACGCAATGGGCGCTTTACGGCGCAACCTCGATCGAGGAGCCGGCGCTCGCGATCCAGTTCGCCCTTGCCGCCGGCAAGCCCGACGGCGCCGAGGGCGCGATCGCCGGCGCCGTCGACCGGCTGAACCGGCCGCTTGCCGTGCTCGAAACCCATCTCGGCGCACACAGCCACATGGTCGGCGGCCGCTTCACCGTGGCCGACATCAACATGGCCGAAATCCTGCGCTATGCGCAGGGCCATGCGCCGCTGATGGCGCGCTTCCCGCGCGTCGCGGGCTGGCTCAAGCTCTGTCAAGACCGTCCCGCCTTCCGCAAGATGTGGACCGCGCGCGAGGCCGAGCCCGCATAGGCGCACGCAGACCCGCCCTGCCTGCATCGGCAGCCGGAACGGCCCGGCTGCCTTTTTCTTGGCCGAAATACTCCGGGGGGGCGGCCGCAGGCCGCGGGGGGCAGCGCCCCCCGGCTTGCCCCCCCTGCCCAAGCTGCGCTATCCCTGTCCTCCACACCCAAGAAGGAAAGCGAGCAGCATGGCCGACGATCTTCTCTCCGCGCAGCCGTCCGAGACCTATGACGCCTCCTCGATCGAGGTGCTCGAGGGGCTCGAGCCGGTGCGCAAGCGTCCGGGCATGTACATCGGCGGCACCGACGAGCGCGCGCTGCACCACATGGTCGCCGAAATCCTCGACAACGCGATGGACGAGGCCGTGGCCGGCCACGCCACCCGCATCGGCGTCGAGATGAACGCCGACGGCTCGGTCACCGTCACCGACAACGGCCGCGGCATCCCGGTCGATCCGCATCCGAAATTCCCCGGCAAGTCGGCGCTCGAGGTGATCCTGTGCACGCTGCACGCGGGCGGCAAATTCTCGAACAAGGCCTATTCGACCTCGGGTGGTCTGAACGGCGTCGGCTCCTCGGTGGTGAATGCGCTCTCTGACCTGATGGTGGTGCAGGTCGCGCGCAACAAGGAGTTGTACGAGCAGCGCTTCTCGCGCGGCGTGCCGCAGGGGCCGGTAGAGAAACTGGGTGCCGCACCGAACCGCCGCGGCACCACGGTCACCTTCCACCCAGACCCCGAGATCTTCGGCTCGCTCGCGCTGAAGCCCTCGCGCCTGTTCAAGATGACGCGCTCGAAGGCCTATCTGTTCTCGGGCGTCGAGATCCGCTGGAAAAGCGCGCTTGCCGATGGCGACACGCCGATGGAGGCGACCTTCCATTTCCCGAACGGGCTTGCCGACTTCCTGAACGAGGTGCTGGCCGGCACCTCGACCTATGCCGAGCGCCCCTTCGCCGGCCGCGTCTCCTTCGAGGAGAAATTCGGCGTCCCGGGCTCGGTCGAATGGGCAATCAACTGGACGCCGGCGCGCGACGGCTTCCTGCACAGCTATTGCAACACCGTGCCCACGCCCGAGGGCGGCACGCATGAGGCGGGCTTCTGGAACGCGATCCTGAAGGGCATCCGCGCCTATGGCGAACTGTCGAACAACAAGAAGGCCGCACAGATCACCCGCGAGGACATGCTCACGGGCGGCTGCGCGCTGATCTCGATCTTCATCCGCGAGCCTTCCTTCGTCGGTCAGACCAAGGACCGGCTGAGCACGGAAGAGGCGGCGAAATGGGTCGAGGCGGCAGTGCGCGACCACTTCGACAACTGGCTTGCCGCCGACCCGAAATCGGCGGGCGCGATCCTCGATTTCCTCGTGCTGCGCGCCGAGGAACGGCTGAAGCGCCGGCAGGAAAAGGAAACCTCGCGCAAGACCGCGACGAAGAAGCTGCGCCTGCCCGGCAAGCTCGTCGACTGTTCCGCCACCAACCGCTCGGGGACCGAGCTCTTCCTCGTCGAGGGCGACTCGGCCGGCGGCTCGGCCAAGATGGCGCGCGACCGCACCCATCAGGCACTGCTTCCGCTGCGCGGCAAGATCCTGAACGTGCTGGGCGCGGCCAGTTCCAAGCTCGGCCAGAACCAGGAGATCAACGACCTCGCGCAGGCACTTGGCGTCGGCCTCGGCACGAAGTTCCGCATCGACGACCTGCGCTATGACAAGGTCATCATCATGACCGACGCCGATGTCGACGGCGCCCATATCGCCTCGCTCCTGATGACCTTCTTCTTCACCCAGATGCGGCCGCTCATTGACAAGGGCCACCTCTATCTCGCCTGCCCGCCGCTCTATCGCCTCACGCAGGGGGCGAAGCGCGTCTATGTCTCGGACGATGCCGAGAAGGAGACGATGCTGGCCAAGGGCCTTGGCGGCAAGGGCAAGATTGACGTGCAGCGCTTCAAGGGTCTGGGCGAGATGGACGCCAAGGATCTGAAGGACACGACGATGAACCCCGAGACGCGCAAGCTGATCCGGGTGACGATCGACGACGATTTCGCCGGCGAGACCGGCGATCTGGTCGAGCGGCTGATGGGCAAGAAGCCCGAGCTGCGCTTCCAGTACATCACCGAGAATGCGCGGTTCGTCGAAGAACTGGATGTCTGAGGGGGCTCAGCGCCATTTCGAGAGAGTAATTTCGAGAGAGTAAAAGCATGAAAGTAAGGAAAGAGATTCAGCGAGAAGAAGTCTCGGATGAAGTTTTGGCGTACACGACTCTTGTCAAACCCATTCTGACCGCGACACTATATGCAATCAAGCAGGATGTAATCGCGGAAACTGGCGGCTACCAGAACACAAAGCTAAAAATGCTACCTCGCCTTTACAGAGATGGCGCAGGAGATTGCGGAATCTGCTTTGAATACGCGGTTCACGAGGCAATCAAAGAAAATGACCCTCGCGTGATGAGCAGGATAGAAGACGCACTTAAAATCTGTAAAATCTCACCGCATGGCGACACAGAGTCGATCCTTTTCGGCCTCGAAAAGAATGGAAAACTTGGCCTAATTGATACCGCGAACGAATTACTGACAGACGACAGCCAATTACTTTACGGAAAGCAAGGCAGACCCGCGAAACTAAAAAGACACATAAACACAATATCCGGGGCCTTCAAAAATAGAAAAACACGGCCATCCCTGCCCACATCAATCAATGGCCTGTGGAAGACCGACCTATTTGTTGGATCCCCTTCAGTCGATAACTGGATCGGGACAAGCGTCAAAATTAACCCCAAGCAACTGGAGGGGGCAAATGGACTTCGCGTCGGCATAGTCCCAATACGCGCGGGACAAACCGACAAAGTTCGCAGAGATGAAACAAAAAACCTCGTCATATGCCCACTGCATCATGACCATGACTTTATGCAAGCTTTCTATGAGGCATGGAGGATCATCCAAGCCTTCATCAAGTCCGACGCAAAGACCCCAAAAGAAGTTCTACTGCCAGATCCAGCACAACGGGAAGTCTGCAGAATTCTTGAAGAGAGACGAGAGTTCCCTATCGTGGATGTAATCGACGCCCTAGACGTATTCGGACAATCCGGACTAGTCGAAACCTCCGTGATAGAAGTTGAAACGGAAACACTGAATAGCGATGGGGTAACGGACTTAATGATCGCTCCAAGGGGGCTAGATATTTAATTATCCATCGCCTTGACGTATTCCATCAGCTTGACCAGCCGCAGCGGCGTCGGCGTCGGGATGCCGTCGCCGCTGTCGTACAGCACCACCTGGCCTTCGGTCAGCGGCTCGAACGGGGGCATATCGCCCGCCTGCGCGCCGACCATCTCGCCGTGCTCCTTGTAGCCGACGATCTTCGACATCACCCGCGCCTCGGGGAAGATGCCCTCGTTCAGCGTGGTCAGATCGGCAAGCGGCGTCGGGCTCAGCTTCAGCTCCCGCGCGATCGGGCCCGGATCGCGGCCATTGCCGTGGCAGCCCGCGCAATAGCTCGCGTAATCCTCGGCGGGCGTCGGCACGCGGTCGGCGGCCGGCGGCAGGCAGGCGGCAAGGGCGAGCGGGGCGATCAGCATCAGGGCGCGCATCGGGGTCTTCCTTTGTTTCGCCACAAGCAAAGCACGCCGGGCGGGCGGGGGCAAGCCGACGTCCCGCCGCGCCCCCTGCCCCGGGCCGGCCTCAGGCCAGCACCATCTCGGGCACTTCGGCCGGCACGATCAGCCTGGCCTCGGTCTCGGCCAGCACCGCCTCGACCGAAACGCCCGGCGCGCGTTCGCGCAGCACCAGTCCCGCATCCGTCGGCTCGATCACCGCAAGCTCGGTCACCACCAGATCGACCCGGCGCAGCGTGGTCAGCGGCAGCGTGCAGCGCCGCACGATCTTCGACTCGCCCCTGACCGAATGCTGCATGCCGACGATCACCCGCGCCGCGCCGGTGGCAAGATCCATCGCGCCGCCCATGCCCGGCACCATCTTGCCCGGCACCATCCAGTTCGCCAGCTGCCCCGCCTCGTCGACCTGCAGCCCGCCAAGCACGGTGGCATCGACATGGCCGCCGCGGATCAGCGCAAAGCTCATCGCGCTGTCGATCGAGGCTGCCCCCGGCACCAGCGCGACGAAGCCCGCCCCGGCGTCGGTCAGGCTCGGGTTCTCGAGCCCCTCGGGCGGCAGGCCACCGAGCCCGATCACCCCGTTCTCCGCCTGGAAGAAGACGCCGCGCTCGGCCGGCACATAGCGCGCCACCAGGCTCGGCAGGCCGATGCCGAGGTTCACCAGCGTTCCGGGGGCGATCTCCTGCGCGATGCGCCGCGCGATCAGTTCCTTCGCGTTCATCTGTGTTCCTCCTCAGCCGCGCATCAACAGGTGATCGACCAGCACGCCCGGCGTCTTCACCGCATCCGGGGAGATCGCGCCCACCGGCAGGTAATGCTCGGCCTCGGCGATCACCACCCGGCCGGCAAGCGCGATGATCGGGTTGAAGTTATGCGCGGTCAGCGCATAGGTCAGGTTGCCGATGTAATCGGCCTGATGCGCGCCGATCAGGGCGAAATCGGCGGTGATCGGCAGCTCGAGCAGGAAGCGCCTGCCCGCGATCTCGATCACCCGCTTACCCTCCTCGACCTCGGTGCCAAGCCCGGTCGGCGTCAGCACCCCGCCAAGCCCCGCGCCCCCCGAGCGGATCCGCTCGATCAGCGTGCCCTGCGGCACAAGCTCGACCGCGATCTCGCCCGCCAGCATCTTTGCCTGGGTCTCGGGGTTCAGCCCGATGTGCGAGGTGACGACGCGGCGCACCGCACCCGCGGTGATCAGCTTGCCGATGCCGCGGCCCGGGTTTGCGGTGTCATTGGCGATCACCGTCAGGTCGCGGGCGCCGCGCGCCACCAGCGCATCGATCATCCGCTCGGGCGTGCCCACCCCCATGAACCCGCCGATCAGCAGGCTCGAACCGTCGGGAATCCGCTCTGCCGCGGCCTCCGGTTTCAGCGCACCCTTCATCCAGCTTCCTTTCCGCGGTCGTGCCGGCCGGGGCCGGTTCCGCCGCGCTCCTCTGCGCCGCCCCCGCGCGCCCCGGGGGCCATTTCCGTTGCCGCGACAGGGGCGCCCTGCGGCCGAAAAGCCGCTGCCCGTCACCGGGCGCAGGGTCCGTTCCGGATCCGCGATCTGCCGAAGATGCCTCTGCGTGCTCCCTCCCGGCCGCCCGAATTTCGGCCGCGGGGTCCGCCTCGCTCTCCTCCAGTGCCGCCGCTGCGGGCCGCGCCTCATGCGCCTTTCATGAAGCCTCTCATCGTCCGATGCAAGGGCACGATCGGCGCCCCGAATGTGCAATGCCGCACAAAGGACACAGCCCCGCCCCGGACGCATCCGCGGCATGGACCCTTGCGGTTTCATGCTCTAACACTTGAGCCGAAGACCATGCCGGACGTGTCCCGGGGCTCCCCCTCCGCGCCGCAGATCCGGCCTCACGCAGCAGGGAGCTGACCCAATGGCACGACATCTTCTCTCCACCGGCACCGCGATCCTTCTGGCGCTGGCAGCACCGGCCGGCGCCGAGACCACGCTGACCGTGGCGAACTGGCTGCCGCCGTCGCATCCGCTGGTCTCGGAAGTGATCGTGCCGATGACCGAGAAGATCGCCGAGGCGACGCATGGCGCGGTGAAGGCGACGATCCTGCCCGCCCCCCTCGGGCCGCCCGGCGCGCATTTCGACTTTGCGGTGAACGGCGTCGCCGACATCACCTTCGGCGTGCAGGGCTACAACCCCGGCCGGTTCAAGACCACGAACATCGTCGAGCTGCCGTTCCTTGGCGAAAGCGCCGAGGATGTCTCGGTCGCCTACTGGCGGGTGTGGGAGAAACTCCTCAAGCCCGCCGGCGAATACGATCAGGTCAAGGTGCTGGCCGTGTTCAGCCACGGCCCGGGCGAGATCTTCATGAAGGACGGCGACGTCTCCTCGCCCGACTTCCTGCAGGGCAAGAAGATCCGCGTCGGCGGCGGCATCGTGCACGAGATCGTCTCGGCGCTTGGCGCGGCGCCGGTCGAGGGACCGTCGTCCAAGGCCTATGAGCTGCTCAGCCAGGGCGTCGCCGACGGCATCACCTTCCCCTATGAATCGGTGAACTATTTCAAGCTGATCCCGCAGCTGAAGAAGGCGGTGGCGGTGCCGGGCGGGCTGTTCAACACCTCGTTCTACATCGTGATGAACAAGGCGAAATGGGACAGCCTGACGCCCGAGGAACAGGCGCAGATCGACAGCGTCACCGGCGAGGCGCTTGCCCGGATGGCCGGGCAGATGTGGGACCGTCAGGATGCGCTCGGCCGCGAGGCGATGGCCGGCAAGATCACGATCGAACCCGCGACCGCGGCGCAGATCGCCGCCTGGAAGACCGCGCTGCAGCCGCTCGTCGATGCCAAGCTTGCCGAGGCCGCCTCGACCGGGATCGACGCGACGGCCGCCGAAGCGATGCTGAAGGACGAGATCGCGAAGGAAGAGGCGGCGAAGTGAGCGACAAGGCGGCGGAGGTCTTTCTGCGCACCCCCGAGACCGACCCGTCCTCGGGCCGCCACCCCGAGCCCGCGCCGGTGCGCCGCACCCGCGCGCGGCTCGCACTCGCCGCGATCTGCGGCGCGATGCTGCTGGCAATGATGGGGCTGACCGTCGCCGACGTGCTCGGCCGCTACCTGCTCGGCGCGCCGATCACCGGCGCGACCGAGCTGACCGAGATGATGCTCGCCGCGGTGATCTTCCTCGGCCTGCCGGCGGTCAGCCTCGACCGCGACCACGTCACCGTCGACATCGTGACCGAGCACCTGCCCGCCCGCCTCCAGCCCTGGCGCGAGCTGCTGGCGGCGCTGGTCTCGGCGGCGATGCTGAGCGTCGTCGGCTGGCGGATCTGGGTCTATGCCGGGCAGATCGCCGGATACGGCGGGGCGACGAACTCGCTGCGCCTGCCGATCGCGCCGCTGGGCTATCTGGCCGCGGCCTGCTGCGCCCTCGGCGCGGTCTTCACCCTTTATGCCGCGCTGCGCGGCCTGCGGCGCAAGTGACGGGGACATGATGGAACATTGGCAGCTTGGCATCGCGATCCTTCTCGTGCTGCTTCTGGGCGGCGTGCCGATCGCCTTCGCGCTGGCCGCGGTGGGGCTCGTCGGCACGATCTCGATCATCGGCTGGGCGCCGGCGATGGCGCTGCTCGGCTCGACCTTCTTCGACAATGGCCGCGACTATTCGCTGTCGGTGCTGCCGCTGTTCCTGATGATGGGCAATTTCGTGGTGCAATCGGGCATCGCGAGCGAGCTCTACAACGCCGCCTATGCCTGGCTGCGCCATCGCAAGGGGGGCCTCGCCACGGCGACGGTGATCGCCTGCGGCGCCTTCAGCTCGGTTTGCGGCTCGTCGATGGCGACCGCGGCGACGATGACCCGCATCGCGCTGCCGTCGATGCGCCGCTTCGGCTATCCCGACCGGCTTTCCACCGCCTCGATCGCGGCGGGTGGCACGCTCGGCATCCTGATCCCGCCCTCGGTGATCCTCGTCTTCTACGGGATCATGACGCAGCAGGACATCGGCAAGCTCTTCCTTGCCGGCATCATCCCCGGCCTCCTCGGCATCTTCGGCTATGCGATGGCGGTGCGCTTTTCCGTGGCCATGGCCAAGGACGATTTGCCGGTCGAGCCGAAGCTGCCGCTGAAGGACCGCATCCTTGCACTGAAGGGCACGGCCGGGGCGCTGCTGCTCTTCGTCTATGTGATGGGCGGCATCTATCTGGGCGTCTTCACCCCGACCGAAAGTGCCGGCATGGGCGCGGGCGGGGCGCTGCTGCTGACGATCCTGTCGCGGCGCTTCAGCTGGGGCTCGCTGCTCGACGTGCTCTATGACACGATGAAGACGACGGCGATGATGTTCTTCATCCTGTTCGGCGCGCTGACCTTCTCGAACTATGTCAACCTCTCCGGCATGACCCGCGATATCCAGGCCTTTCTCGAGGCCTTCGGTGGCAATCGCTGGGGGGTGATCTTCCTGATCCTGCTGATCTATCTGGTGCTCGGCTGCGTGTTCGAGAGCCTGTCGATGATCATGCTGACGGTGCCGGTGTTCTACCCGATCGTCGCGGCGCAGGGGTTCGACCTGATCTGGTTCGGCATCTTCGTGGTGGTGGTGACGGAAATTTCCTACATCACCCCGCCGGTCGGGCTGAACGCCTTCGTGCTGCGCTCGGTGGTGCCGGATGTGGCGCTTGGCACGATCTTCCGCGGCCTTGGCCCGTTCATCGTCGCCGACGCGATCCGCATCGCGCTGCTGACGCTGGTGCCGGGGCTCGTGCTCTTCCTCACCTGAGGGTGCGGCCGAACTGCCGCCGCCACGCCCCGGGCGAAAGCCCGTAGCGGGCGTGGAAGGCGCGGCGCAGCACTGCGGCTGAACCAAAGCCCGCGGCTTCGGCCACCGCCTCGAGCGGCGCGGCCGAGGTCTCCAAAAGCTCCGCCGCCCGCGCCAGCCGCGCCTGCGCCTGATAGCGCGCGGGCGTGCTGCCCGTCGCCTCGGCAAAGCGGCGCAGGAAGGTGCGCTCGGACATCCCCGCGCGCGCCGCCAGCACCCGCGCCGCTGGCGTCTCGGCCAGATCGCGCGTCAGCGCCTCGAGGATCGGCGCGAGCCGCCCGCCCTCGCCCGCGCGCGGCACCGGGCGCAGCAGGAACTGCGCCTGCCCGCCCTCGCGCGAGGCCGGCATGACAAGGCGCCGCGCGACAAGATTCGCGGCCTCGGCGCCGAAATCGCGCCGCACGATGTGCAGGCCAAGGTCCATCCCCGCGGCCGAACCGGCCGAGGTCAGGATCTGTCCCTCGTCGACGAAGAGCACGTCGGGTTCCACCCGCACCGCCGGAAAGCGCGCGGCCAGCGCTTCGGCATAGCGCCAATGCGTCACCGCCCGCCGGCCATCGAGCAGCCCCGTCGCGGCCAGCACGAAGGCCCCCGAGCAGATCGAGGCGAGCCGCGCCCCGCCCGCATGGGCCGCCCGCAGCGCCGCGATCAGCGCCGCGGGCACCGGCGTGTCAATGCCGCGCCAGCCCGGCACCACGATCAGCCCGGCGTCCTGCAGAAGCTCCAGCCCGCCGTCGCAGCCGATGCGCAGCCCGCCCTCGGCCCGCATCGGCCCGGGATCGACCGCGGCCGTCGCGCAGCGATACCAGCTCGGCCCCATCTCGGGGCGGGCGAGGCCGAAGATCTCGGTCGCGATGCCGAACTCGAAGGTGCACAGCCCGTCATAGGCCAGCACCGCGACGCGCGGGTTGGCAATCGGCGGCAGGGCAAGCTTTGGCAGGATCTGTGCGCTCGTTGTCATGCTGCCAGCTTACGCCCGCAGGCGCCGGCTGCCAAGATCCGGCCATCGACCAAAGGAGAGCCCGATGAACCCCGTCCTTGCCCGCCCCGCCCCCGTCCCCGAAAGCCTGATCGCGCCGCTGGCGCAGCAATGTGCGCTGCACACCGACTGCCACGATGTGCATGACGCGATGGCCCTGCCCGATCCGGGCTTCGTGCTGCTGCATGTGATGGGCACGCCCGAGACCTACGCCCGCCGCCATGTGCCGGGCGCGCGGTTCCTGCCGCACCGACTGCTGAGCGCCGAGCGGCTGGCCGACTGGCCCGCCGACACGCTTTTCGTCGTCTATTGCTCGGGCCCGCATTGCAACGCGGCCGAGCAGGCGGCACTCGCCCTCGCCCGGCTGGGCCGGCCGGTGAAGATCATGCTGGGCGGGATTCTCGGCTGGGACTTCGAGGGCTTCGCCTTCGAGACCGGCGCGCAGCCCTGAAAACGAAAACGCGGGGCCACCTGGACCCCGCGTTGCCGATTCTTCCGGAAGCCGAACTCAGGCTTCGGCTTCGCCTTCAGCGGCTTCGGCCGAGACCAGACCCGACGGCGCCGCGATGTTGGCGACGACGAAGTTGCGGTCGACGGTCGGCTTGCAGCCTTCCGGCAGCGGGATGTCGTTGATGTGGATGACATCACCGATCAGCTTGCCGGTCAGGTCGACGGTGATGTGATCCGGGATGTCCCCGGCCAGCACCTCGAGTTCGACCTCGGGACGCACGACGGTCAGGGTGCCGCCACGCTTCAGGCCCGGCGCGGCCTCGCCGTTGTCGAAGTTCACGTGGATGAACAGGTTGATGCGCGAGGCACGGTGGGTGCGCATGAAGTCGATGTGGGTCGGCAGGTCCTTGACCACATCCTTCTGCACGCCGCGGCAGATCACGCGCACGTCTTCCTGGCCTTCAACCTTGAGGTTGAAGAGGGTCGACATGAAGCGGCCCTTGCGCAGGCGGGTGAGCAGCTTGTTGTAGTCGAAGTTCAGAGCCACCGGCTCCTTGCCGTCACCGTAGACGATACCGGGCACCATGCCCTGACGACGTGCAGCGCGAGCGGCCCCCTTGCCCGTCCCCGTGCGCACGACGGCTTCGATCGTTTCGATCTCTTTAGCCATTTGGGAATTCCTTACATCTGGCGTTTCGGGCCGCCTCCAAGGGTGCCGGCCCATGAGGCGGTGCGGATAAGCCGAAAAGGCCTGTTTGGCAAGGCCAAAGTGGCCGTCGCGCCGGCTCCGGCGGCCGCGCGCGCGGCGGCGGGGATTGCGCGGCGGAATTGCCTGATGTAAGTCAGGTAAAATACCAGATGAAGGTCAGACATCATGCCCACCCCCGCCGATGCCATCGCCCGCGTGCGCCGCTTCAACCGCGCCATCACCCGTGCCGTCGGCGCGCTCAACACCTCGTTTCTCGACCGCGGCCGGCCGCTCGGCGCGGCGCGGGTGCTGAACGCGATCGGTCAGGGCCGCAGCGATCTGGGCGAGATCCGCGCCTATCTCGGCCTCGATTCGGGGCTGATGAGCCGGCTCCTGCGCGGGCTCGAGGCCGAGGGGCTGGTCGAGACCGTCCCCGATGCGCAGGACAGCCGGCGCCGGGTGGTGCGTCTGACCCCGGCGGGCGCCGCGGAATTTTCCGAATACGAACGGCTGTCCGACGCCCAGGCGGCGGGCATCCTCGCCACCCACCCCGCCCCCGAGGCCCTGCTCGCCGCGATGGACCTGATCGGCTCCGCGCTCGGGCGCGACCGGATCACGCTCGAGACGCAAGATCCGCGCAGCCCCGCCGCACTGCAGTGCCTGCGCGCCTATTATGCCGAGCTGGCCGCGCGCCTGCCGCACAGCTTCGACGTCTCGCTCTCCTGCGACCCGCAGGCCGAGGCGATGATGGCGCCGCACGGCGCCTTCCTTGTCGCGATGTCGGACGGGCTGCCGCTCGGCTGCGTCGGGCTGAAGGGCACCGATGCGGGCTATGCCGAGATCAAGCGGCTCTGGGTGGCGCCGGCGGCGCGCGGGCTTGGCCTGGCGCGCCGGCTGATGGCGGCGGCAGAGGCGGCGGCGCAGGGGCTTGGCATCGCGCTGCTGCGGCTCGACACCAACAGCGCCCTGCCCGAGGCGGTCGCGCTTTACCACGCCACCGGCTGGACCGAGATCGCGCGGTTCAACGACGATCCCTATCCCGACGTCTTCTTCGAAAAACGCCTCGCTCAGGCGTAGCTGTCGAAGAAGCCCTCGGGCACCAGCAGGTTCTCGCGCCGCAGGGCCTTCACGTCACGCTCGCCGCACAGCGCCATCGAGGTGTCGAGCTCCTTGCGGATGATCTCGAGCGCGGTGGTCACGCCCGCCTCGCCCATGGCACCGAGACCATAGATGAAGGCGCGGCCGATCATCGTGCCGGTCGCGCCGAGCGCCAGCGCCTTCAGCACGTCCTGGCCCGAGCGGATGCCGCTGTCGAGGAAGACCTCGGTCCGGTCGCCGACGGCCGCGAGGATCGAGGGCAGCATGCGGATCGTCGACAGCGCGCCATCGAGCTGCCGGCCACCGTGGTTCGACACCACGATCGCATCGGCACCGAAATCTGCCGCCATCCGCGCGTCCTCGGCGTCAAGGATCCCCTTCAGGATCAGCTTGCCGCCCCACTGGTCGCGGATCCGGGCGATCTTCGACCAGTCGAGCTTCGGGTCGAACTGCTCGGCGGTCCAGGTCATCAGCGAGGACGGATCCTCCACCCCCTTCGCATGGCCGACAATATTGCCGAAGAAGCGCCGCGGCGTGCCCAGCATCTCGAGCCCCCACTGCACCTTCGTCGCCATGTTGACGATGTTGGGCAGGGTCAGCTTCGGCGGCGCCGAGAGGCCGTTCTTCAGATCCTTGTGGCGCTGCCCGAGGATCTGCAGGTCGAGCGTCAGCACCAGCGCCGAACAGCCCGCCTTCTTCGCCCGCGCGATGATCGCATCGACGAAATCCTCGTCGCGCATCACGTAAAGCTGGAACCAGAACGGCGCGGGCGACTGCGCCGCCACATCCTCGATCGAGCAGATCGACATCGTCGAGAGGGTGAAGGGCACGCCGAATTTCGCCGCCGCCCGCGCCGCCTTGATCTCGCCGTCGGCGCGCTGCATGCCGGTCATCCCGACCGGGGCCAGCGCCACCGGCATCGCCACCTTCTGGCCGATCATCGCGCTTTCGGTGCTGCGCCCCGACATGTCGACGGCCACCTTCTGCCGCAGCCGGACCTGCGCGAAATCCGAGATGTTCTCGCGGAAGGTCTGTTCGGTGTAGGAGCCGCTCTCGCAATAGTCGAAGAACATCTTCGGCGTGCGCTTGCGGTGCAGCTCCTTCAGATCGGCGATGCAGGTGATGACGGCCATGGAAAACCTCCGCTTCCGGTAATGTCGCCTTACCAATTCAAGCGGGAAAGATCAATCCGCCGGAAAGCCCCGCCTTCACCACCCGGCTTTCTTCTTGGCGAAAATACCTTCGGGGGGTGAATGCCGAAGGCAGAGGGGGGCAGACAGCCCCCCGCGCGCGCCACCAGGACCGCCCTCAGGCGGAATGCGCCCCCGCGGCCAGCTCGGCCACGCGGGCCAGAACCTCGGCCGGGGACTTGCCCTCGCCCACCAGCTTCACGATCGCCGAGCCGACGACACAGCCATCGGCCACGCCCGCGATGGTGCGCGCGGCCTCCGGCGTCGAGATGCCGAAGCCCACCACCACCGGCAGATCGGTCGAGGCCTTGATCCGCGCGACTTCGGGGCCGACGTCGCCCGCCTGCGCCGCCTGACTGCCGGTGATGCCGGTGACCGAGACGTAATAGACAAAGCCCGAGGTGTTCTGCAGCACCTTCGGCAGGCGCTTGTCATCGGTCGTCGGCGTCGCGAGCCGGATGAAGTTCAGCCCCGCCCGCATCGCCGGGATGCAGAGTTCCGCATCCTCCTCGGGCGGCAGGTCGACGACGATCAGCCCGTCGACACCGGCCTTCAGCGCATCGGCCACGAACGTCTCGCTGCCGCGGTTATAGATCGGGTTGTAATAGCCCATCATCACGATCGGCGTGACATTGTCGGTCTTGCGGAACTCGGCCACCATGTCGAGCGTCTTCTGCAGGGTCTGGCCGCCGTCGAGCGCACGCTGGCCGGCGAGCTGGATCGTCGGGCCGTCCGCCATCGGATCGGTGAAGGGCATGCCGAGCTCGATCACGTCGACGCCCGCCGCGGGCATCCCCTTCATCACCGCGAGCGAGGTCTCGATGTCCGGGTCTCCCGCCATGATATAGGCGACGAAGGCCTTCTTCCCCTCGGCCTTCAGCGCGGCAAATCTGGCATCAATGCGAGTCATGTGCGGTCCCCTGCTCTGTCCGCCCGGGTTTGCGGCATGGGGGCGGGAAAATCAATGCCGAAAGGGGCGCGGCTTGCCATGCAACGCGCGCCCGCGTAAGAGGCCCGCAACAGCGGATGAGCGAGAGGGCAAGATCATGGGCTTCAAGATGGGGATCGTCGGGCTCCCGAACGTGGGCAAGTCGACGCTGTTCAATGCGCTCACCAAGACCGCCGCGGCGCAGGCGGCAAACTTCCCCTTCTGCACGATCGAGCCGAACGTGGGCGAGGTCGCGGTGCCCGATGCGCGGCTCGAGGCGCTGGCCGCGATCGCCGGCTCGAAGCAGCTCATCCCGACCCGGATGACCTTCGTCGACATCGCGGGCCTGGTGAAGGGCGCCTCGAAGGGCGAAGGCCTTGGCAACCAGTTCCTCGCGAACATCCGCGAGGTCGATGCCATCGCCCATGTGCTGCGCTGCTTCGAGGATGGCGACGTCACCCATGTCGAGGGCCGCGTCGACCCGATCGCCGATGCCGAGACGATCGAGACCGAGCTGATGATCGCCGACCTCGAGAGCCTCGAGAAGCGGCTGGCGAACCTTTCGCGCAAGGTCAACGCCGGCGACAAGCAGGCGAAGGAAGACGCGCGGCTGATGCTGGCCGCGAAGGAGGTCCTCGAGAAGGGCCTGCCCGCGCGCACCGTCAAGATCGTCGAGGACGACCGCAAGGCCTGGAACATGCTGCAGCTGCTGACGGCGAAGCCGGTGCTTTACGTCTGCAACGTCGAGGAGGCACAGGCCGCGAGCGGCAATGCGCTGTCCGAGAAGGTGGCGCAGATGGCGCAGGAACAGGGCGCCGCCTCGGTGGTGATCTCGGCCAAGATCGAGGAAGAGATCAGCCAGCTCGACGACGAGGAAGCGACGATGTTCCTCGAGGAGCTCGGGTTGCACGAGGCCGGCCTCGACCGGCTGATCCGGGCAGGCTATCAGCTCCTCGGCCTCGAGACCTATTTCACCGTCGGTCCGAAGGAGGCCCGCGCCTGGACGATCCGCAAGGGCACGCTTGCGCCGCAGGCGGCAGGCGTCATCCACGGCGATTTCGAGCGCGGCTTCATCCGCGCCGAGACCGTGGCCTATGAGGATTACGTGAAATACAAGGGCGAGACCGGCGCCAAGGAAGCGGGCAAGTTCCGCGTCGAGGGCAAGACCTACGAGGTGCAGGACGGCGACGTTCTGCACTTCCTGTTCAACGCCTGACCCCTTTCGGGCCTGACATCCCGGGGGGCGCAAACGGCGCCGCCCGGACGCCCTGCACGCGATCCGCGCAAGACGCCCGGGCGACCGGGGAGGAACGTTCCGAAGGCCGCGCTCAGGCGGCCTTCAGCTGGGCGGAGGTCCCCGCCGCCGCAAGCCGCGGCTTGACGATCCGCAGCGCGATGACCGAGACCGCCGTGCCCGCCAGCATCGCGATCACGAAGCCCGGCAGGTTGCCCACCGCGTTCGGGATCGGCAGCACAAAGATGCCGCCATGGGGCACCTTGAGCTGAACCCCCATCGCCATGCAGATCGCACCGGCCACCGCCGAGCCCGCGATCAGCGAGGGGATCACCCGGAACGGGTCGCGCGCGGCGAAGGGGATCGCGCCTTCGGTGACGAAGGACAGGCCCAGCACGAAGGCCGCATTGCCCGCCTCGCGTTCCTCGGCGGTGAAGCGGTTGGCGAAGAGCTTGGTCGCGATCGAGAGCGCAAGCGGCGGCGTCATGCCAGCGCACATCACCGCGGCCATCGGCTCGGTCACGTTCGCGGCGATCAGCGTGGTGCCGAAGGCATAGGCCGCCTTGTTGATCGGCCCGCCCATGTCGACCGCCATCATCCCGCCGAGCAGCGCGCCAAGAACCGCGGCCTGCGCACCCTGCATCCCCTGCAGCCAGGCGGTGAGTGCGGCGAGGAGTTCTGCCGTCGGCTTGCCGATGACGTAGAACATCAGAAGGCCGGTGATCGAGACGCCCAGAAGCGGCAGGATCAGCACGGGTTTCAGCCCCTGCAGCGTCTTCGGCAGCTTGATCGCCCGGTTCAGCCACAGCACCGCATAGCCGGCGATGAAGCCCGCAAGGATGCCGCCGATGAAGCCCGCGCCGATCGTGCCGGCGATCACGCCGCCGGTCATGCCGGGCGCGATGCCGGGCCGGTCGGCGATCGAGAAGGCGATATAGCCAGCGAGCGCCGGCACCATCAGCGTGAAGGCCCCCTTCGCGCCGATCTGGAACAGCGTCCAGCCCAGCGTGCCCTGATGCGCGTCGTCATAGACATAGATGCCACCAAGCGCGAAGGCGATGGCGATCAGGATGCCGCCCGCCACGACGAAGGGCAGCATGAAGGAGACGCCGGTCATCAGGTGCTTGTAGACACCGGCCGCCCCACCGGCCTGCGCCGGCGCGGCGCCGCCTTGCGCCTCGGCAGCGGCTGCATCCTGCCCGCCCGACTGCACCGCGGCCTCGGCGATGGCGCGGCGGATCAGCCCGGCGCCGTCGTTGATCGCGGGCTTCGTCTGCGACTGGAACACCCGCTTGCCGGCAAAACGGCCCAGCTCGACCTGCCGGTCGGCAGCGATCACCACCAGATCCGCCGCGGCAATCTCCGCCGCCGTCAGCGCGTCCTCCGAACCGACCGAGCCCTGGGTCTCGACCCGGATCTCGGCGCCGACTTCCTTGGCGCCCTGCTGCAGCCCCTCGGCCGCCATGAAAGTATGCGCGATGCCGGTCGGGCAGGAGGTGATCGCGACGATCTTCAGCCCGGCGCCGGCGCCCGGCGCAGCCGTCGCCCCCGCAAGCCGGGCGAGAACCTCGGCCGGCGCATCGAGCACCTCCTGCAAGGTGGCGCGGACGGTCTGCTTGCCGTCGAAGCGCGGGTCGGGCGCGAGTTCGCCCACCAGCAGCACCTGCGTCGTCGCCGCCACCGTCGCGGCGTCAAGCGGGTCGCTCACGCCCTCGGGCATGTGCAGCTCGACCCTGATCGCGCGGCCAAGCCCGGCCGCGGCCTTCTTCAGCGCCTCTCGCGCCAGCATTCCGTGCGTCGCCAAGGTCTCGGCGCCGATCACGGCCACGATATCGGACATCTGTTCCTCCTGTCCTCCGGTGTCTTCTCCGCCCGGCCCCGCGACGGGACCGGACCTCCCGCATCGGCGCGCCGCCGGCAGGCGGCACCCCCTGTTCTTCCGCCGGGGCTCCCTCCCCGGCCGTCATTCCGGCTCAGCCCTCGGCGAGCCATTCGGCAAGCGGCCGCACCGGCACGGCATTCGCCAGCGACCGCAGCTCGGTGTTCTCGGGCAGATGCGGACCGGCGTTGCGCAGCTTGCCCACCGAAAAGGCGGTGGCACGCTGTGCCAGCCGGTCGAGCGTCAGCCCCTCGGCCAGCCCCGAGACGATCCCCGCCACCATCGCGTCGCCCGCCCCCACGGTCGACCCGTGCGACAGCGCGACCGGGGCCGCATGCACGGCCGCCTCGCGGCCGACGAAGATCGCCCCCCCGGTGCCAAGCGAGACGACGACCAGCGCAATGCCGCGCTCCAGAAGCCCCTGCGCCGCGACGACCAGATCGGCCCGCCGGCCGAGCGGCCGGCCAAGGCACTCCTCGAGCTCGTGCCGGTTCGGCTTGATCGCGAAGGGGGCGGCATCGGCGGGCAGCGCCAGTGCCGCGCGCAGCGGCGCCCCCGAGACATCAAGCATCACCCGCGCGCCGCGCCGCGCCAGCCCGCCCGCCAGCCGCGCCGAGGCGTCGTCCTCAAGCCCCGGCGGCTGGCTGCCCGAGATCGCGACAAGCGCGCCATCGCCCACCTGCGCAAGGCTCTCGGCCACCGCCGCCAGATCGCGCGCCGAGGCGGAAAAGCCCGGCAGGTTGACGTCGGTGGTGCGCCCGCCCTCTTCCAGCAGCTTGATATTGGTGCGCGTGGGTTCCGCGAGCCGCACCATGCGGTCGGCGATCCCCTTCGACGCGAACAGCTTCTCGAAGCGCGCGGCGTTCTCGGCACCAAGCAGGCCGTGGATCGCGACCCGCGCGCCCCAGTCGGCCAGACAGGAGGCGACATTCACCCCCTTGCCGCCCGGGTCATGGCGGGCCGAGCGCGCGCGGGCGACCTCGCCCGGCACCAGCCGCGCAAGCCCCACGGTCAGGTCGATCGCCGGATTGAGGCAAAGCGTGTGGATCTCGGCGCCCGTGCTCATGACACCGCCTCCGCCGGCTCCGGCTGCAGCGCCGGGTCGAGGGCGAGCGCACGCACCTGATCGGCGTCGGTCATTGCCAGCGCCCGTTCGGCCAGCGCCTGCAGCGCGGGCATCGCCGCACCGCGCAGCCGTGCCTTCACCGCCGGAATGTCGCGCGGCGTCATCGACAGCTCGTCGACGCCAAGCCCCGCGAGCAGCCCCGCCCCGAAGGGATCGCCCGCAATGCCGCCGCAGACGCCGACCCAGCGGCCATGCGCATGCGCGCCCTTCACCGTCGCCGCGATCAGCGCCAGCACTGCGGGGTGCAGGCTGTCCGCCTCGGGCGCAAGCACCGGGTTCTGCCGGTCGATCGCCAGCGTGTATTGCGTCAGGTCATTGGTGCCGATCGAGAAGAAATCGGCGTGCCGAGCGAGGCGATCGGCCAGCAGCGCCGCCGAGGGCACCTCGATCATGATGCCAAGCGGGATCTCGGGCGCCTTCATCTCGGCGCGGATCCGCCCCGCGGTCTCGCGCAGCGCGATCAGTTCGGGCTCCGAGGTGATCATCGGGAACATCACCGAGATCCGGGCACCGTCGCGCGCGGCGCGGTAGAGCGCGCGCAGCTGCGGCACCAGCAGTTCCGGCCGGCGCAGCAGAAGCCGCGCGCCGCGCACGCCGAGGAACGGGTTCTCCTCGCGCGGCAGGTCGAGATAGGAGACCTGCTTGTCGCCGCCGATGTCGAGCGCGCGGATCACCAGCGGCCGGTCGCCCATCGCCTCGGCCATCGCGCGATAGGCCTGATACTGGTCTTCCTCGGTCGGGCTTTCGGCGCGTTCGAGGAACAGGAACTCGGTGCGCATCAGCCCGACACCCTCGGCCCCTTGCGCCAGCGCGAAGGGGGCCTGCTCGGCGAGGTTGATGTTCGCGCCGATCTCGACGCGGTGGCCGTCGGTGGTGGCAGCGGGCAGCGCGCGGGCGGCGGCATCGTGTTCGCGCCGCCCCTCCTCGGCTGCGATCCAGGCGCGGGCCGAGGCGAGATCCGCCTCGGACGGGTCGAGATAGAGCCGCCCGCCGGTGCCGTCGACGATCGCCTGCATGTCGTCGGCGAGCCGTGCCAGCGCTGCGCCCGCACCGACCACCGCCGGCAGGCCGAGCGTGCGTGCAAGGATCGCGCTGTGCGAGGTCGGACCGCCCTGCGCGGTGACAAGGCCGCGCACCCGCGCGGGATCGAGCCCGGCCGTATCGGTGGGCGTCAGGTCGTCGGCGATCAGGATCGTGCCTTCGGGCAGCTCGGCCGGGGTCGGGCGCGCCAGCACCGGGTCGATCAGGGCGAGCACCCGCTGCCCCACGTCGCGCAGATCGGCGGCGCGGCCGGCGAGGATCGCATTGCCCGAGCGGCGCATCGGCTCGGCCGCCTCCTCGATCGCGCGGTTCCACGACCAGGCAAGGCCATGGCCGTCGACCAGGGATTGCGAGGCATGGATCACCAGCGCCGGGTCGCCCAGCAGCTCGGCCTGAGCGCGGAAGATGCCGGCATCGGCCTCGCCCAGACGGCGGGCGGTGTCATCGGCCAGCGCGCGCAGCTGTTCGCGCGCCCGGGCCAGCGCCGCGTGCAGCCGGTCGGCGGCACGGGCCAGATCCTCGGGCTTGCCGGGCGCAGCATCGGGGATCTCGGTCGGCCCGGTCTCGAGCCGGTGCAGCCGCCCGATCGCCAGACCCGGCGCGGCCGACACCCCCTCGATCACCCGCGGGTCGTCGACATCGGGGGCGTGAACCGGCTGCCAGCCGCCCGCCGCCTGCGCCGCGGCCCGCTTCGCCTCGGCCTGCGCCGCCTGCGCCTTTTCCCGCGCCGACAGGCCCGAGACGACGATGCGCAGGGTCGACAGCGCATCGGCCGCATCCGGCCCCTCGGCCGAGAAGGTCAGCACGTCGCCCGCCTTCAGCCCAAGCTGCAGCAGCGACAGCATGGTGCCCGCATCGGCCGCCTCGGCGCCATGGCGCACGCGGATACGCGCGGAAAAGCGCCGCGCGGTCTCGGCCCATTCGGTCGCCGGGCGCGCATGCAGCCCCGAGGGGTAGTCGAGCACCCAGTCGAAGCTCTGTCCGAGATCGGTCGCCGGGGCGGCGGCCGCGGCCGTGCCCTCGTCGCCCGCGAGCGCCGCGATGATCTCGGCCGCATCCTCGGTGCGGCACAGCCGCTCGAGCCGCGGCACGTCCTGCATCAGCCGGGTGAGGCGGCGCAGGATGCCGATATGCGCGTCAGACCGCGCCGCGATCGCCACCACGAGCTGCGCCGTCTGCCCCTCGTTCCAGCGCACGCCGTCGCGGACCTGCAGCACCGCGATGCCGTCGCGCTGAATCAGATCGCGTTCGTCAAGCATGCCGTGCGGGATCGCGATGCCGCGGCCAAGGAAGGTGTCGGCCGCCGCCTCGCGCTTGGCCATGCTGGCCTCGAAGCCGGGCCGCGTGCAACCCGCCGCCGCCAAGAGCGCCGCCGCCTGACGCAGCGCATCGGCCTTGTCAGCGACCTTCGCATCAAGCCGGATCAATTCGCGGGGCAACAGCCCCGGATCATTGGAAAGGGACATTGGCGCTCCTCCAGCCTCTGTATGCCGCGAGAATAGCATAATCGTGGGAACGTTCCCACAAAATTTTCCGCTGCAGCTGCAAAGTGCCCGGAGAGATCGCCATATCGTTGCGAAACCCATTGAAACGCGATATCTTTCCTTTTGCCGAAACTGGAAACGTTTGCAGAAAATGAGCGTCAGCATCAAGGATGTCGCGCGGGCCGCGGGGGTTTCGACCTCGACGGTCTCGCGCGCGCTTGGCAAGGGGCCGGTCAGCGCCGAGGTGCTGCGCCGGGTCGAATCGGCGGTCGCCGCCACCGGCTACCGGCCCAACCTCGCGGCCCGGCAACTGCGCTCGCAACGCTCGATGGCGGTGGGGCTGATCGTCGCCGACATCCGCAACCCGTTCTTCACCCAGCTCAGCCGGGCGGTCGAGGACGCGGCTTACGCCGCCGGCATGCGGGTGCTGCTGTGCAACACCGACGAGGACCCGGCGCGCGAGGCGATGTATCTCGAACTGATGGCCGAGGAGCGCGTGAGCGGGCTGATCATGACCCCGACGCGCCATCTCTCGCCCGCCGTGCTGGCGCGCGTGGGCCGGCCGGTGGTGCTGGTCGACCGCGCCATGCCGGAAACCGATTTCGACAGCATCGTGCTCGACAATGCCCGTGCCTCGGCCGAGCTGGTCGATCATCTCGTCGCCTCGGGGCGGCGGCGGATCGCGGGACTGTTCGGCTCGACCTCCGCCACCGGGATGGAGCGCCGCGCCGAGGTCGAGGCGGCGCTCGAACGGCACGGTCTGCCGGCGCGCAGCGCGCTTTCGCTGCCGAGCTTCGATGCCGGCCACGCCGCGCTTGCGGAACTGCTCGAACGCGACATGCCCGATGCGCTGATCCTGTCGAACGGCCTGTTCGTGCGCGCTGCGCTGAAACTGTGCCACGAGCGCCGGATCCCGATCCCCGGCCGGCTGGCAATCGCGGGCTTCGACGACGAGGTCTGGACCGACCTCGTCGATCCCGGCATCACCGTGATCCGCCAGCCGGTCGAGGAGTTCGGCCGCGAGGCGATGCAGACCCTGCTCGCCCGGATCGGCGCGGCGAAGATGCGGCCGCGGCGGATCGTGCTGGCGGGCGAGCTGATCGTGCGCGGCTCGACGGCACCGGTCTGAGAGGCGGACCGCCCGCAGGCAGCGCGCAGAAGGTTCCGGGAAGTGGCGGGGCAGCCCCGACGAAGATGGGCCCGATCAGGCCGTCACGCCCCTTAGACGATCACACGCCCCCCCGCGTCATGCGGGCCAGAACCCCGGCGCAGAGCGCAAGCTCGCTGCGCGCGATCGACTCGTCGGGCTGGTGGCCGTCGTCCATCGTGCCCGGCCCGCACACGACCGTAGGCAGGCCGAGCGCCGCGAAGAAGCCCGCCTCGGTGCCGTAGGAAACCTTCACCGGCGCGGCCGCGGGCAGAAGCGCGGCAAACCGCGCGATCGCCGGCACGGCAGGGTCGGTGTCGAGCCCGGGATAGGCGCCGGTCTGGGCGATCTCGATGCCCGCGGGCAGGCCGGCGGTGATGCGCGACAGGATCTGGCCGGCGCTTTCGGCGGCAAGATGGCGGATCTCGAAATCGACCTCGGCCTCATCGGGCACGATGTTCAGCGCGACGCCGCCGTGCAGGAGGCCGGCGTGGACGGTCGAACAGGGCACGTCATAGGCCGCATCCTGCGCGCCCTCGCGCAGCAGCCGCGCCTGTTCGGCCCGGAGCGCGCCGATCAGGTCGGCCGCCAGATGCAGCGCATTGGTGAAGCGCGGCGCCATCGCGGAATGGCCCGCCTCGCCATGGCAGGTGGCGCGGTAGCTTGCCTTGCCCTTGTGGCCAAGGCCGAGCCGCATCGAGGTCGGCTCGCCCACGATGCACAGATCGGGCCGGCCGAGGGTGGGGATCACCCGGTCGATCATCTGCGGGATGCCACGGCAGCCGAGCTCCTCGTCCCAGCTCAGCGCGATCATCACCGGATGCGCGGGGGGCGCCGCGCGCAGCGTCTCGGCCAGGGCGAGGACACAGGCGATGAAGCCCTTCATGTCGGTGGTGCCGCGGCCGTGCAGGCGATCGCCACGGCGGGTCAGCGCGAAGGGCTCGACACTCCAGCGCTGGCCCTCGACCGGGACGACATCGGTATGGGCCGAGAACAGCGTGCCGCCCTCGCCCGCGCCGAAACGGGCAAGCAGCCCGGCTTTCGGTGCGTCCTGTGCCGCGATCCGGGTCACGGTGAAGCCCGCGCCCTGCAGGACGGCCTCGACCCAGTCGATCAGCGCAAGGTTCGAGCGCGCCGAGACGGTCGGAAAGGCGACAAGCGTGGCGAGGATCTCCTCGATCCGGGCCAGCATCAGAGCGCCGCCTCATGCACGATCTCGCCCGCGCAGATCGTCAGCGCGGCACGGCAGGCGCCGGCATCCTCGCGCAGCGCGCGCGGATCGCCGTCGAGAAGGACGAGATCCGCCGCCATCCCGGGCGCGAGCCGGCCGCGGCCCTCCTCGGCGAAAAGCGCCCGCGCGCCGCCCGTGGTATAGGCTTCGATCACCGCCTCGAAGGGCAGGCGCTGGTCGGGCACATCCTCGGCCCAGGGGGTCCGGGACAGCGCCGCGTGAATCGCGTTGAAGGGTGACAGCGGCGCCGTCGGCCAGTCGGTGCCGAAGGCGATCGGCACGCCCGCCCCGGCGAGCGCGGCCCAGGGGAAGGTGTCGCGCCAGCGGTCGCGCCCCATGATCGAGACGGTGGGCTCGAGCGGCAGCCCGCTCGAGCCCGGCGGGTGCACCGGCTGCATCGAGGCGATCACACCGAGGTCGCGCAACCGCGGCAGGTCATCGGGGTGCAGCATGTCGATATGCTCGATCCGGTGGCGGGCATCGCGCGGCCCGTTCGCCGCGCGCGCCGCGGCATAGCCGTCAAGCGCCAGGCGCACCGCCGCATCCCCCACGCAATGCACTTGGATCTGCAGCCCGCGCGCATCGGCCGCGACGCACAGCGCGCTGTAGCGCTCGGGGGTGAAGAGCGGTTCCGACCGGAACCCCGGCCGGCCCGGGTAATCGTCGGTGCGATAGGCGGTCCAGGTATCGAAGACGCCATCGAGGAACATCTTGATCCGGCCGAAGCCGAGCTTGCCCTGCGCCGGCCGCGTCGCCGCCTCGATCAGCTCGGCGATGCGGGCGTCGTCATGGGCGGGCGAGAGCCGCATCGCGGTCGAGACGCGGATCGGCAGCGCGCCCTCGGCCTCCATCTCGGTGAGCAGATCGGCCAGATAGAGGTTGCCGTCCATGTTGACCGCGGTGGTGATGCCATGGGCGGCGCAGGCGGCCAGCGCGGCGGCAAGCGTCGCCTTGTCGGCCGCGCGATCCGCGGGGGAGACGGTCCCGGGTTCGTCGCCGGCGATCACCAGCCCCTCGCGCCCGCCGGAGGTCGAAAGGCGCTGCACCAGCGCGATTGCCGCCCCCTCGCGCAGCTCGCCATTGGGCTTGCCATCGGGGCCGAGCACGACCTCGGCATTCTCGACCTCGGGCACGCAGGTCATCAGACCCGCCGCCGCCAGCGCCGCGGTGTTGGCCCAGGCACCATGGCCATCGACCGCGATCATCAGCAGCGGGCGCTCCGGGCAGAGCCGGTCCAGCGCGTGACGATCGGGGCGCGTGCCGGGGCCCAGCACCTCGTAATTCGCCGAATAGGCGACAAGCAGCGCCACCGCGGGGGTTTCGGCCGCGAAACCGGCAATCGCCTGCGCCGCGGCCTCCGCCCCCTCGATGCCCAGCAGGTTCAGCTGCGACAGCGTCGCGCCGCCCCAGAACAGGTGCAGGTGGCTCTCGCAGAACCCCGGCGCGATCCGCCGCCCGCCGGCCGCGATCCGCCGCGCGGGCGGCGGGGCGTCGGGCATCGTGCCGGGGGCGCCGATCCAGGCAATGCAGCCGCCTTCGAGGCGCAGGGAAACCGGCGCATCGGTGAAGATGTCGCGCGCGTCATGGATCTCGATCGTCGGGGTCATTTCTTCTCTCTCCGGGAAACGCGTCCGGCCGGCCCGGGGCCGACCGGAAGAAGATCATTGCAGCAGGTCGGTCCAGACCTTGGTCACCAGATCCTGCGCAGCAGGCGAGCAGGCCTTCGAGAAGGTCACCGGCACCGTCGGGAACAGCTCGGGCGCGGTCTCGGGCGTGTATTTCGCCTTCGCCGGGTCCAGCTTCACCGGCGAGGAATGCGCATAATGGTTCGCCTGGATCGTCGCGTTCTCGGTTTCCGACATGAAGTTGATGAAGGCCTTGGCGTTTTCGACATTGGCCGCGCCCTTCGGCACGACGAAGCTGTCGAGCCAGCCGACAAGCCCTTCCTTCGGCATCGCATATTCGACGTTGATGCCGCTGGTCCGGGTTTTCAGCTCTTCGCCGTCCCACCAGAAATGCGCCGCCACCTCGCCCGCCCCCAGGCTGTTTTCGATATTGTCGGAAGTGTAGGTCGCGACGAAGGGCTTTTGCCCCTTCAGCAGGTCATAGACCTTCTTCATCTCGGCCTTGTCCTCGGTGCAGAACTCGATACCGAGATAAAGCTCGGCCGCCCCCACCACCTCATCGGGATAGCCGAGCATGCCGATCTTGCCCTGCAGGTCGGCGTCCGGCTCGAAGATCACCTTCCAGCTGTCGATGGGCCCCTTGTAGAGGTCACGGTTCACCGCGAAGCCCGCGGTGCCATAGGCAAGCGGGATCGAGTATTCGCTGGTCGGGTCCCACCACTGGTTCTTCCACTTGTCGTCGACCTGGGCGAAGGCGGGCATGTCCTTCGCGTCGATGTCCTCGAGCAGGCCCTGATCGATCATGATCTTCACGAAGTGCTGCGAGGGGGTGACGACGTCATAGCCCGACGAACCGGCCTGCAGCTTGGTCAGCGCGTCTTCGTTCGAGTTGAAGCCGTCGACATTCACGGTGATGCCGGTCTGCGCCTCGAACTTCTTGATCAGATCGGGGGAGATCGAGTCGGACCAAGTGTAGAGGTTGAGCGTGCCGCCCGCGAAAGCCGGCAGCGCCAGCACGAGGCCGAGCGCGGCGCCGAGGATCAGTTTCGTTTTCATGGGTCTCTCCTGTTGGGTCGTTTCTTCTGGCGGTCAGCCGCGCCGCATCGCCCGCGCCGAAAGGGCAAGGGCCAGCGTCGCGATGATGAGGGAGGCGAGGATCAGAAGGGTCGAGATCGCGTTGAGCTGGGGCGTTGCGCCCTTCTTGATCAGGCTGAAGATGTAGATCGGCAGCGTCGTGGTGCCGCCGGTATTGAGCATGTTCGAGGTGATGAAATCGTCCATCGAGATCACGAAGGCGAGCATCGCCCCGGCAAAGACGCCGGGCAGGATCAGCGGCAGCGTGACCCGGCGAAAGGCGGTGAAGGGCGCGGCGTAAAGATCCTGCGCCGCCTCCTCGTAATCCGCGCTCATCCCGGAAAGCCGGGCACGGATCGGCAGGAAGGCGAAGGGCGTGCAGAAGGCCGAATGCGCCACGATCAGCCGCGCCATCCCGTTGGTGAAGCCGATCTGCGAGAACAGGATCAGCGAGGCGACGGCGACGACGATCTCGGGCAAGAGCAGCGGCAGGTTCACCACCGTTTCGGACAGGCGGCGGAATTTCAGGTCGGCATGGCGGGTCAGCACCATCGCGGCCGAAAGCGCGATGAGCGTCGCCACCACCGTCGCCGTCAGCGCCACGATGAGCGAGACCCGCAGCGCATCGAGCAGCGCGTCGTTTTCCAGCGCCGCGACATACCATTTCGTCGAGAACCCGCTCCAGACCGAGACGAGGCGGCTCTCGTTGAAGGAAAACCAGATCACCACCGCGATCGGGGCATAAAGCCACAGGAAGAAGACCCAGGTGACCAGCCCCGCACCGGGGTAGCGGCGAACGTCGTGCGGCGTGCTCATGCCCGGGCCTCCTTGCGCATCGCGCGCCGCGCATTGGCGATCAGCACCAGCACCACCAGCGCCATCAGCACCAGCGCCACCGCCGCGCCGAAGGGCCAGTTGCGCGCGCCACCGAATTGCGACTGGATCAGCGTGCCCATCATCATCTGCTTGCCCCCGCCCAAGAGCATCGGCTCGAGCACGGTGCCAAGCGCCGGCACGAAGACGAGGATCGCGCCCGCCGAAAGCCCCGGCCAGGTGAGCGGCAGGATCACCCGGCGCGCCGTCGTCCAGCGGCTGGCGTAAAGATCGGCGCCCGCCTCGAGCAGCGCCGGATCGAGCTTCTCGATCGCGGCGAAGACCGGCAGCACCATCAGCGGGATATAGCTGTAGACCATGCCCACCAGCATCGCGCCCGAGGTGAAGAGCAGCGTCCCCTCGCCACCGAGCGCCGCCCAGGCCCGGCCGACGACCCCGTCAGTGCCGAGAATGATGAGCCAGGCATAGACCCGCACGATCATCGACACCCAGAACGGCAAGGTGACGAGGTAGATCAGCGCCGCCTTCATCCGCGGCGTGCGGGTGGCGATGACATAGGCGACGGGCAGGGCGAGGGCCATGCAGATCGCCGTGGTCGCGGCGGCCAGCGCCAGCGTGCGGCCGATGATCGCCAGATATTTCGGATCGAAGACGAGGTTGCCGTCCCAGTCCTCGGAGAACAGGATCTCCTTGTAGGGCTCGAACGTGAAGGCCCAGGCAAAGCCGCCATAGGCGCCGCGCTCGGCCACCGAGACGAGGGCGACGATGCAAAGCGGCACCAGGAGCGTCGCCAGCATCAGCGCCCAGGCGGGCACCAGGCCCCAGAAGCGGAACCCCCTCATTGCGCCAGCACCCGCGCGCTGTCGTCGCGAAAGCCAAGGCGCACCTCGCGGCCGATCTCGTAGCTTTGCGCCTGGCTCACCGCGTTGCGCCGCGACACCCGCAGCGTGCCCGCCGGTGTGTCGACGGTGTAATGGGTATAGCCGCCCATGTAGTTCTTGGCGGTGACGGTGCCGGTGAGCAGGTTGCCCGCCGCCTGATCCTCCATCCCGATCTTCTCGGGGCGCAGCGACAGCGTCGCCTTGCCCGGCCCGCTCACGCCCTTCTGCAAGGTGGTGATCTCGAAGCCGAAGGCGGTGCGCACGCGCGCGCGCGGCCCCTCGAGCGCGATCACCTCGGCGGCCAGGAAATTCGTCTCGCCGATGAAATCGGCGACGAAGCGGTTTTCCGGTTCCTCGTAGATCTCGGAGGGCGTGCCGATCTGCTGGATCCGGCCGCGGCCGAGCACGCAGATCCGGTCGGACATGTCGAGCGCCTCGTCCTGATCATGGGTGACGAAGATGAAGGTGATGCCGGTCATCCGCTGCAGCGCGCGCAGCTCGTCGCGCATCGCCTGCCGCAGCTTGAGGTCAAGCGCCGAAAGCGGCTCGTCGAGCAGCAGCACCTTCGGTTCCGGTGCGAGTGCACGGGCAAGCGCGATGCGCTGGCGCTGCCCGCCCGAAAGCTGGGCCGGGCGGCGCCGCGCGAAGGGCGTCATATGCACCATCTCGAGCATCTCGGCCACCCGCGCCTGCCGCCGCGCCTTGTCCCAGCCGAGGTTCTCGAGCCCGAAGGCGATGTTCTGCTCGAGCGTCATGTGCGGAAACAGCGCATAGCTCTGGAACACCGTGTTCACATGGCGCTTGTGCGGCGGCAGCGTCGCGATTTCGGTGCCGAACAGGCTGATCGCCCCCTCGCTCGGGGTCTCGAAGCCGGCGATCATCCGCAACAGCGTGGTCTTGCCGCAGCCCGAGGGGCCAAGGAGCGTGAAGAACTCGTTCTCGTGGATCGTGAAGCTGACCTGATCGAGGGCCAGATAATCGCCGAAGCGCTTGGTGACGTTGAAGACTTCGACCGCTTTTCCGCGTGTCATGGCTGAGCTCCCTGTTGCTCTTCGGGGCCGGCGCCGCCCTCCCCTTCGGCGCCGGATGCATTCATGCGAGTTGCGTGACCTCGCGGCGGAACGGCAGCGCGTCACCGATATCGGGCTGATCGAGCTCGCGCGCATAGCGATGCCCGGCATAGGTCGCCCAGGCGATCGGACCGGGCGCACAGGCGTCGCCGATCACCTTGACCGAGCGGATGCCGGCATCGGCCCAGTCGCCCTGCCGCGCCATCAGATCGTGATAGAGCGCATCGTCCGAGACCCGCGAGGCGACCATCACCACCGCGTCGCAGCCAAGCCGCATGGTCGCGCCGGTATAGACGCATTCGGTCTCGACGCCCTCCGCATGCAGTGCCGCGATGCCGGTGTTGAGGGTGATCGTCACGCCGTTCTCCACCAGCCGGCGATGGATCGCGCCCTGTTCGAGCGTGTTCAGCGTCCAGTCCGAGACATAGGCCGAGGGGGTGACGAGGGTGACGGTGCAGCCGGCCTTGGCCAGCAGTTCGGCCATCACGCCGCCCATGTAATAATGGTCATCATCGAAGACGACGACCGCGCCCTTCGGCAGCCGGCCGGCCATGATGTCATCGGGGGTGAAGACCGGCATCACCGGATCGGCGGGCATCGGCACGACATGCTGACGCGCGACGCCATCGGCGCGCCAATGCGCCCCCGTGGCGATGCAGACATTCTCGAAGCCGAAATCGAGGATTTCCTGCGCGCTGAGGCGACTGTCGAAATAGGTTTCGACATTCGGGCGCTGGCCCAGCTGATAGGCGCGGTAATCCGCGACGCGGCCCCAGGCCGACAGCCCCGGCAGCTTGCGCTCGCGCGCGACGCGGCCGCCAAGCTCGGTGCCGGCCTCGGCCAAGGCCACGTCATAGCCGCGCAAACTCAGCGCACGGGCGGCCTCGAGACCCGCCGGCCCCGCGCCGACGATCAGCACATTCGTGCTGTCGCCCTTCGGGTTCATCTTCTCCGGGTGCCAGCCCTTGCGCCACTCTTCCATGAAGGTCGGGTTCTGCGTGCAGCGGCTGATGCTCATCGTCATGTCGCCGGTGATGCAGATGTTGCAGCCGATGCACTCGCGGATGTCCTCGATCCGGCCTTCCTCGATCTTCTTCGGCAGGAACGGATCGGCGATCGAGGGGCGCGCGCAGCCGATGAAATCGAGCACGCCCTGCCGCACCAGCCGCGCCATCACATCGGGCGAGGTGAAGCGGCCGACGCCGACGACGGGCTTCGTGGTGAGATCGCGGATGCCGCTCACCAGCACCTCCTGCGCCGCCTCTTCCTTGAAGCGCGAGGGGCCCGAGCAATCCTCCCACGTCCCCTGCGCGAGATCCCACAGGTCGGGCAGATCGGCGTTCATCTCGATGAATTCGCGCAGCTCGGCGTTCGAGAAGCCAAGCGCGCCGATGTGCTCGTCAAGGCTCACCCGCAGGGTCAGGCCCATGGTGTCGCCGACCGCGTCGCGCATGTCGGCGATCACCTCGTTGACGAACCGCGCCCGGTTTTCGAGCGAGCCGCCGTATTCGTCCGAGCGCTGGTTCGTCGCGCGGGACAGGAAATGCTGGAAGATGCCGAATCCATGCGCGCCGTAGAGGCAAATGAGGTCAAAGCCCGCGAGTTTCGAGCGTTTCGCCGCATTCACGAACCAGCGGCGCAGGTTCTTGATATCGGTCTTGTCCATCGCGCGCGCCTGCACCGGGTCATTGGTGAAGGTGCGAATGGGCAGCGCCGAAGGGGCGAGCGGCACTTCCTTGGTATAGAGGTTCGGCCCGTTGATGCCGGAATAGGCAAGCTGGATACCGGCGAGCGCGCCGCGCGTCTTCATCGCCTCCGACATGCGATTGAGCGCCGGAATATCGGCATCGTCCCACAGCCGCAGCTCGATGAACGGGGTGATTTCCGAGGTGTGGTGCATCTCGGTCTGCTCGGTGAAGATCACGCCCCAGCCGCCCTCGGCCTTGATCCCGCGCATCGCGGCGGCGGCAGAGGGGTCGCGATAGCCGCCGCCATTGCAATGCGGAACCTGATAGAAGCGGTTCTTCGCGGTGAGCGGCCCGATCTTCGCGGGCTCGAACAGGATGTCATAGGCTGGGTTTCGCAACGTCGTCTCCTTGTCGGCCGCAGGTCTGGCCGGGATGAGAGGACGATCTGGCGCGGCGGCGCCCAAGTAAATTACACCTTGCGGAAGCCTGACTTAGGCTGCGCCTAATCACTTAATTCGGCGGCGAAGTGCGCGCATAATGTGCAGTTGGCGAACGCGTCAGAAGTCGCGCCGCACGCCCTTTGCCTGCACCTGCAGCCCCGGCGCGCGCAAGGGCGTGATCTCGGCGCGGGCATGGTCGATGAAAGCGCGCACGCTGCGTGAATTCTGCGCCCCCTCGCTCATCATCAGACCGAGCTTGAGCGTGCGCACCGGCCCGGTCAGCGGGATGAAGCGCAGGCGCCGCCCGTCCGGAGCCAGTTCGGAGATTGGGCGCACATTCGCCAGGCCATAGCCGAAGCCGTTCGCCACCATCGAGCGCATCACCGCGATGTCGCGCGTGCGTTCCGCAATCATCGGGGTGATGCCAAGCGCGGTGAAGAAGGACAGGAAATAGTCCGAGCTCATCGGCAGATCGAGCAGCACCATCGGATAGTCGGACAGCTCGGCCGGCGACACCGCCTCGAGATGGGCGAGCTCATGCGTCTCGTGCAAAAGCGCAAAGGGCGGCAGCCCGATCAGCGGCACGAAGTCGAGATCGGGCGGCACGTTCAGGTCATAGGTCAGCGCGATGTCGAGACGCGCCGAGCGCAATGCGTCGAACAGCTCCTGCTGGTCGCGCTCGAACTGGTGGAACTCGACCTCGGGGTAGGTGTCGACGAAGCTGCGGCGCAGCTGCGGCAGCACGATCTGCGCGAAGGACACGAGGCAGCCGATGTTCAGCGGCCCGCGCACCTTGCCGGTGATGTCATTCGCCAGCCCGTTCAGCGCGCCCGCCTTTTCCAGCACTTCGCGGGCAAGGTCCATGAAGCGCGCGCCGCCCTGCGTCAGCGACAGCCCATGCGCGTGACGGCGGATGAAGAGCTGCAGCCCGAATTCCGCCTCGAGCTGCGAGATCGCCGAAGAGATCGACGGCGAGGAGACATTCACCTTCTCGGCGGCGAGCGCGATCGAGCCGCACTCGCCCACGGCGACGAAATATTCAAGCTGTCGCAGCGTGATACGTAAGGGCACGGCTTATCCCCGGCTGTCTTATGTCAGGTTTTCCCTAACGCAAGCTGATCCGCCGCGCCCCTGCCGTCAATAGCTGATCCAGACCGTCTTCAGCGCCGAATACTTGTCGAAGGAATGCAGCGACAGGTCACGGCCAAAGCCCGACTGCTTCATGCCGCCGAAGGGCGTCATCGCGCTGAGCGCATCGACGGTGTTGACCGAGACGGTCCCCGCGACCAGCGCATCGGAAACCGCCATCGCCCGGCTCAGATCGCGCGTCCAGACCGAGGCGGCAAGGCCATAGACGGTGTCATTGGCGATCGCGATCGCCTCGGCATCGTCGCGGAAGGTCTGCACGGCGAGCACCGGGCCAAAGATCTCCTCGCGCGCGATGCGGGCGTCGCGCGGCACATCGGCGAAGATCGTGGGCGCAATGAAGGCGTCCGAGCCGCCGATCGTCAGCCGCTCGCCCCCGGTGACAAGACGCGCCGATTGTTTGCCCGAGGCAAGGAAGCCTTCCACCCGCCCGGCGTGGCGGGCATCGACCATCGCCCCCATCGTGGTTTCGGGATCGAGCGGGTTGCCCGGGCGGATCGCCTCGGCCCGCGCCTTCATCCGGGCGATCATCTCCTCGGCGATGCTCTCATGCACCAGCATCCGGGAATTGGCCGAACAGACCTCGCCCTGATTGAAGAAGATGCCGAAGGCGGCCTTGTCGGCGGCGGCATCGAGATCGGCATCGGCAAAGATCAGGTTCGGGCTCTTGCCCCCCGTCTCCAGCCAGACCTGCTTCATGTTGCTCTCGCCGGCGTAGCGCTGGAACATCTTGCCGACCTCGGTCGAGCCGGTGAAGACGAGGCAGTCGACGTCGGGGTGGCGGCCGAGCGCCTGCCCCGCATCCTCGCCAAAGCCCGGCACGACGTTGAGCACGCCATCGGGCAGCCCCGCCTCGGCGGCCAGTTCCGCCAGACGCAGCGCCGAGAGCGGCGATTGCTCGGCGGGCTTCAGCACCACCGAATTGCCGGCCGCAAGCGCGGGGGCGAGCTTCCAGGTCGCCATGTCGAGGGGGAAGTTCCACGGCACCACCGCGCCGATCACCCCAAGCGGCACGCGGCGGATGAGCGCGATATCCCGCCCGCCGGTCGGCGCCACCTCGTCATAAAGCTTGTCGATCGCCTCGGCATACCACTGGAAGAAATGCGCCGAGCCGGGCACATCGACGTTCACCGTCTCGGCAATCGGCTTGCCCATGTCGAGCGTGTCGAGAAGCGCGAATTCCTCGAGGTTCTCGCGCAGCAGGTTCGCCAGACGCAGCAGCACCTCCTTGCGCGCGCCGGGCGTCTGTTTCGACCAGCGGCCATCCTCGAAGGCGCGCCGCGCCGCGCGCACGGCGCGGTCGATGTCCTCCGCCCCGCCGCGCGCGACATCGGTCAGCGCAAGGCCGGTCGCCGGGTTCACGCTTTCGAACCGCGCGCCCGAGGCCGCCGGCACGAAGCCCCCGTCGATCCAGCACTGGTTGCGCAGCATCAGGCTGCCGGCGCGGGCGGTGTAATGGCCAAGGCTTTGCATCATTCGTCTCCGGGCACGCCGTAGGAAGGGGCCGCGGCCGGGTTCAGCGCGCGGGTCACATAGTCATTCGCCTGCGGGGCATAGACCTCCCAGGCGCGGGCGAGCGCCGCAATCGGGCAGCCCTCGTCAAGCCAGTCGATGCGCAGCTCGGCCCAGGGCCAGGCCTGCCGGTCGACGATCAGAAGGCCCGCCGAATGCACCGGCCCCGCCTCGCCGCCAAGCGCGAGCCCCGCCCGCATCGCGGCGATCAGCCGGTCGCCAAGCGGCCCGGTCGCCGCCTCGAAGCCCGCGACCATCGCCGCGGGCACGCCGGCGTCCGCGAGCAGATTGCCCCCCGCGGCACAGTCAACGCCCATGGCCGAGGACCAGAGCCCGAGCGCATTCGGCCCGGAATGGATCGCCGGCGTGCCGCTCGCGCCGATCGCAAGAAGCTGGCGATAGGCGGCAAAGCCATCCGCCGCCACCGCCGCGCCGACCGCAGCAGCAGCGCTCTCGCCCGCCGCGAGCCGGTCGAGCATCAGCGGCCCGAGGCCCGGGTTCGTCACGTTCTGCGTCGCCACCGCCCCCACCCCCGCCCGGGCAAAGGCGCAACGCGCCGCCACCGCGGGCGAGGAGGAGGAAATCGCCATCCCGAATTGCCCACTCTCGGCGCAGCGCGCCACGATCGAAAAGGTCATCTTGCCCGTCCTTTTTCTTGGCCCAAATACTCCGGGGGGCCGAGGCAGCGCCTCGGCGGGGGCAGCGCCCCCTCCCCGCTCAGTCCGGGATCACCGCCGTCGCGTCGATCTCCACGAGCCACGAGGGCCGCGCGAGGCAGGTCACCACGACCCCGGTCGAGACCGGATGCACGCCCCGGATATATTCGCCCATCGTGCGATAGACCGCCTCGCGGTGGCGCACGTCGGTCAGATAGACGGTGACCTTGCACAGATGCTCCATCTTGCCGCCGGCCTCCTCGATCAGCTGGCGGATGTTCTGCATCACCTTGTGGGTCTGCTCGACCGGGTCCATCGAGCCGATGTCCTCGGCGGTGTCGAGATCCTGCGGGCACTGGCCGCGCAGGAACACCGTCGCCCCGCGCGCGACCACGGCCTGACACAGGTCGTTGTCGAGCTTCTGCTCGGGATAGGTGTCCTTGGTGTTGAATTTGCGGATGCGGGTATGGGCCATGTCGGGTCTCCGGAGTCAGGCGGTCTTGGTGACGGGTTCGGCGGCGGGCGCATAGGCAAGATAGCCGCGCTGCTTGGCGATGTGGTCGGCGACGAATTTCGCGTCGTGCCAGCACCCCCAGATGAAGGAGGAGCCGCGGCGGGTCTGCCAGGGCAGGCCGAGGAAATAGATCCCCGCCTCGGTCGAGACGCCACGCGAATGACGCGGCTTGCCGGCCTCGTCGAGCGCCCCCTCGGGCAGCCAGGAATAGTCCGAGCTGAAGCCGGTCGCCCAGAGGATCGTGGTGATCCCGGCCTCGGCCAGATCGAGCGCGAGGATCGGGTCGGTCATGCAGGCGGGATCGGCACCGATCACGCGGGCCTGCGGCTCCTCGGGCAGATCGAGCCCGTTGCGCGCGACATAGGCGTCGGCCGCGTCGAGAAGCGAGAGATAATTCGCGTCCCCGCCCGCGACGTTCTTCGCGAGATCCGGTGCGAACCGCATCGTGCCCGCGTCAAACCCCTCGGTCCGGCCAAGCAGAACCATCCCCCGCGCCGCGAGCTTGCGGAAATCGACGGTCTGGCCGCCATGCGCGCCGCTCACCGCGATCGTGGTATGTTCCGACGCTGGGTTCGCATCGGCGTCCCAGAGGTTCAGCACGCCCAGCCACCAGACGAAATCGCGGCCACGATAGCTGCGCGGCGGGCGGTCATGCGGGCCGACCGACAGATAGACCTTGCGCCCCGCGGCGAGCAGCTCGTCGGCGATCTGCACGCCCGAGGAGCCGGCGCCGACGACCAGCACCGCACCCGGCGCGATCTGGCCCGGGTTGCGGTAGTCGCTTGAATGGATCTGCGCGATGCCAGCCGAGGCGGGCACCATCGGCGGGATCGAGGGCGTCTGGAAGGCGCCGGTGGCGGCGATCACATACTCCGCCTCGATCACGCCGGTCGCGGTCTCGACGCGGAACCCGGGGCGGCCTTCGAGGCGGGCAACCCCGGTCACCTCGACGTCGCAGCGTACCGGCGCGGCGATCTGGCTCGCGTAGGCCTCCATGTAATCGGCGACCGCATCCTTCGCCACGAAGGCGTCGGGGTCGGCGTCGAATTCAAGCGTCGGGAAGCGGTCGTGCCAGGCGGGGCCATTCGCGACAAGCGAATCCCAGCGCGCGCTGCGCCAGCGCTCGGCGATCCGGCTGCGTTCGAGCACGAGATGGGGAATGCCTGCGCGGCCCAGATGCTCGCTCGCGGCAAGGCCGGCCTGTCCGGCGCCGACGACGAGGGCTTCGATCTTTTCAACTGACATCGTTCAGTCCTTTCGGTGAAATCCGGGGGAGCGCCCGCAGGCGCATGAAACAAGGGGGGCTCAGGGGCCCGCGCGTTCGGTGGCGAACCAGCGGCTCGCCGGGCTGTCGGCGCAGGTCCGCGTCGCCGTGCCCATCACCCGCTCGCTCAGCCCCGCGGCCTGGCGCACGCAGTCGAGCGGGCCGTCCCAGTCGAAGTTGCGATAGACAGCGGCAAGATGGGCGAAGGGCGGCGATTGCGCGAAAAGCTCGAAGGTCAGCCGGTGGCCGGCATAGTCGGAATTGAGCAGATCGCGGGCGAAGGCCAGCAGCTTGCGGCGGTCCTCGGCCTGCCATTCGTCATTGATACCATAGAACTTTTCGAGCCAAGGCGCGGTCTCGGGCGCGCGGAAGGCGGCGACATCGGGGGTCAGGCCGATCTGCCCGCCGCACAGCTCGCGCGCCAGATGCATCATCGCCGCCATCTGCCCCGCGGCAAAGACGCGGCCCGCATAGATCAGCGACTGGTTCGGCATCATCAGCCCGGCGGGCGAGCGTTCGGCCATCGCGATCGCCGAGGTCAGATGCGCGTCGATCCCCTCGCGCCAGCAGGCGAGCTGCGCGAGCTTTTCCTGCACGCCTTGCAGCCGGTCGAGCCCGGTCTGGCGCAGGTTGAAGAGCGCGGCGCCGATCAGCATGTCGGCGAATTTCAGGCTGCGCTGCACGAAGGCGAAGGCGGAATAGCGGTGCAGCGTGGCCCGCATCGCCATCGCCGAAGCGACATGGCGATGGAAAAGCACGTTCTCCCAGGGGATCAGCACATCATCAAAAATCACCAGCGCCTCGATCTCGTCGAAGCGGTTCGAGAGCGGGTAATCCTCGGCCGGCGCCCGACCGGCAAAGCCGGTGCGGCAGATGAATTTCAGCCCGGGCGTGCCGAGATCGCAGATGAAGCCCACCGCATAGGGCGAAAGCGCCCCCTCCCCCCAGGTCGCGATCGTCGGCTTGGTGAAGGCCTGGTTCGCATAGGCCGCTGCGGTCTCGAACTTCGCACCGCGCACGACGAGGCCGGCGTCGGTCTCGCGCACCACATGGAGGAGCATGTCCGGGTCCTGCTCGGCTGGCGTTTTCGAGCGGTCGCCCTTCGGATCGGTATTGGCCGAAACGTGGAACGGGTCGGCACGCACCACGCGCGCGATATGGGCGGCGATGTTCGGCGCGAATTGCGGGTCGATCTCGTTCAGCGTCGCCGCACAATCATAAAGCGACCACATCTCGCCCACGGTCTCGTCGCCCACCCGCGTCACCACGCCGCCGACGGCATCCAGCACCGCCTCGGTCGCGCGCCGCTTCGCCCACCAGTCCGACTGGCTGAAGGGCAGCGCATTGGCCTGCGCGTTCACCTCGCCCTCGCCGCGCACGGTCATCAGGGCCGCGGTCTCGGGCGCATGCGCCATGTCGAAGATCCGCGCGCGGATGTCGACCAGGGGCTTGAACATCGGATGGGTGGTCACGTCGGCGACACGCTCGCCATTGACGTGGATCTCGCGCCCGTCCCGGATCGACTCCCTGTAGTCAGTGCCTGTGCGGATCATCGGGGAAAACTCTGGTTCATCGCCTTGTAGGAAGAGGGTGACGCAGGATTGGCTGAGGAAAAAGAAATTCCTGCGTCACCACGGCTTAGGATCAGCCTAAGCCGTAAGCACCATGCGGGCACAGCGCTCGCCGATCATCATCGAGGGCACGTTGGTGTTCCCGCCAATCAGCGTCGGCATCACCGAGGCGTCCGCCACGCGCAGCCCCTCGATCCCGCGCACCTTCAGCGTCGCCGGATCGGTGACGGCGAGGGCATCGGTGCCCATCTTGCAGGTGCCGACGGGGTGATAGACGGTGAGCGCTTCGGCGCGCAGATAGGCCTCGATCTCGGCATCGCTCTGCACCTTCGGCCCGGGCAGCATCTCGGGGCCGCGGACCTCATCGAAGGCACTGTCGGCAAAGATCGCCCGGGCGATCTTGATGCCTTCGACCAGCGTCGCGGCATCATGCGGATCGGTGAAGAAGCGGTGGTCGATCTCGGCGCCGCCGTCCTTCGCGAGCCGGATCTCGCCCACCGATTTCGGCCGCAGCACGCAGGTATGGACCGCATAGCCATGACCATATTCGACGAGCCACCCGCGGTGGCTGCGATAGCCCGGCACGAAGTGGAACTGGATATCGGGCTCGGATCCGGCGAATTTCGTGCGCGCGAAACCGCCCGCCTCGACGTAATTCGTGCTCAGCATCCCCTTGCGCGCAAAGAGATATCTGAACGGCGCGGCGATCATCGCCGGCAGGTTGGCGAGCGACAGGCCGAGCGTCTTGGTCGAGCGTGAGCGCACAGTGATCATGCCGTCGATGTGGTCGCGCAGGTTCTGGCCGACGCCCGGCAGATCGTGCTGCACCGCCACCCCGGCCGCCTGCAGCATCGCCGCCGGCCCGATGCCCGAGCGCATCAGGATCGTCGGCGAGCCGATCGCGCCCGCGCTCAGGATCACCTCGCGCCGCGCGCGCAGCACCCGCCGCCCGCCCGCGTTGCTCACCTCGACCCCGCTCGCGCGTGTGCCCTCGAGCAGCACGCGATGCGTCTCGGTGCCGGTCAGAACGGTCAGGTTCGCCCGCCCCAGCACCGGTTTCAGAAAGGCGCGGAAGGAGGACCAGCGCGTGCCGTTCTTCTGGGTGACATTGTAGACGCCGAGCCCTTCCTGCGTGCCGGCGTTGAAATCGGTGTTCTCGCGCAGCCCCACGGCGCGGCCCGCGGCGATGAACATCCGGTCGAGCACGTTCGGATCGCGCGCGGCGCTGACGAACAGCTCGCCCTTGCTGCCGTGCCACGCCGGCAACTGGCCGAGCTGATTGTTCTCGAGCGACTTGAACACCGGCAGCACGTCGTCCCAGCCCCAGCCGGCGCAGCCAAGATCGCGCCATGCGTCATAGTCCGAACAGGCGCCACGGATGAAGACCATCGAGTTGATGGTGGAGGAGCCGCCAAGCGCCTTGCCGCGGTTCACCGGGATGCGGCGGTTCATCAGCTCGGGCTGCGGCGTGCCGGTGAAGGCGTAATCGTATTTCGGATTGCCGTAGAGCGACAGGATCCCCGCCGGCACGGTGACGTTCGGCGCGCTTTCCGTCCCGCCGCCTTCGATCACGCAGACCGTCGCGCGGCCCCCGGCCGAGAGCCGGTTCGCCAGCACGCAGCCCGCCGAGCCTGCGCCCACGATGATGTAATCGAACTCGGTTGCGGTCATGTCCCGGTCTCCTGCTTGCCTCCCGGCGACCATGACCGGCGATCGGGTGAGGCTGCAGAAGCATTTTCCTAGGCTTGGCTTAGGAGAAACCAAAGCACGACGCCCCGCCCCGTAAGCCACTGATTTTGCACGGCGCGCCAGGAGGGGCGGATTTCCCCTGCGACGGCCGCCGGCGCGGAGTGGCGCCGGAATGGGCATGGCGCCGCGCGAACGGGCGGTGCGCAAACCCGCACGGCCTACGACCAAGGTCGCAGATCCCCGCCTGCGGAGTTTGCCCACGCCACCGCCCCGCCGTGCTAGCATGGCGCTCACAGCAGAGCGCGGGGAGGGCGTCATGTTGGAGGAGGCCTTGCTCGTCGATGCGTCCGGCGCAGCGATCCGCCATGACCGGCGGACGCGGTCAACCGACTGGGAGGAGGTGCAGGCGTTTTGCAAGACGGCCTACATGCCCTATCGGGTGCGGCCGCTCGACCGGCGCGCGCGGCCCGATGCGACGATGATCTCGGCGCCGGCCGGCCGCGTGCTGCTGACCCGGTTTTCCTATGGCACCGGCATCCATCTCGACCGGTTCGCCCCCGAGGCCGGCAATATCCTCGTGCTGACCACGCTGCGCGGTGCGCTGCGCCACCAGAGCGGGGCCACACCCGCCACCACCGGCCCGGGCGAAAGCTTCGTCGTCGATTGCGCGCGCACCGACTACTGGCTCGATGGCGATGACGACCACATGCAGCTGAACCTGACGCTGCCGCACCGGCTGATGGAGGAGACCGCCGCGCGCTGGTTCGGCTTCGTGCCCGACGACGCGCTCTGGACGCGCCGGGTGAAGATCGGCGGGCGGGACTCGGCCTGGCTGCGGCTGCTCGATTACGCCGCGCGCACGCTTGGCGGCACGCTGCCCGGCACCGAGGTGATCGGGCGCCACCTCGAGGAGATGCTCTGCCTCGAGCTGCTGCGCGAATGGGCGGGGCAAACCGGCCTGCGGCTTGAGGATGGCGCCCGCGCCGCCGCCCCTTTCTACGTGCGCCGCGCCGAGGAAATGCTGACCGCCGAGGCCCGCGACCCGCTGACGATCGGCACCGTGGCGGCGCGGCTCGGGGTCTCGGCGCGCACGCTTTCGGAAGGGTTCCGCCGCTTTCGCGGGATCTCGCCGCGCGAATTTCTGGCCGCGCGCCGGCTCGAGGGACTGCATGCCGAGCTGGCCTCGGCGCCGCCCGAGCGCTCGATCGGCGAGATCGCGAGCGGCTGGGGCTTCGTCAATTTCGGCGCGCTGGCCGGGCAGTATCGCCGCCGCTTCGGCGAGCTGCCGTCGCAGACCCGGGCGCGCCGGCGGCTTTGACCGGCGGCATTTGCCTTCCGAAACCGGACAGCGCCCGCCCAAACCGGACAGACCGCGCCCCCGCACCATGGCAGGCTGCGGGCCACGAAAGCTCAGGGAGGACGACATGAAGGATCTGAAGACCGCCTGCGATGCGGTGCTGCACGGCGTGACCGCGGGCCCGGCCCGGGTGCCGGGCGTGGTGGCGATGGTCACCGACCGCGACGGCACCCTCTATTCCGGGGCGGCGGGGGAGCGCCGGCTCGGTGGCACGCCGATGGACGAGGACACGGTCTTCGCCATCTTCTCGACCACCAAGGCGATCGCCGGCACCGCGGCGCTGCAATGTGTCGAGGACGGGCTTCTCGACCTGGACGCGCCGGCCAGGACCTATGCCCCGGCGCTTGGCCGGCTGCAGGTGATCGAGGGCTTCGACGCCGACGGCACGCCGCGGCTGCGCGCGCCGAAGACCGACGTCACCACGCGCCAGCTGCTGCTGCACACCGGCGGCTTCGGCTATGACTTCTTCAACGCGACCTATCGGCGGCTCGCCGAGGAGCAGGGCCAGCCCTCGGTGGTCACCGCCTCGCGCGCCTGCATCGAGACGCCGCTGCTGTTCGATCCCGGCACGCGGTGGGAATACGGCACCAACATCGACTGGGCGGGGCAGGTGGTCGAGGGGATCCGCGGCAAAAGCCTTGGCGCGGTGATGCGCGAGCGCATCTTCGACCGGCTCGGGATGGAGGAGATCGCCTTCACCCGCACCCCGGCGATGAAGACCCGCACCGCGATCATCCATGCCCGCGGCGCCGACGGCGCGCTGACGCCGATGGACGAGTTCTTCCTGCCCGACGATCCCGAGGTCGAGATGGGTGGCCACGGGCTTTATGCGACGATCCCGGAGTACATGAAGTTCATCCGGATGTGGCTGAACGACGGCGACGGCCCGAACGGCCGCGTGCTGCGCCCGGAAACCGTCGGCTGGGCGGTGCGGAACGGGCTGCAGGCGCATCAGAAGGTGGGGATGCTGCCCGGCGTGATCCCCGAGCTCTCGAATGATGCCGAATTCTTCCCGGGGCTGAAGAAGGGCTGGTCCTACACCTTCATGACCAACGAGGAAGAGGCGCCGACGGGCCGGCCCGCCGGGTCGATCGGCTGGGCGGGGCTGGCCAACAGCTTCTTCTGGATCGACCGGCAGACCGGCGTCGGCGGCTATTGGGCGACGCAGATCCTGCCCTTCGGCGACCCCATCTCCTTCACCGGCTATCTCGATTTCGAGGGCGCGGTCTATCGCGCGATGGCGGCCGGCAAGGCTGCCTGAACCGGGCCCAAAGATCGCGGGGAGCGGACACCGCGCCCCGCCCGTTTGCCGCCCGAGAAGAGGGCCTGAGCGGGCCGCCCCCTTTCGAGGCGCCGCCGGACTGGCGGCCGGCGCGCGCGCGGACGTGAACTGCCTGCCGGCGCGGCATACCGATGCTGTCGGAGCGGGGCACATCCACGAAGCCGCGCCGCCCTCGTATTCGTGCGGCGGCGCGTTACCGCCTCGCGTCCATGATCTCTTGCGGTGCTTTGCGGCTGCACATCAACCCGGCCCAGACCGCTCCAGGACAGGGAACGCGACAGCCGCCGGATCGCGAAAAGCTAAGATCGCTCAATGATTTCAGGGTAAGTGGCGGAGACGAAGGGATTCGAACCCTCGAGACCCTTCCGGGCCTGCACCCTTAGCAGGGGTGTGCCTTCGACCACTCGGCCACGTCTCCGCCGACCCGTTTAGCGGCACACCGCACCGTCGGCAAGTCGAAATCGTGCGCGGCCGAAGTGTGGCGTTGCAACGCGGGCCGGCCCTTCCCTGCGCCCCCCGCAAGCCCGAAAGCGGCCGCCCCGGCGCAGGCGCGCGCCAAAGCCTGCCGGCTCACGCGCCCGGGGGCAGGCGGGCCGCCATCGCATCGGCCATGGCGGCGTGGCCGCTGCGGCGCAGGCCGTCGATCGTGCCGAGGTAATCGCGCGCCGCGCGGTTCTGGCTCAGCTTCGCCTTTGCCACCGTCCGCGTCACCGCGATGCGGAAGGCGATGATGCCCGCCAGCATCTGCGCCATGTAATCGGCCGGGGCATCGGCCATGCGCCAGGCCTCCGCGCCGTTCAGGCGCCGCTCGTGGTGGCGCGTCAGCAGCGCGACCGCGGCACGCTTGGCGTGCTCGTCGCGCTGGAAGCGGATCGTGCCGTGGACATGGACCACCTCGTAGTTCCAGGTCGGCACATGCCGGTGATGCTCGGGCTTCGAGGGGTAGAAGCCGGGCGAGACATAGGCGTCCACGCCGCGAAAGGTCGCCAGGACATCGCCGCCGTCGGGGATCAGCCGGTGCATCTCGTTCGCAGCGGCGACATGGCCGATCAGCGCGCCGTCGGGCGCCATCAGCACGGGGATGTGGTTCGCGATCAGCCCGTCCTCGGTCTGCGCCACGATACAGGCAAGCGGCGCCGCCTCGATCATGGCGCGGATGCGCTCGGGGTCAAGCTCCTGAAACTGCGGGGGAACGTACATCGGGCTCTCCGTCTGGCCGGCGGCCCAGCATAGGGCCGTCTTGCCGAGTTGTCGCCCCCGTCAGGCCTGCTCCAACATGCGCCGCTGCGCGGTGATCGCGGCAGCGATCGCATCGGCCACCGCCCGCACCCGGCGCGAGGCAGCGAGATCGGCGTGAATCGCAAGCAGCACCGGACGCTCCATCCGTCCGCCCTGTGGCAGCGTCTCGGCAAGCAGCCTGAGCCCGGCGCGGCGGGCGAGGAAATGCGGCAGCACGCCGACCCCGAGCCCCGCCGCCACCGCCGTCACCTGCGCCTCGAGCGTGTTGACGGCAAAACGGCCGCCCTCCCCCGCCCCGAAGGCGCGCGACCAGGAAAGCGGCGTGCCAAGACTGGCAAGATCGGGCCAGCTCACCTGCCGCACGGGCCGCGCCCCGTTCGCCGGGCCGTAAAGCCCGAAGCCCATCACCGCAAGGCGCCGCACCGTCAGATTGCCGCTCTCCGGCTCGACCATGCGCAGCGCAAGGTCGGCGTCGTGGCGGTGCAGGTTCACCGTCATCGGCGAGAAGCTGATCTCGACATCGAGCCCCGGGTTGGCGGCGAGCAGCGGGGCGAGTGCCGGCACCACGAAGGGCGAGATCAGGCTCTCGATGCTGGCCAGCCGCACAAGGCCGCGGATCGCGACCTGCGCCTCGGCCTCGCGCCGCATCTGCTGGGCGGCAAGCTCTACCGCTTCGGCCCTGGGCAGCAGCGCCGCGCCCTGATCGGTCAGGTCATAGCCCTGCTGGTGGCGCAGGAACAGCGGCAGGCCCACGGCCTGCTCGATCCGCTCGACCCGGCGCGAGATCGTCGCCACCCCGATGCCAAGCTGCCGCGCCGCGCCGGACAGCGTGCCCTCCCGCGCCAGCGCAAGGAAAATCCGGATGTCGTCCCAGTTCAGCCGGTCCATGATCTTTCCGAATTTGAAAAACAGATTTGGAAATCCTGCCATATCCAGTTTCAGAACGGAATGGCAGACAGGGGCATTCCCATCCGAAGGAGATCCGAGATGTCCGTCACCGACCTGGCCGAGAGCCCTCCCCCCGAGATCCGCCGCGCCGAGGGCTCCGCCTTCGCGCTGAGCGCGCTGGCCGCCGTGTTCTGGGGCTCGAATTTCGAAGCGACGCGGATCGTGCTGCACGAGCTGCCGCCCTGGACCGCCGCCGCCGGGCGCTTCGTCTTTGCCGCGCTCGGCATCCTGCTGTGGCTGCGCCTCGCCGAAGGGCCCGGGCTGCAGGCGTTGCGGCGCAATGCGCTGGCCTTCCTCGTGCTGGGCGTGGTCGGGGTCGCGGGCTTCAACGCCGCGCTTTTCCTTGGCATGCAAAGCTCGAGCCCGGTCACCGCGGCGCTGATCATGGGGACAAGCCCGCTGACCACGAACCTGCTCGAGGCGCTGATCGGCGGCCGCTGGCCGAGCCGGCGCGCGCTCTTCGGCATGGCAATCAGCCTCGTCGGCGTGGCGCTGACCGTGGGCGCCTTCAGCGGCGCGCGGTTCGCGTCCGGGGATCTGCTGATCTTCGCCGGCAGCCTTGCCTGGGCGTTTTACACCATCGGCTGCCGCCGCTGGGTGCGCGCGGCAAGCCCGCTCGAGACCTCGGCCTGGACGATGCTTGCCGGGGCCGCGGCGCTGCTGATCGCCGCCTTCACGCTGGAAGACCCGCTGGCGATCGCCGCGACCGCCTCGGCCACCGCCTGGGGGGCGACGCTGTGGATGGCCCTGATCGGCTCGGTGCTGGCCTATCTGTTCTGGCAGGTCGGGATCGCAGTGCGCGGGCCGGCGGCGACCTCGGTACTGTTCAACCTGGTGCCGGTCTCGGCGCTGCTGATCGCCGCGGCCTTCGGCCGGATGCCGCATCTGACACAGGTCGCGGGCGTCGCGGTAGCGATCTTCGGCGTGCTGCTGGCAAGCGGGCGGCTGAGCCTGCGCCCGCGCGCTCAGTAAGTCACGGTCACCACCACCGTGTCGGAATAGGTGCCAGGCGGCGGTGTCGCCTGCGCCGGAACCCGGCCGTAGACGGTGAAGGCCTGTGCCGTGCCCTGCCCCGCACCGGCCTGCGCCAGCCCGTCGGCAAGCGTGCCCCAGTCGAGGCTGCGCGCGGCATCCCGGTAAAGGCGATAGCCCACCGCATCGCCCGCGGTGCTGCGCATCTGCCGGTCGCCCGGGCCGCTGCCGTAAAAGCCGTAGTTCAGCCCGACATCGAAGGCCGAGCCGAGCGTGCAGGTGACGCTGATCGCACTTGTCGCATCGCGCGCGGCACTCAGCACCCCGGTCGTGCCGAAGTCGAGATCGCCTGCAGTGACCAGACAGTCGGGCGGCACTGTGGCCGAGACGGTGAAGCTGAAGCTCGCGCTGCGGTTCACACACAGAAGCAGCAGGTTGCAGGTGCGATAGTCGACCCGCACATCGGTCGGATCGCGACTGAAGACCGAGGCATAGCTGCCGGGCACCACCCCGGCCTGACCGCCCGGCACCCGGCCGTAAATCGGGATGTCGAGGCCGGTCGAGGTCAGCAGACTGAGCAGCGAGGCGCCGCTGAGGGTGATCGGCGCACCGCCGTAACTCCAGTAGTTCGAGCCGAGCACCTGGCTGCGCGCCGCGTCGCGATAGAGCTGATAGTTCAGCGCCGTCGCGGTGGTGCCGCTGACCATCTGCCGCGCACCGGAGCTGGCGCCGCCCAGCCCCTCGCCAACGCTGATCGTGAGGGTGATCGAGGACAGCAGCCCGAGGAAGGTGGAGCAATCGGCATGGATGATGCCGCTGCTGTCGGTGGCGCCACCGCCGAGCACGTCGACCGCGCCGAGCACCACATCGGTCGCCGAAAAGCTGCAGCTCTGCGCCGGTGCGGCGGCGGTGGCGCCAAGCCACAGCAGCAGGGCACTCAGCAGCGCAGCGATCGCGCGTCTCATTGGCACAGCACCCCGCGGATCTCGGGGATCGTGCCGGGCGCATCGGCATAGGGGAACTGTGCGCGGCAGCTCTGCCCGTCGGGATAGCTCACCGCGATCTCGTTCTCGGCGCCAAGGCCAAGCGCATAGACGAGCCCGTCATAGCCCACGAGGATCGGCTCGCCACGGCCATTGACCTGTGCCGCCCCTCCCACCGGCAGCGCCGCGCCGGTGCCATCGACGAGACCGACAAGCGCCCCATGCGCCTCGGTCTCGACGCCGAAATCGACGGTGACGCCGTTGCGATAGGCCGGGCGGACCGAGCGCCGGGTCTCGCCTGTCACCGCGTCGAGCGGCAGGCTCGCAGTGTCGATGGCAAGGCTGTTGCTCTCGTAGGAACGCAGGTCCGGCACCAGCAGACGCCCGCCCGGCCCGGTGCGGCCGACGGCGCGGTTCTCCGCCTCGACCGCGACGCCCGGCGCGCCGGCATCGACCACGGCGAAGGCATCGTCGATCCGGCGCGACAGGAACAGCCCGCCCCCCGCCACGACCAGCGCCCCCTCGAGCCGCAGCCCGGCGCCCGAGCTTTCGCCATAGCGACGCAGCGCCACCTCGGCGCGGCCGAGCCGGCCGGTGCGCGCCAGCCGCGCATCGGCGAGCGCGCCGCCATCGCTGTGACCAAGCTGTCCGCGCCAGTCCCAGCCCTCTTCGCGCACGCCGCTGCGGCCCGAGGCATAAAGGGTGCTGCGCTGCGCGCCGCCGCGGCTTTCGGTATTCGCCCCGGCGCTGCCGCGCCGCCCGAAGGGCAGCGACAGGCCAAGCCCGACCACGGTGTCGGCGCCGCCGCCCTGCACCGAATAGGCCGAAAGGTTCAGCGAACCCTCGGCAAGGATCGGCCGGCTGTAGCTGAGCCCGAAGCTGCGCTCGGCGCTGCCGTCGGTGCGGCCGAGATCGGCGGCGAAAAGGCTCATGCTCGCCCCGCCGGCGATGGTGAGCGGCACCGAGAGCGCAACCTGTCCCAGCTGGCGCAGCGGCGCCGAGCTGACGCTCCCGGCCACCGTTTCGGCCTCGGTTTCGGCACTGACCGAGGCAATGTCGTCGAACTGCCCCCAGCTGCGCTGGAACCGGCCCGAAAGCTGCACCCGGCCAAGCTGGAACCGCCCCGAAACCTCGGCAAGGCGGCCGTGATCGGTGGCGGTGCGGCTGTCGGCGAAGGTCAGCCCCGCGGTGCCGCGCGTGCCGATGCGGAAGGTGGCGCCGAGCCCCGCAAGCTGCAGCCCCTCGCCCGCCTCGCCGTGAAACTGCAGCGTGACCGCATCGCTCAGCCCGTAGCGCAGCGAGGCGACGCCATATTGCCCCGCGCCATAGCGGTCCTCGCCGGTGCCAAGCCCGAGCCGCGGCCGGCCGAGCGCCAGCGCGTAATCGAGCGTGCCGCGGCGCAGCAGCTCATCCGAGACGAGGAAGGGCAGCGCCACCTGCACCTCGTGGCCGGTGACGTCGCGCAGCACCACGGTCGCGAGCCCCGAGCCCGTCGGCAGCGGCAGATCGGAAATCGAGAACGGCCCCGCCGGCACGTCGGCGGCATAGGTGCGGATCGAGCCGGAATAGACCTCGACCGTCGAGGGCACCTCGGCGCTGCCGGAATAGGAGGGCAAGGGCAGCGTCACGAGGTCGGGGCGCAGCGCGAAATTGCGCTCGATCATCACCCCGCCAAGGCGCACCGGGCGCGACCAGCCCGGGCCGCGGCTGGTGACATCCCCGAATTGCAGCTGCGCGGCGCAGCCCGGAAAGGCCGAGCGCCAGAAGGTCTCGAGCCGGCGATAGGCGGTTCCCGCGCCGGCGTCGCCGGTCAGCACGAAACCGTGGCTGATCGCCCCGAAGGGCGAGAAGAGGCGGGCATCGAAGGTGCCGGACTGACTGCTGTCGCGGCCTCCGCCCCCGCCATAGGTCTCGACGTCGAGCAGGTAGTTCAGCACGAGCCCGGTGCCGGTATCGACCGGGGCCGGCCCTTCCTCCGCAGCCAGCGGGTCGGGCGCGCGGGCGCTGAGGGCGCGTGCGGCGCGCGCGGCGGGCGCGGCCTCGAAACGGATCGTCTGCGCCGCCTCGTCGAGCGTCCAGTCGAGCCCGGGCAGCGCATCGAGCGGCACGAGGCCGCTGCGCGCCACCGGATCGGGCAGGATGCCGCTGTCACGCAGCTCTCCGGCCTCGGCGCACAGCGTGCCGTCGGCGCCCTCGCGGAACTCCGAGATCAGGTTCATCGGCGCGCCGTTGACGAAAACCTCGAGAAACAGCGCGCGGGCGGAGGCATCGGCGCAGGCCGCCTCCTCGGCGCGCGCCGGGGCAGCAAGGGTCAGGGCAGCCAGGGACAGGAGCAGATGCACGGGCAACACCCGAGGGCGCTGCCGCTCACTCCCGCCCGAGCGGCACATCGAGCGTTCCGAAGTTGGTCTGCGCCCTGAGCCGCATCGCGCCGCTGCCCAGCCGGCCCGAGCCGATCGGCCATTGCATCACCGAACCGCCCAGCACGTAGCCGAGCAACCCCGGCCGCCGCACCGCACCGCCAAGCGTCACATCGGCGATGCGCAGATGCAGATCGCCCGTGTTGCGCGCGACCAGAACGGCGCCCGCACCGCTGCCGCGGATCGACCAGCGCAGCTGTGGCGCCGTCGCACCGGCGCCGACGAAGAACACCGGCAGCCGCAGCTCGGTGGCGAAATTCACCCGCCCGCTGCGCGTCATGCGCCGGTCCGGCACCTCGTCGACGATGACGCGATAGGCCTCCTCGCCGCGAATGCGTCCCTTCGCCGTGCGCACCACCCGCAGCGTCTGGCTCGCGCCCGGGGCGATGCGGGTCATCGGCGGGCTGACCACCACATCGCGCGTCGGCTCGAGACTCTCGGTGCCGTTGCGCTGCACCCAGCGATAGACGCGGGCCTGAACGGTCATCACCGCACGCGCCTCGTTGCGCAGCATCAGCTTGCCCGCCGCCGCAGGGGCCACCACCTCGAGCAGCACGGGCGCCACCCGCAATCCCTCCGCCGCCGCGGCAAGCGGCAGCAGCGATGCAAAAACGGCCGCGCAGACCACGCGGCACAGAAACGACAGCCCCCCCATGTCTCCTCCGGGCCGTTGTCTCAGAAGGTTACCGTAACCGTCACGGTGTCCGTATAGGTCCCCGTGGCGGGCGTGGTCTGCGCCGGAACCCGGCCATAGATGGTGAAGCTCTGCGTCGATCCGGTGCCGGTGCTGCTCACCGTATCGGTGGCCACGGTGTCGCCCCAGTTCGTGGCCCGCGCCGCGTCCGAGAACATCTGATAGTCAATGGTCGCGGCGCCGCCGGTCATCTTGCGCGTTGCCGTCGTCGCCCCGCTGCCACCGCCCGCGTTCAGACCGATGTCGTAGGCGGTGCTCGGCGTGCAGACGACATCAAGCGTGCTGGTGGTGTCGACCGCCGCCGTCAGCACGCCCGTGGTGCCGAAATCGAGGGTATTGGTCGCGGTGATCTGGCAGTCACTCTCAATGGTGATGGTGACGCCGAAGGTGTCGGTCACGGTCGTCGCTGACGCGCCGGTCGCCGTGGCCAGCAAACCAGCCGCAACGACCGCCGCCATCGGGAGGGCCCCGGCAAGGGCGGCCAAGCGGGGAATCGTTCGTTCAAGGGATTTCATGCGGGCTCCTGTTCGCAAAGACAATCCGTCCGGCACAAAACGCGCGCCCTGCTCACAAAACTGCGTGAAGCTTATCCCCGAAAGCCGCCCCTGGCGAGAGATTGCCGTTAGGGAAAGCGATTTCCAGGCACTGCGGCGCGGCTGCATCACCCTGCCCCGTCCTGCGAAGAGCCCGCCCTGCGCGCCAGATCGGGCCGGCAGCTTTCGCGCCCTGCCGTCCCGCCGAGCGGCCGGGACCCTCGGGGATCGGGCAATCGGGCCGGTCGTCGCCGCAGCAGGCCTCGGCGAGAGGGCGCAGCGTCGCCGCAATCGGTGCCAGAACCGGCACCCGCCCGAAGCCGGGGGCCGACACCAGAGCGGTGCGCTGCGGCCGCCCCTCGGTCAGGGGGCCGGTCTTGTCGAAGGCCAGCCCGCCGACGTCCTGCAGTCCCGGCAGCGGCTCGCCGCGGCGCACCCGCGCGCGGCCACCGCCGCGACACACAACCTTTCGTCGAGTGGCCGCGCCCGGCCAAAGCCGCCCGGGCCCGCGCATCCGAACCGGAAAGGCGCTCCGGACCATATCCGAGAATCGGCCGCGGCCGCGTCTCCGGCCAGCGAGAAGGCCTGCATGAACTGGCCTTTCTGCCTTGTTTTCAAAACCTTCGCGCTGTACCGTCGGCGCCGCTGACCCAACGGCATCAGGCCCCGCATCTTGCGCCCGACGCGCGAGGTCTCTGGTGCCAAGCCGAAGAAATCTCGACATGATCTCGCCTCCACACTGCCCAACGTGCAAACCTAGGTTGTCGAAGTAGACCATGAGCTGCCTGACGAATCTGGAATTCACCTTCGCGTCTGCGTTTGCCGCGGCGCTGTGGGCGGCCTGCGCCCTCATCCTGGTCTGGGTCGTCAGGAACAACCGTTTCGCCGGCAAACCCGCCTTCATCCTGACATTTCTGGCGATGCTGTGGTGGCTGTTCACCGTCGCCTTCGACCTGGCCTCGCCAGGCGAGACCTGCAAGGTCGGCTGGTCGCTGGCCGCCTGGCCCGGGATCACCCTGCTGCCGATCGCCTGGGCGTTCTTCGTCTTCGACTACACGATGAACACCCGCCCGGGCCGGCAGCCGGTCCGGCTTCTGCTTTATCTCGGCCTGCCATCCCTCGTCAGCATCATCGCCCTGACCAACAGCCAGACGCACCTGCTGTACGGCACCGGAACCCGGCTTGTGACGCAAGGCGCGCATCGGTTCGTCTTCTTCGACCACGGCCCGCTCTTCTTCGCCGTCGCCGCCGGCCTCTACATCTTCGTGAGCAGCGCCCTCGGCGTGCTCGCCTATGCCTTCCTCAGGGCAAAGAAGATCATCCGCCCCTTCCTCGGGGTCCTGATCGGCATCACCGCCGTGCCGCTGGCCGGCAATCTCGCCTATGTCGTCTGGGGCGTCACCCTGTTCGGATACGACCCGACGCCGTTCCTGTTCGCGGTCGCCCTCATTGCCCTGAGCTGGCTGCTGCTGAACAACACGATGATGGACACTGCCGCGCAGGGCCGGAACCTGCTGTTCTACGCCACGCAGGACCCGGTGATCATCCTCGACGCCGAGGGGCGGTTCGCCGGCGCGAACCCCGCCGCCAAGGCGCTGTTCGGCAAGAAGATGCCGCGGCGGGGCGAAGCCCTCGATCAGCTGGAGAAAATCGGCCCGGTCCTGAGATCCTTCATCCGCACCGGCGAGCTCGGGAGTGCGGAACCGATCCGGCTGCGGGGACGCGCCTTCGACCCGCGCCTTCTGCCGATTGAAAGCCCGATCCAGACCAAGCGGCCGCTGCTCGGCTGGTCCGTCTCGCTGGTGGACATCACCGAACGGGAACAGTCGGCAGAGGCGCTGCGCGAGGCGCTGGCCCGTGCGGAAGCCGCCAATCACGCCAAGTCGCAGTTCCTCGCCATGATCAGCCATGAATTGCGGACCCCCCTGACCTCGGTGAAAGGCGGGCTGGATCTGGCACTCCATGGCGCGGCGGGAGAGGTCAGCCCGGCGCTGATGACCTTGCTGACCATCGCCCAGAGGAACAGCCTGCGGCTGCTGAAACTGGTGGATGATGTCCTTGATCTGCAGAAGCTCGACCTCAGCACGATCACCCTGAGGCTGCAGGATCTGGACGCCGACGCATTCCTGCGCGACGTCATGGAGGAATACGAGGCCTATGCCGCGGAAACCGGCGTCCGGCTGACCATCACCTCGGCGCAAGTGCACCGGCAGCTGCGCGCCGACCCCGACCGGCTGAAACAGGTCGTCGGCAACGTGATCTCCAATGCCGTCAAATTCTCCCCCGAGGGAGGGCAGGTCGCGTGCTCGACCCGGCTGATCGGTTCGCGCCTGCGGATTTCCGTGCAGGACAGCGGGATCGGAATTCCGGACAACAAGGAAGATCAGGTTTTCGGACGGTTCAACCAGGTCGAGAGCGGTTCCTTGAAAGTCTCCGGGGGCTCGGGGCTCGGGATGCATATCGCCAAGATTCTGATCGAGCGGATGGACGGCGCGATTTCCTATGAAAGCCGCCTCGGCATCGGCACCACCTTCCACATCGACGTCCCGCTTGGCCCGCAGACGCACGCGCCAGTGACCGCCTGAGCCGGGGGGCCCGGGGGCCGGGGGCCGGGGGCCGGGGGCCGGGGGCCGGGGGCCTGTCATCGGCCCTCCCCTGCGACGGTGCAAGCCCCGGAATGCCGGGCCGGCCGGCGCCGCGACCGCGTGTTCCGGAAGCGCGGCGGCAACAGGCCTTTGCAGACAGGCTGCAAACCGTTTCCCGGTGAGCCGGCAACGGTCCCCGCGAAACCAGCACGATGTGAGGAGAGGAATGGTACCGCCTTCCCGGTTCGAACGGGAGACCCCCAGATCCACAATCTGGTGCTCTAACCAACTGAGCTAAGGCGGCACTGCGCGAGGATTTAGCGGCAGCCGCGCAGGATTGCAAGGGGCGGAAACAGGCCTTTCGGCATTTTCCGTTGCTTCGCGCCCGGCTTGGCGTTAGCCAACGGGCTCGACAGTTGCGGAGGCCGCCCCATGAGCATCAACAAGCAAAGCGACATCGCCGGTGACCTGCAGATCGGGCCGACCGATCACGGCATGGTGCGCATCTACATCGTCGGCGAGGATTTCGAATTCCCCTTCGACTTCGACCCGGAAGAGGCCGAAGACATCGCCGAGGAGCTGATGGCCGCAGCCGAGCAGGCCCGCGCGATCGCCGAGGATCAGGGCGGAAAGTCCGGCAAGGGCCCGAAGCCTAAGGGGAAAAAGTAACCCCCGCAGGCCCGGGCGCGAGCGGCAGGCCAGGGTCGGTGCGGCCCTGCAGCCGCAGCGCCGCGGTGCGCGCAAAGCCCTGCGTCACCGCCTTGCGCCGCGCCGGCGCAAGGCGCAGCTCGGGCGCCATCCGCGCGATCTCGCCGCCGAAGCGATCGGCACGGATCAGCCCGGTGTCAGCGGGCAGGATCTCGGCCGGGAAATCGGCATCCACCGCCCAGAAGAAGCGGTCGGCATAGTCGAGATAGCCGCGCCACTTGTGGTCCGAGGTGAAATCGGCCCGCCCCGACTTGCACTCGACCACCCAGATCTCGCCCTTGCGGCCAAGCGCCATCACGTCGACCCGCAGCCCGGGTTTCGGCACCAGCTCGGTCACACAGGCAAAGCCGTGTTCGACGAGGCAACGGCAGGCGCCGCGGGCGAGAAGCTGACCGGGGGTAAGATCCTGAGGCATGGGCATAATGTGAACAAATCATAAACACTTGTCCAGCCCGCAAAGCGCGCCCCGCCCCCTTGCCGAAGCGCCGTCAGGCGCCTATCTCTGGCCTTGGCGGTTACTGCTCTTCGCGTCAATGGGGCCCTTTTCCAGTGGCCGATAACCATTCCTGAGGGGGCTGGCTCTGTCGAGACCCTGGTCTCGTTACCTGGCTCCCACCTGACTTGTCAGGCTCTCGGGAAATTCACGCCCCGACGGTCGCTGCGGTTTCCGCCACCCAATGAAAAAGCCCCCCGCATCGCGGAGGGCTTTTTTCGTTTCGGAGGCTGCGACGGCTCAGCGCGGCAGGCGCTGTGCCTTGCGGCTGGCCCTGGTCTCGACCGGCACCGGAATCGGCGCAAGCTGCACCGCGGTGTCGAGCCCGGCCGGGATCGCGTCGCGCTTGCCGCCACCGGGGGGCGTCTCGTCCTCGGCCATGCGCATGATGGTGATCGCGAACTGCACGCCGGCGAAGACCACGGTGTTCGCGATGAACAGGATGATCACCGCGATATAGCCGATGTCCGACGACAGGATCAGGTGGCGCAGATGCGCGACGTCGAAGCCGAGCAGCAGGCCGACGAAGGCCGCCGAGAGACCGGCGCCGAAGATGATGTTGCGGATGTAGAGGCGGACGAGTTCGGGCATGACGATTCCCCTTTCGTTACATGCAATGTAACGCATGTCTGACGAATTCAAACAGTCCGGAATGCCGCAGGGGAAAATTCTTTTCCCCAATGCGGCAGATGCCCGCTCCCCGATACGGCAGATGCCCGCCAGACGGGCAGGCTCAGAACGCCTCGGGCCGGATCTCGCGCGCCATGTGGTCAAGCACGGCGTTGACGAATTTCGGCTCCTTGCCGTCCGGGAAGAAGGCACGGGCGACCTCGACGAACTCGTTGATGACGACGCGGGCAGGCGTCGCCGGGTTCACGAGTTCCGCCCCCGCGGCGCGGAACAGCGCGCGCAGCACCGGGTCGATCCGGTCGATCGGCCATTTCGCCACCAGCGCACGGTCGGTCGCCTGGTCGATCTTCGCCTGCCACATGACGGCATCGTCGAGCAGGCGGCGGAACAGGTTCATGTCGCCTTCCGCCAGCGCCTCCTCGCCCTCCTCGAGGGCAAGGCCGAAGCGATAGCTCTCGAACTCGCGCGCGACGCGGTCCACCCCCTGCCCCGCGGCCTCCATCTGGAACAGCGCCTGCACCGCATAGAGCCGCGCGGCGGATTTCATCCGGCGTTTCTCGTCAGAGGTCAGCTTCTTCGGGGTCTCGGGGGCGGTATCGGTCATGCTTGGCTCGGTCCTTCGGTCTCGCCGGCAAGGCGGATCGACTCACCCTGCGGGCGGAAGCCGATCCCCTGCGTCCGGCCCGCCCATTTGCGCGACAACGCGACAAGATGCAAGGCCGCAGCAGCGGCACCGCCGCCCTTGTTCTGATCGGCCGGGTCGGCGCGGACCTCGGCCTGAGGGCGGTTCTCGACGGTCAGGATGCCGTTGCCGATGCACACGCCCTGCAGCCCGAGCATCGTCAGCCCGCGCGAGCTGTCGTTGCACACGGTCTCGTAATGCGTGGTCTCGCCGCGGATCACGCAGCCGATCGCGACGAAGCCGTCGTAATCGGCCATCCGCGCCGCCATGCCGATCGCCGTCGGGATCTCGAGCGCGCCGGGCACCTCGATCAGATCGACGGTCGCGCCGGCCTCGGCCGCGGTGGCCTTGGCGCCGGCGATCATGTTGTCGGCGATGTCGCGGTAATAGGGCGCAACGACGATGAGCAGGCGCACCGGCTTGTCAAAGACCGGCAGCGGCAGGGTGTAGTGCTGTTCGTTCGCCGCCATCTCAATACTCCCGCGTGCCGTCGATCTCGAGCCCATAGCCGTCAAGCCCCACCACCTTCGGCAGGCCCGAATTGGTGAGCAGGATCAGCTTCGACAGGCCGAGCGCCGACAGGATCTGCGCACCAAGCCCGTATTGGCGCAGCGTCTGCGGCGAGGTCTCACCGGGCTGGGCCATCTTCATCGAGGTCTCGCGCAGCAGCACGACGACGCCGCGCCCCTCGGCCGCGATCGCCTCCATCGCGCGCCCCATCTCGCCGGCCCGGGCCGGGGTGAGGCCGAGCACGTCGGCCATCGGGTCGAGCGCATGCATGCGCACCAGAACCGGTTCGGGCGTGGTGATGTCGCCCTTGCTCAGCACGATGTGCTCGGCGCCCTCGGTCTCGTCGCTGAAGATGCGCATCGACCAGTCACCGCCGAAAGCCGAACGCACCGGCTTCTGCGCGGTCTCGCGCACCAGGTTGTCATAGCGGCGCCGATAGGCGATCAGCTCGGAAATCGTGCCGATCTTCAGCCCCTGGCGCTGCGCGAAGGCAACGAGGTCGGGCAGCCGCGCCATCGTGCCGTCCTCGTTCATGATCTCGCAGATCACGCCGGCGGGGTTCAGCCCGGCAAGCCGCGCGATGTCGACCGCGGCCTCGGTGTGGCCGGCGCGGACCAGCACGCCGCCCTCGCGGGCGCGCAGCGGGAAGACGTGGCCCGGCGTCGCGATATCGGCCGCGCCCTTGGCCGCGTCGATCGCCACCGCGATGGTGCGGGCGCGGTCATGCGCCGAGATCCCGGTGGTCACGCCCTCGCGCGCCTCGATCGAGGTGGTGAAAGCGGTTTCCTGGCGCGAGGAATTGTTCGCGCTCATCAGGCTCAGCCCGAGCGCATCGACGCGCGCCCCGGTCAGCGCCAGGCAGATCAGCCCGCGGCCGTGCATCGCCATGAAGTTGATCGCATTCGGCGTCGCCATCTGCGCCGGGATCACGAGGTCGCCCTCGTTCTCGCGGTCCTCGTGGTCGACAAGGATGAACATCTTGCCGTTCCGCGCATCCTCGATGATTTCCTCGATCGAGGAAATCACGTCGGAATAGCGCTTTTCCACCGGACCGGGCGTATCGTGAATGCCGGACTTGTCCACCGGTTGGGTCATGCGTTCCACTCCTGCAGCCGCGCGACATAGCGTGCGAGCGTGTCGATTTCGAGATTGACCGGGTCGCCGGGCTGCGCCGCGCCCCAGGTTGTCGCCGCCTTGGTGTGCGGGATGATGTTGACGCCGAAGGTGGTGCCCTCGACCTCGTTCACGGTCAGCGAGGTGCCGTTGAGCGCCACCGAGCCCTTCGGCGCGATGTATTTCGCCAGCGCCTCGGGGGCGCGGAAGGTGAAGCGGGTGCTGTCGCCCTCGTCGTGCATCGCGACGATCTCGGCCACGCCGTCGACATGGCCCGAGACGATGTGCCCGCCAAGCTCGTCGCCGACCTTCAGCGCCCGCTCGAGGTTGAGCCGCCGGCCAATGTGCCACGAGTTCCGCCCGATGCTGGTCTTCGACACGGTTTCGGCCGAGATCTCGACGTCGAACCAGTCCGCGCCCTTGGCGATCACCGTCAGGCAGACGCCGTCGCAGGCGATCGAGGCGCCGATGTCGACGCTCTCCATGTCGTAGTGGCAGCCGATCCGCGCGCGCAGATCGCCCGCCTGATCGAGCGCCCGGACCTCTCCCATATCGGTCACGATTCCGGTGAACATCCCATCCCCCTTGTATGGCTGCCCCTGCCTAGCCCGCACCGCCCCGGCACGCAAGACCTGCGCCCCGGGCCCGCCCCGCACAGCCCCTCTGCAAAAACGCCGGCATTGCCCCGGTCTTGCCGCATTGGCGCCGCGAACCGGCGCGAGACTGCCAAGAATTCCCCGTGACAGCTACGGCTTTTCGGCCCAGAAGAAGAAGAGTTCCGGAACCAGTTCATGCATCGTCACTCCAGTCGCACCTTCCTCTTGCTGCAGGGTCCGCACGGCCCCTTTTTTCATCAGCTGGGGCGGATGCTCGGGGCCGCCGGCGCCGGCGTCTGGCGCGTCGCCTTCAACCGCGGCGACGAGGCGTTCTGGTTCAACAAGGCAACGCTGATCCGCTACACCGGCTCGCCCGGGGACTGGCCCGCCCGCATCCGTGCGCTGCTGACCGAAAAGGGCGTCACCGATCTCGTGCTTTACGGCGATACCCGCCCGATCCACGCCGAGGCGGTGGCGGCAGCCCGCGCCGCCGGGGTGACGGTGCATGTCTTCGAGGAAGGCTATCTGCGCCCCTACTGGGTGACCTACGAGCGCGACGGCGCGAACGGCAATTCGCGGCTGATGACGCTCGGCGTCGCCGAGATGCGCGCCGCGCTTGCGCAAAGCGAAATCGAGTTTCCCGAGGCCCCGCCCCGCTGGGGCGACATGCGCCACCACATCTTCTACGGCGCGCTCTACCATTTCTTCGTCCTGGCGCTGAACCGGCGCTATCGCGACTTCCGCCCGCATCGCGACATCACCGTGATCGAGGAGTTCCACCTGTATCTGCACCGGCTGCTGCTGATGCCCGTCTACCGCATCGAACGGGCGCTCGCTACGCTGCGGGTGCGCCGGGGCGGCTTTCCGGTGCATCTGGTGCTGATGCAGCTCGAACATGATTCCAGCTTCCGCATGCACTCCTCCTTCGCCTCGCAGACCGAGTTCGTCGAACTGGTGATGGAGGGCTTCGCCGCCGGCGCCCCCGCCCATCACCACCTCGTCTTCAAGGCCCACCCGCTCGAGGACGGGCGCGCCCCCATCACCCGCGCGATCCGCGAGGCGACGGCGCGGCTCGGGCTCGGCGGCCGGGTGCATTTCATCCGCGGCGGCAAGCTCGCCGGGCTGCTTGCGCAGGCGCGCAGCGCCGTCACCGTGAACTCGACCGCCGCCCAGCAGGTGCTGTGGCGCGGCCTGCCGCTCAAGGCCTTTGGCCGCGCCGTCTTCGACAAGCCCGAATTCGTCTCGGCCCAGCCGATCGCCGAGTTCTTCGCCAGCCCCCGCCGCCCCGACACCCGCGCCTATCGCGACTATCGCCACTATCTGCTGGAAACCAGCCAGGTGCCGGGCGGGTTCTATTCCACCCGCGGCCGTCGGATCCTGCTGCGCCAGGTCGTCGACATGATGCTGTCACCCGAGGACCCCTATGACGCCCTCACCGCAGGAAACGCGGCGCCCCGGCAACAGTTGCGGGTGGTGCGCTGAACAGACTGGTTTTTTCTTGCGGTTTTCGTTAACTTCAGCCGCAAAAGCATAAAAGCGCCCCCGCGAGAGGAGCACGAGCAGTGAACGTCAATCCGTCCCGCAGGACCCTTCTTCTGGGCCTGTCTGCGGCTCTTCTGGGCACCGCGTCTTGCGGCCTGCCCCGGTCCGGCCCGAACAAGCGCGAGATCTTCGCCGGCTCGGTGATGAAGCAGGGCGACGCCTTCGTCGTCACCGTCAACGACCACGTGGTGCGCGCAACCGCGGTGCAGCCGGCGCTCGGCTTCACCTCCTCCTTCATCAAGGCGGGCGTGCTCGGCTCCGACACGATCAACCCCGGCGACACGCTGACCCTGACGATCTGGGAAAACGTCGACGACGGCGTGATGAGCAAGAAGGGCGTGCCGACCCAGCTGACCGAGGTGCAGGTCGACGGCGCGGGCTACATCTTCATCCCCTACGCCGGGCGCATCAAGGCCGCGGGCAATTCGCCCGACGCGCTGCGCAAGGTCATCACCGAGAAGCTCGATGCGCAAACCCCCGACCCGCAGGTCGCGGTGGCCCGCACCCCGGGCGACGGCTCGACCGTTTCGGTGATGGGGGCGATCGCCGGCCAGGGCGTCTATGCGATCGAACGGCCGACCCGTACCCTCTCGGCGATGATCGCGCGGGCGGGCGGCGTGACCGTGAAGCCCGAGGTCGCGAAGATCACCGTCACCCGCGGCACCAAGACCGGCACGGTCTGGCTCAAGGATCTCTACGAGAACCCGAAGATGGACATCGCCCTGCGCGGCGGCGACGTCATCCTCGTCGAACAGGACACCCGCTCCTTCACCTCGCTCGGCGCGACCGGCTCGCAGGCGCGCGTGCCCTTCGAGACGCAGACGCTCAGCGCGCTCGAGGCGATCGCCACCGTCGGCGGGCTGCAGACCGGTCTGGCCGACCCGACCGGCGTCTTCGTGTTCCGCAACGAGCCGGCCGAGATCGCCTCGGTCGTGCTTGGTCGCAACGACCTCGTGGGCGACCAGCGCATGGTCTACCTGCTCGATCTGACCGGCCCGAACGGCATGTTCCTCGCGCGCGACTTCGTCATCCGCGACGGCGACACCGTCTATGTGACCGAAGCGCCCTACGTGCAGTGGCAGAAATCGCTCTCGGCGATCACCGGCTCGCTCGGCCCGGTCAACTCGGTCAGCAACCTCGCCGGGAACTGATGCCCGGCGTCACGCCCGATCCGGCCGCCGGGGAGCTTTCCCGGCGGCTTTTCTTCTACAACGGCGGCTTCCTGCGCGCACGCCGGCTGCGGCAGATCCTGCGGGCGGCAGGCTGGTCGCTGCATCTGGGCCTGCCCGGCCCCGCCGACCGCGTGGTGGTCTGGGGCCGCTCGCCCTATGCCCGCCGCGGCGAGGCGGTGGCGGCGCGGCGCGGCGTCGGGCTGGTGCGGCTCGAGGACGCCTTCCTGCGCAGCGTGCATCCCGGGCGGGCGGGTGGCGACGGACCGCTCGGCCTGCTGATCGACCCCGAGGGGGTGCATTTCGACAGCGCCCGACCGTCGGCGCTGGAGCGTCTCCTGGCCCGCCACCCGCTCGACGACACAGCCCTTTTGCAACGTGCGCGCGACGGCATCGACCGGCTGAAGGCGCTCGATCTTTCAAAATACAACAATTTCGACGAACGCCTCGAACCGCCGCCACCGGGCTATGTGCTGGTGATCGACCAGACCGCGGGCGATGCCTCGATCGCCCATGGCGGCGCCAGCGCCCGCACCTTCCGCGAGATGCTCGCCGTCGCGCAGATCGAGCATCCGGGCGCGCGGATCCTGATCAAGACCCACCCCGAGACCCGCGCCGGGCTGCGCCCCGGCCATTACGGCCCCGAGCATTGCGATGCCCGCACGCAGCTGTTCACCGATCCGGTCTCGCCCTGGCAGCTGCTCGACGGTGCGATCGCGGTCTATACCGTCTCCTCGCTGATGGGGTTCGAGGCAATCCTCGCCGGCCACCGGCCCCGCGTCTTCGGCCAGCCCTTCTATGCCGGCTGGGGCCTGACGCAGGACGAAACCCCTGTCGCCCGGCGCGAACGCCGCCTGACCCGCGCCCAGCTTTTCGCCGCAAGCCACATCCTCGCCCCGACCTGGTTCGACCCGTGCCGGCAGCGGATCTGCAGCTTCGAGGAGGCGGTCGATCAGCTCGAGGCCGAGGTCCGCGCCCATCGTCAGGACCGCGCCGGCCATGTCGCCGCCGGCATGCGACTGTGGAAGCGCCGCCCGCTGCAACAGGTCTTCGGCCGGGAAACGCCGCTGCGCTTCGTCGATCCGCCCGGCCGCGCCGCGCAGGTGGCACGCGACAGCGGCCGCAGCCTGCTGATCTGGGCCGGCAAGGCGCCGCGCGGGCTGCCCGCGCTGCGCGTCGAGGACGGCTTCCTGCGCTCGCGCGGCCTCGGTGCGGATCTGATCCCGCCGCTCTCGCTCGTCACCGATGCGCAGGGCATCTATTACGACCCGACCCGCCCCTCGGATCTCGAAACACTGATTTCGCACGAACCGCCCCCCGGCGGCCGGCTGCGGGCAGAACGCCTGCTGACCGCGATCCGCAAGGCCGGGGTGTCGAAATACAATCTCGGCGGCGCCCTGCCCCCACTCCCCGAGGGCCACCGCATCCTCGTGCCCGGGCAGGTGGAAGACGATGCCTCGATCCGCCTGGGCGCAGGAGAGGTTTGCACTAATCTGGCATTACTGGCGCGGGTTCGGGCCGAAAACCCCACCGCAATTGTCCTTTTCAAACCTCACCCCGATGTCGAGGCGGGTCTGCGTCCGGGCCGCGTGGACCCGGCCGAGGCGCTGCGCTTTGCCGACCAGATCGTCGAGCAGGCCGATCCCGTCGCGCTGATCGGCGCGGTGCACGAGGTCTGGACGATGACCTCGCTGCTTGGGTTCGAGGCACTGATCCGCGGCGTGCCCGTCACCGTGACCGGCGCGCCCTTCTATGCCGGCTGGGGCCTGACCCGCGACCTTGGCACCATCCCGACGCGCCGCAGCGCGCGGCCTGACCTGCTCGCCCTCGTCCATGCCGTGCTGATCGCCTATCCGCGCTATTACGACCCGGTCTCGCGCCGCCCCTGCCCACCCGAGGTGGTGCTCGACCGGCTGACGAATGGCCCGCTGCCCACGCCCGGACCGCTGAACCGCAGCATCGCGAAACTGCAAGGTGCCTTCGCCGCCTGGGCGTTTCTCTGGCGCTAGCGCCGCCAGCGGTGCAGCACGTCGCCGCCGAGCGTCTCGACCGAGGCAAGGGTGAAGCGCGGCGCCTCGGGCAGATGCGCCAGCCCCAGCGGGCCAAGCGCCGGGCGGGCATCGGCGCCAAGCGCCACGCCCGCAGTAAAGCCGATCAGCTCGTCGACGAGCCCCGCCCGCATCAGCGCCGCGGCGAACTGGCCGCCGCCCTCGCAAAACACCCGCGTCAGGCCGCGCGCGCCAAGCGCCGTGCTCAGCGCCGCGACATCAAGCCCTTGACCAAAAAGCGGAACCTCGATCAGTTCGGCGCCAATCCCGGCCCAGAAGGCGCGCGCCTCGGGGGCCGCATCGGGGCCATGCACCAGCCACAGCGGCGCCTCGGAAACCGACCCCGCCAGCCGGCCGCGCGGCAGGTCGAGCCCGGTTGAGGCCACCACCCGCACCGGCTGCCGCAGCGGGGTGAAGCTGCGCACGGTGAGCAGCGGATCGTCCGCCCGCGCCGTGCCGCCGCCGACCAGCACCGCGTCGAAGCGCGCGCGCAGGGCGTGCACCCGCGCCCGCGCCGGGGCCGAGGTGATCCACTGGCTCTCGCCATTCGCAAGGGCAATGCGGCCGTCGAAACTGGTGGCAAGCTTCAGCGCGAGCCAGGGCCGGCCGCGGGTGATGCGGCTCAGAAACCCCGCCTGCAGCGCCCGCGCCTCGGCCTCCATCAGCCCGACCTCGACCGCGAGCCCCGCCGCGCGCAGCATCGCATGGCCACGGCCGGAAACCCGCGGGTCGGGGTCCTCCTGCGCGCTGACCACCCGGGCCACGCCGGCGGCGATCAGCCCCTCGGAGCAGGGCGGGGTCTTGCCGTGATGGGAGCAGGGTTCGAGCGTGACATAGGCCGTCGCCCCCCGCGCCGCCGCCCCGGCCATGTCGAGGGCGCGGCGTTCGGCATGGGGCCGCCCGCCGGGCTGGGTCCAGCCGCGGCCGACGATGCGCCCCTCGTTCACGATCACGCAGCCCACCGCCGGGTTCGGCCAGACATTGCCCAGCCCCCGCGCGGCAAGGCCAAGCGCAAGCGCCATGAAGCGCCGGTCGGCGTCGGTCACTCGCTCTCGCCCGTCTGCGGCCGCAGCTCGGAGACGAATTTGTCGAAATCGTCAGCGGCCTGGAAGTTCTTGTAGACGCTCGCGAAACGGACATAGGCGACGGTGTCGATCCGGGCCAGCGTCTCCATCACGATCTCGCCGATGGTGCGCGACGGGATGTCGGTATCGCCCAGGCTTTCCAGCCGCCGCACGATGCCCGAGATCATCTGGTCGATGCGATCGGGCTCGATCGGGCGCTTCTGCATGGCGATGCGGATCGAGCGTTCCAGCTTGTCGCGGTCGAAATCCTCGCGCTTGCCCGAGGACTTGATCACCACGAGGTCGCGCAGCTGCACGCGTTCATAGGTGGTGAAGCGCCCGCCACAGGCCGGGCAAAAGCGCCGGCGCCGGATCGCCACATGGTCCTCGGCCGGGCGGCTGTCCTTCACCTGTGTGTCGACATTTCCGCAAAACGGGCAGCGCATGGCTTCTCCCTTTTCCTGTTCCCGCCGCATGTGGGGTCTGGTGCCCCGGTTATCCACAGGACTATAGGGGGGAGGCGAGCTTTTGGGTAGCATAAATGTGAGACTACCAGATCCGGTGGGCCGGGTGTGGCGGCCGGGACTCAGCGCAGCAGCGCCACCACCTCGCGCCGCTGGGGCGCGCACCGATGTTCGAAAAGGTATATTCCCTGCCAGGTCCCAAGCGCCATTCGCCCGGAAATGACGGGAATCTGCAAGCTGGTCGGCAACAGCGCCGCCTTCACATGGGCTGGCATGTCGTCCGGCCCCTCGTAGGTGTGGGTCATCCAGGCGCTTTCCGGCCGGTCCGAGGGCGGCACCAGCCGGTGCAACGCCTCGGTCAGATCGCGGCGCACCTCTGGGTCGGCATTCTCCTGGATCACCAGGCTGGCCGAGGTGTGGCGCACGAAGAGGGTCAGCAACGCCTCCTCGGGCGCCGCCGCCTCGACCCAGGCGCGCAGCGCGCCGGTGAATTCGTAAAGCCCGGGGCCGCGTGTCGCGATCTCGACGCGGCGGTGCATCACGCGCCGGGCTGGGCGGCCTCGCGCCCCTTGGCATAGATCGCCAGACACTCGGGGTTGATGTCCATGATCGCGCGTTCCCTGGCGAAGGCCTTGTCGACCGCCGCGGCATCGAGCCCGGTCTTCGGCACGCCCACCGGCGCTTTCGAGCCATCGGCGATACCGGTCATCAGGGTATAGCTGCCATCCTTCTCGGCCGTGACCAGGGCAAAGCAGGTGCCCGCCTTGTCGAGGCTCGGCGCGGTCGGGTCGGTCGACATCCCCTCGAGCGTGCAGGCACCAAGCAGCATCGGGAAAAGCAGGAACAGGCGCGCGGTCATCGGATCCTCCGGAAGTCTTTTCCCAGAGGTAGCAGGCCCGCGCGCGCGGCGAAAGCCCTAGGCTTGCGCCGCGAAGGCCGCGCGCGCGGTGGCGATCTCGGGGGCGGAGGCCTTGGCCCAGTCGATCAGCGCGCAAAGCGGGCCGAGCAGCGAGCGGCCCAGATCGGTCAGCGCATATTCGACGCTCGGCGGTTTCGTCGGGAAGACCTGCCGCGCGATCAGCCCGTCGCGTTCGAGATCGCGCAGCGATTGCGTCAGCATCCGGCGCGAGATGTCGGGCAGGCTGCGGGCGAGCGCATTGAAGCGGCACGGGCCCGGCTCGAGTTCGAGCAGGATCAGTGTCGTCCATTTCGCCGCGATATGGTCGAGCACGTGGCGCACCGGGCAATTGGCGAGGTCCATCTGGTCCAGCATGTCGCGCATCGGTTCCCTCCAGGTAACCTTGGCAGGAAAACCTGCCTCCTTTCCGCATGATGATGTGGTCTCTAAAAGAGACTTATACACGATTCGCAACCGGAGGAAACGGAGATGAGCGAACAGACCTTCCTGGTGACCGGCGCCAACGGGCAGCTGGGCCAACTGGTGATTGCGGCGCTGCGGGCGCGGGTGGCGCCCGGCCAGATCATCGGCCTGGTGCGGCGCCCCGAGGATGCGGCGGCGCTCGAGGCGCAGGGCCTCGGCGCGCGGCTTGGCGATTACGACGACGTCGACAGCCTGACCGCCGCCTTTGCGGGGGTTGATCGGCTGCTGCTGATCTCGGGCTCGGCCGTGGGCCAGCGCGCGCGTCAGCACGGCAATGTCGTCGCGGCGGCGAAGACGGCGGGCGTGGGCTTCATCGCCTACACCTCGATCCTGAACGCGCAGGGCTCGGCGATGGCGCTGGCGGCCGAGCACAAGGCGACCGAGACGATGATCCTCGAGAGCGGCATCGCGCATACCTTCCTGCGCAACGGCTGGTATTCCGAGAACCTGCTGGCCTCGCTCGAAACCGACCTGGGCCTTGGCAAGCATTTCGGCGCGGCCGGCGAAGGCCGGTTCTCGACCGCACCGCGGCACGACTATGCCGAGGCGGCGGCCGTGGTGCTGGCGGGCGCGGGCCACGCGGGCAAGACCTATGAGCTTGCCGGCGACGCCAGCGTGACGCTCGCCGAATTCGCGGCGCTGCTGTCGCAGGCCGCGGGCAAGACGGTCGCCTATGTCGACATGCCGGAAGCGGATTATGCCGCGGCGCTGATCGGCGCAGGCCTGCCCGAGGGCTTTGCGAAGATCCTTGCCGACAGCGATGCGCAGGCGGCGAAAGGCGCGCTTTACGACGCGAGCCATACCCTCTCGGCGCTGATCGGCCATCCGACCGAGCCGATGGCCGAAACCATCGCCCGCGCGCTGGCCTGACCTAGTTGAAGGGCAACAGCGGCACGAGCGGGCAATAATGCTGCGCGGCGGCCGCGCTCAGCCCCTTGTCCCTGGCGCCGAAGCGGGTGAAGCCGCTGTCGGTCGCCTTGGCATCGCTGAGCGAGAAATCCACCCCCTCGCCCGCATGGCGCGGCGGGGGGGAGGTGCGGTAGATCCGCGTCGAGGACGGCAGGCCGAGCCCGCGCAGGACGAAATCGCCCGCAGCACACCAGAAGTCGTCATTGCCGGTGAGGCCGCCGAAGGCGACGTGGAACTCCTGCCCGCCGGCGGGCGCGACGCGCAACCCGTTCAGCGCGAGGAAATCGCCCGCCGAGGCGGAGCCGGCAGCAAGGGCGAGACCGGCGGCGGCGAGGGTTGAGACAAGGACACGCATGGGAAACTCCCTGAAGCCACCCGGCGCGACCGGGCAGGGGAAGGGTAGACCCGCGGGGGCGGAAGGCCAAGGGGAAGCGAAGGGGGCGCCGCCCCCTCTTCGGCTGCGCCGAATTCACCCCCGAGGTATTTCCGGCAAGGAGAAAGGGATTGCGCGCAGGAAGGTGCCGAAGGCGCGCCAGATCCCCTCGTCCCAGACCCCGTTCGCGGCGCCCGAGGTCGAGGGCAGGACCCAGACCGGAAGGCCGTCGAGCTCGATCGGGCCGAAACCGACGCGGGGCACACCAAGGAAGCGGCGCGCCGCATTCTTGCCGTTGAAGGCGAAGCTGTGCGGGCGGTAGCGCGCGAGAAAGGCCCGCAGCCGCGCGGGGTCATAGGCCTGCACCGGGATCTCGGCGTCGCCGCCCGAGACGCCTTTCGCAAGATCGGTCAGGCCGATGCCGAAGCGCAGAAGCCGCGCCTCGTCGCCGACGGCGAGCGCTTCGGGCACGAGGCCCGCGCGGTGCAGCACCGGCCAGAACTTGTTGCCCGGTCCCGCATAATAGCGCCCGAGCTCGGCCGAGCGGCGACCGGCGGCGGTGCCACAGATGATCGTGCGCAGACCGGGGGCAGCAACGTCGGGCAGCATGGCAAAACGCCCCCTTGCGGGGGCGCCTTTCATCACTGATCGAGGAAGGAGCGCAGCTTGCGCGAGCGCGAGGGGTGCTTCAGTTTCCGGAGCGCCTTCGCCTCGATCTGGCGGATGCGTTCGCGGGTGACCGAGAACTGCTGGCCCACCTCTTCGAGGGTATGGTCGGTGTTCATGCCGATGCCGAAGCGCATGCGCAGCACGCGTTCCTCGCGCGGCGTGAGCGAGGCCAGAACCCGGGTCGTCGTCTCCTTCAGGTTTTCCTGAATGGCGCTGTCGAGCGGCAGGACGGCGTTCTTGTCCTCGATGAAATCGCCAAGCTGGCTGTCTTCCTCGTCGCCGATCGGCGTTTCGAGCGAGATCGGTTCCTTGGCGATCTTCATCACCTTGCGAACCTTCTCGAGCGGCATCTGCAGCTTCTCGGCCAGCTCCTCGGGCGTCGGCTCGCGGCCGATCTCGTGCAGCATCTGCCGGCCGGTGCGCACCAGCTTGTTGATCGTCTCGATCATGTGCACCGGGATGCGGATGGTGCGCGCCTGATCGGCGATCGAGCGGGTGATCGCCTGCCGGATCCACCAGGTCGCATAGGTCGAGAACTTGTAGCCGCGGCGGTATTCGAACTTGTCCACCGCCTTCATCAGGCCGATGTTGCCTTCCTGAATGAGGTCGAGGAACTGCAGGCCGCGGTTGGTGTATTTCTTCGCGATCGAGATCACCAGGCGCAGGTTTGCCTCGACCATTTCCTTCTTGGCCTGACGGGCTTCCTTCTCGCCCTTCTGCACCTGGTTCACGATGCGGCGGAATTCCGAGATGTCGACGCCGACATACTGGCCGACCTGCGCCATCTCGGCGCGCAGCTCGTCGACCTTGTCGCCCGACTTCTCGAACAGCGTGGCCCAGGCCCGGCCGCCCTTCCCCTGCATCCGGTCGACCCAGGTCGGATCAAGCTCGTAGCCGCGGTATTCCTCGATGAACTCGCGCCGGTTGACGCGGGCAGCATCGGCAAGCTTCACCATGCCGCTGTCGATCGACATGATCTTGCGGTTGATGCCGTAGAGCTGATCGATCAGCGCCTCGATGCGGTTGTTGTGCAGATGCAGCTCGTTGACGAGACCGACGATCTCCGAACGCAGCTTCTGATAGGCCGCTTCTTCCGCCACCGAGAAGGTGCCGTCCTCGTTCAGCGTCGCCGACATCCGCAGATCCTGCATCTCGGCCAGCGTCGTGTAGTCGCGCGCGATCACCTCGAGGGTTTCGAGCACCTTCGGTTTCAGCGCCGCTTCCATCGCGGCGAGCGACATGTTCGAGTTTTCGTCGTCTTCCTCGTCCTCGTCCGAGCGCAGGATCGGGTTGCCGTCGGCATCAAGCTCGGGCTCGTTGGCGGCACGACGCGGTGCGGTGCCGGTGCCGGCAGCGGCCTCGCCGACCTCGAGCCCCTCGACCGGCGCCGCCATCTCGTCCTCGTCGCCGTCGAGCGAGCGCCCGAAGGTCGCCTCGAGGTCGATCACGTCGCGCAGCAGGATCTCTTCGTTCAGCAGCTCGTCGCGCCAGATGGTGATCGCCTGGAACGTCAGCGGGCTTTCGCACAGGCCCGCGATCATCGTGTTGCGGCCGGCCTCGATGCGCTTGGCGATGGCGATCTCGCCCTCGCGCGACAAGAGCTCGACCGAGCCCATCTCGCGCAGGTACATCCGCACCGGGTCATCGGTCCGGTCGAGCGTCTCGCTCGTCGAGGTCGCGACGGTGATCTCGCGCGAGCCGGAGCCGGTCTCGGCCACCGCGCCGCCGGCTTCGGGCTCCTCGCTCTCCTCCGCCTCGACGACGTTGATGCCCATCTCCGAGAGCATCGACATCACATCCTCGATCTGGTCGCCCGACACCTGCTCGGGTGGCATCACGGCGTTCAGCTGGTCGTAGGTGATGTAGCCACGTTCCTTCGCCTCGGCGATCATCCGCTTGACCGCGGCTTTGCTCATGTCGAAGGAGGTGTCCTCGTCCGCGGCGGTGTCGGGCTTGTTCTCGTCGATGTCCTTGGCGGCCATGTGCGCTCCTGCTCGGGCTTTCTCGGGCGTCGTCACGCCGGTGGACCGGGGCGCGACGGGATCGAATCGGTTGATCTGTCTTATCGAATCACGGGGTCGAATCACAGGGCCGAATCGGCCCTTTTGCGCAGCGTCTCAGAGACTGCCGCTTCCCCCGCCATGTTTTTCCAGAAGAGACTGCAAAAAGGCAGACATCGCTTCACGGTCCTCGCCCAGATCACTGGTGTCCTCCAGTCTCGATTTGCCGGCCTGATGCAACGCCTGGGTCGCCTGGGTGATTCGCCAGGTGAGCCCCTCGTCGGCCAGACCGGCCAGTTCTTCCATCGCCTCCTCGGTCTCGCTGCGCACGGCACGCGCCGCCTGCAGCTTGGCCAGCTCCTCGGCAAGGCACATGCGCGCGAAGTCGGTGTCATCGCGGCGCAGGACCGGGGGGGCGGTGCGCACATGGGGCTGGGCGAGCAGCTTTTCAAGGTCATCTCCCGCACGCCCAAGCGCCGCGGCGATCGCCTCGGGCGGCTCGGCGCAATGGGCAAGGATCAGCCCGCGCAGCCGCTCATGCGCCGGATCGACAAAGAGGATCCGGTCGAGCCGGGCCTCGAACTCGGCCACCAGCACCGGATGCGCGACGAGAATGGCAAGGATCATCGTCTCGCGCAGCGCCTCGGTCACGCGCTCGTCGGGGGCGGCGGCAAGCAGCGTCGAGCGGGTCGCGGGCAGCGGCAGCGCCGGGGCGGCAGGCCGGCCGAAGCCGGTCCCGCGTGGCCGCCAGGCACCGCCCTCGCGCGGCGCCTCGCGCCCGCCGCCGCCGCCGCTCTCGCGCATCGCGCGGGGCCGGTTCATGCCGAAGAGGTCCTCGCGCAACCGCTTGATTTCATCGCCGTAATGGGCGCGGATCGAGGGGTCCTGGATGCGGCGGATGGCGGCGCGCAGGCTCTTGTCAAGGGCGGCGCGGCGCTCGGGGCTGTCGAAGACCTTGCCCTCGATCTCGCGCGCCCAGAGCAGGTCGACCATCGGCCGTGCCCCTGCAATCACCTGCTCCATCGCCGCGCGCCCGCCCGCCTGGATCAGCTCGTCGGGGTCCTGCCCGCCCGGCAGCATCGCAAAGCGCAGCGCCTTGCCCGCCTCGAGAAGCGGCAGCGCGAGGTCGATCACCCGCAGCGCCGCGCGCATCCCCGCCGTGTCGCCATCAAGCGCGATCACCGGCTCGTCGTGGATGCGCCACATCAGGTGCAGCTGCTCCTCGGTCACCGCGGTGCCAAGCGGCGCGACGGCACCGCCGAAGCCCGCCTCGACCAGCGCGATCACGTCCATGTAGCCTTCGCAGACGATGAGCGGCGCGCCCTTGCCGCAGGCCTCGCGCGCGGGGCCGTGGTTGTAGAGATTGCGGCCCTTGTCGAACAGCACGGTCTCGGGCCCGTTCAGGTATTTCGCCCGCGCGTTCGGGTCCATCGCCCGCCCGCCCAGGCTGATCGCCCGCCCGCGCGCGTCGCGGATCGGATAGATGATGCGGCCGCGGAAGCGGTCATAGGGCGCGCCGCCGTCTTCGGGGCGGGCACAAAGCCCGGCCTCGACGATCAGATCGGGGGCGATGCCCTTCGCCTTCAGCGCGTTGAACAGGCCCTGACGCTGATCCGGGGCGAAACCGATCTCGAAGCGCGCCTGCGCCTCGGCGCCAAGCCGGCGTCGGGCAAGGTAGTCGCGCGCAGCGGCGCCGCCCTGCATCGACAGCTGCAGTCGGTAATGCTTCACCGCCTCTTCCATCACCTGCGCAAGCTCGCTGCGCCGGTCGGCCTTCTGCGCCGCGACCGGGTCGCGCGCCGGCATCTGCATCCCCGCCTCGCGCGCAAGGATCTCGACCGCCTCCATGAAGCTGACGTTCTCGGTCTCGCGCAGGAAGGTCAGCGCGTCGCCCTTCGCCTGACAGCCGAAGCAGTAGTAATAGCCCTTGCGGTCGTCGACGTGGAAGGAGGCGCTCTTTTCCTGGTGGAACGGGCACGGCGCCCAGAAGTCGCCCTTCGCCTGGTTCGACTTGCGCATGTCCCACACGACCTTGCGCCCGACCACCTGCGAGATCGAGACGCGATTGCGCAATTCGTCGAGGAAACCGGGTGGGAGACTCATGCCCCCTAATATGGCCCCTGCATGGCCGCTGTCGAGAGGGCGGCGCCGCGAATCGCGGTCAAGGGCCCGTGTGCGCTCCCCGCGCCGGCACAGTCGCGAAAACGTTAAGAAATCCCGCACCCCGGCGGCGCCCTGCGAAAGAAACATGGCGGATTGGCGCGAGATCGGAAACCGCCTCCCGTGATCGGGCGCATTCCCCGGCGGCCTCCGGACAATCGGGCAGCTTTGCCCGCCGAGCGCCCCAATTCCGCCCCGAAGCGCGCGCATACCCTGCCCTCGGAGCAGAGTCGTCGCCCCCGGCCGCCGCGCCGGGAGAAGCGTGGAGAGAGCAGCATGGTGAGTATCCGGCACAAGAGCAGAACCGCCCGTCGGCTTGCCCGTTTCCTGCGCGACGAGGACGGCGCCCTGATCCCGCTGGCGCTGCAGATCTTTCTGGTGATGATGATCTGCACCGGCATCTCGATCGACTTCGTGCGCCAGGAGGAACGCCGCACGAAGATCCAGAACACGCTCGACCGCGCCGCGCTTGCCGCCGCCTCGCTGTCGCAGGAGCTCGACCCGACCCTGGTCGTCGAGGATTACTTGCAGAAGGCCGGGCTCGACTATCTCGACGCGACCCCCCACGTCGAGGAAGGCAGCCTTGGCGAATGGCGCCGGGTGACGGTGACCGCCACCGACAACATGCACACCATCTTCGGCTCGCTCATCAACATCAACTCGTTGCAGGCGACCGGCGCCAGCACCGCGCAGGAAGAGATCGGCAATGTCGAGATCTCGCTGGTGCTCGATATCTCGGGCTCGATGAACGAGAACATCTATTACCCGACGAACAGCAGCTATGACGGCCGCTACCCGACCCGGATGGACAAGCTGCGCCCGGCCGCCCTCGCCTTCGTGGACAAGATGTTCAAAACGGTGCAACCGGCAAGCGCGCCGGCCGGGCGGCTCTCGATCTCGATCGTGCCCTACAACCAGCAGGTCACCCTCGGCCCGCGGACTTCGGTCGGGTTCAACCTCTCGACCGATCACACGCAAAACACCTGTGCCGACATCGAGACCCTGTCCGACGGCGATTTTGCCATTTCGTCGACCCGAGCATTGCAGCGCACGATGTTCGGCGACAGCTTCGACTATTGGGGGCAGCCCGCGCTTGGCCAGGGCAACTGGTCGCTGGCAACCCGGACCAATATCGCGAACTGCCCGAATGCGAGCGCGGCGGCGGTTCTGGCCTTCGCCAACAACCAGACGACGATCAACACCGCGATCAACGCCCTCACCCCGGGCGGCGACACCGCGATCGACGTCGGCGCCCGCTGGGGGCTTGCGCTGCTCGACCCGGCTGCGCGCGACGCGCTCAATGCGATGAAATCCGCAGGCTACGTGAGCAGCGACCTCGCAGGGCGCCCCTTCGACTACAACGACGGCACGCAGACGACCAACAACAGTTCGATGAAGGTGCTGGTGCTGATGACCGACGGGCAGAACACCCGTTCCTATTCGACCAAGGCCGCCTATCGCACCGGCGCTTCCGGCTTCGTGTCGACCTACAGCGCCACGGCCTTTGCGGATTCGAGCACGAACAGCACCTGGTGGAACAACCTCTATTACTACGTCCCGGGCCGCAGCCAGCCTTACTACAAGCTGTCGACCGGCTCTTGGTACAGCTCGCCCGGCACGAACCGCTATCCGATCAGCTGGGAGACGGTGTGGAGCAAGGGCTACACCCTGCAATATGTGATCAACACCTTCCTCTACAATTCGCTGCGGGCCGCCAACGGCTCTGCCAACAAGACCAGCATCTACAACGACATGGCGGTGCAGTCGGAATTCAGCCAGAAGGACACGGCGCTGCTGAAGCTGTGCGACGTCGCCAAGGACCGCACGCACGGCATCTATGTCTTCACCGTCGCGGTGAACGCCCCGACCGAAGGCAAGGCGATCCTGTCGCAATGCGCGACCTCGGCGGGCTATGCCTATGACGTCAACGCCGAGGATCTGACCGACGCCTTCACCTCGATCGCCTCGGCGATCAACGCGCTGCGGCTGACGAACTGAGGGGGGCGACAGATGCGCAGGACCCACCGCCCCGGACCCCACCTGATGCACCGGCTTCGGCACGAGGACGGCGCCGTCACCATCCCGACGCTCTTCTGGCTGCCGCTGTTCTTCATGATCATGCTGGCCGGGGTCGAGATGATGGTGACGAACCTGCGCCAGATCCTGCTCGAACGCGCCGTCGACGTGGCAACCCGCGAGCTGCGGCTTGGCAACCTGGTCAACCTGACACATGACCAGCTGAAGCAGAAGATCTGCGCGGCCATCCGCTATGTGCCCGACTGCACCGAGAACCTCGCGGTCGAGATCTTCCCGGTCGACACCACGACTTGGCAGCTCTCCAACACCAACGGCACCATGTGCACCGACTCGAGCAGCACCACGGAGCTGAACCCGACACTCGATTACGGCGCCTCGAACCAGCTGATGGTGGTGCGCGCCTGTCTGAAGCTGAAGGCGATGTCCGATATGGACCCGCTTGGCGCCGCGCTGGTGAAGGACGCAAGCGGCCGTTTCGCCCTTGTCGCGATGACCGCCTATGTCAACGAGCCGAGGAATTGATGATGCCGCTGCGTTTCCTGCACCGTTTCCTCAGGCAAAACCGCGGCTCGGTGGCGATCGAGGGGCTGTTCGGCGCCGTGCTGCTGCTCGGCTGGTTCATGGTCGCCTATCAGTTCTACGACGCCTTCCGCATGCGCGCCGTGGTGTCCCGCACCACCTATACCGTGGCCGACCTGATCTCGCGCGTGCGCGACCCGATCGGGCCGGCCTATGTCGACGGGGTCAAGAAGATCTTCGATGCCGCCACCCGTTCGAGCGGCGACGGGCAAAGCTGGATCCGGGTCACGCTGATCTCCTGCGAGGCGACCGAAACGGACACGCGCGTTTGCGACGGCACCAGCAAGCGGGTCAAGCTGCGTGCGTCGGACAGCACGCCCAGCTCGCCCGCCTCCCATGCCACCGGCGGCCACGAGGCCTATACCCAGTCGATGCTCGACGCCATGGCCGGGGCGATCCCGATGATGGCGGCGGGGGATTCCGCGGCGATCGTCGAGGCCTCGTATCTGTACTGGCCGATCTTCGACATCGGCGAAAAGGGCCTGACCCTCGACGGGCGGAACTCCACCACGATCGGGCTGAACGCGCGGCTGCGCTTCAGCGAGTTCGTCGTCACCCGTCCGCGCGGGCCGCGCACGAAATGGTCCGACAACAACTGACCCTGCACGCAAAACGCCGGCCCCGCGGACCCGGCGTTTCGCGTCTTTGGCAGGGCGCAGGGCGCGCTCAGCGAACCGGGTTGCGATAGATCATGCGCCGCACCGAGCCGGTCTTCGAGCGCATCAGGATCGTCTCGGTCTCGATGTAGGTCGGTTCGCGTTTCACGCCGCGCACGATCGAGCCATTGGTGACGCCGGTCGCGGCAAAGATCACGTCCGACTTCACCAGCTCGTCGCGGGTGTAGATCTTGTCGAGATCGGTGATCCCGGCCTTGGCCGCGCGGCCGCGCTCGTCATCGTTGCGGAACAGGAGTTTGCCCCACATCTGCCCGCCCATGCATTTCAGCGCCGAGGCCGCCAGCACGCCTTCCGGCGCGCCGCCCGAGCCCATGTAGATGTCGATGCCGGTGGAATCGGGCTCGGCGCAATGGATCACCCCGGCAACGTCCCCGTCGGTGATCAGACGGATCGCGGCGCCGGTCTCGCGCACTTCGCGGATCAGTTCGACGTGGCGGTCGCGTTCGAGGATGCAACAGGTGATGTCCTCGGGCCGCCTGCCCTGTGCCTTGGCCAGCGCCAGCACCCGCTCGGTCGGCGTCATCTCGAGCGAGACGATGTCGGTCGGATAGCCCGGGCCGATCGCCAGCTTCTCCATATAGACGTCGGGGGCATGCAAGAGCGTGCCGCGCGGTGCCATCGCCACGACGGTCAGCGCGTTCGGCATGTCCTTCGCGGTGAGCGTGGTGCCTTCGAGCGGGTCAAGCGCGATATCGACCGCCGGGCCGGTGCCGGAGCCCACTTTCTCGCCGATATAGAGCATCGGCGCCTCGTCGCGCTCGCCCTCGCCGATCACCACGACGCCCCGGATGTCGAGGCTGTTGAGCTGCTCGCGCATGGCATTCACCGCGGCCTGATCGGCGGCCTTCTCGTCCCCGCGGCCGATCAGCCGGGCCGAGGCATGCGCCGCCGCCTCGGAGACACGGGCAAGGCCCAGCGAAAGCATGCGGTCGTTGAAATCGATGAGGGGGGTCATGGTCTGTCCTGTCTCGAACGCGAAGGGCCAGCAACAGCTAAGCCCGGGCGCACGAGGCTGACAACCCTGAGAACGCTAACGGCCGGCACCTGGGCGGCACCGCGCCGCCCCCTGCCCAGCCGCGGCCGCGCTCAGACCTCTTCGATCCGCATCGCCACCGCGTCGCCCGCGACGACGCCGGTCGCCGGGAAGCCGCCGATGGCGCGGTCGATCGCGTCGCGCGTGGTCTTGTGGGTGACGATCAGCACCGGCGCCGTGGTATCGGCATGGCCGTACTGGCGCATCCGCGAGATCGAGATCCCGGCCTCGCCCAGCACCATCGCCACCTTGGCCAGCGCACCGGGCTTGTCCATCAGCTCGAGCCGCAGATAGTAGGCGGCCGGCGCCGAGGCCACCGCCGGCACCGGGTCTGCGAGCGTCGCCGCAGGCTGGCCGAAGGTCGGCATCCGCAGCCCGCGCGCAAGGTCGACCACATCGCCCATCACCGCCGAGGCGGTCGGCCCCTCGCCCGCACCGGCACCGCGCAGCACGATCTGGCCGACCGAATCGCCCTCGAGCAGCACCATGTTGGTGCCGCCCTGCAGCTGGCCGAAGGGCGAGGACGAGGGCACGAGGCAGGGCATCATCCGCTGCTCGAGCCCGCGCCCGGTGATCTGCGCCACGCCGAGCAGCTTGATCTTGTAGCCCATGTCGTCGGCCCGGCGGATGTCGTCGATCGAGATCTTGCCGATGCCCTCGAGCTGCACCGCGTCGAAGCTGACCTTGGTGCCGAAGGCGATGGCGGCGAGGATCGCCAGCTTGTGGCCCGCGTCGATGCCACCAACGTCGAGGGTCGGATCGGCCTCGAGATAGCCAAGCGCGCGCGCCTCCTCGAACACCGTCTCGTAGGGCAGGCCCGCGCTTTCCATCCGGGTCAGGATGTAGTTGCAGGTGCCGTTCATCACCCCCATCACGCGGCGGATCGCATTGCCGGAAAGCCCCTCGGTCAGCGCCTTGATGACCGGGATGCCACCCGCCACCGCCGCCTCGAAACGGATCACCCGGCCAAGCGCCTCGGCACTCTCGGCAAGCTGCTGACCGTGATGAGCGAGCAGCGCCTTGTTCGCCGTCACCACATCCTTGCCGGAGTTCAGCGCCGCTTCCATCGCATCCTTCGCCGCGCCCTCGTGCCCGCCCATCAGCTCGACGAAGACGTCGATATCGTCGCGCTGCGCCAGCGCCACCGGGTCGCTTTCCCAGGCATAGCCCGACAGATCCGCATCGCGGTTCTTGGTGCGGTCGCGCGCCGAGACGGCAGTGATCACCACCGGCCGGCCCGAGCGCACGGACAGCAGATCGGCATGGCGCTGCACGATCTTGACCACACCGATGCCGACGGTGCCGAGCCCGGCGATGCCGAGGCGGAGCGGGGAAACGTCGGGGGCGGACATGGGAACCTCTTGCGCTGGATTGGTCTTGAGCCCTGTTAGCCTGTCGGGCGCAACCTTGCAACGCGTCGAAGCCGGCTCAGGGTTGCTCGGCGCGGATCGCCGCGGCACGCGCGCGCAACGCATCCGCCCGCGCCTCGAGCGCCGGCGCCGGGTCGGGCGTCAGCGGCGCGTCGGAGAGCAGCGTCTCCATCGGCACCAGCGCGGGATAGTCCGCACCGGGCGCACCGCAACCGGCAAGCGCAAGAAGACCGAGGGCAAGGGCAAGGCGGGTCATGGCGGCTCCTGTCAACGGCCCGACCATAAGCCCGCCCGCCGGCGCTGACCAGAGCCGCCGCGCCGCCCGCAACAGCCGGGGTTTGATACTGAACAAATGTTCAGATAACCTGTGCCGATGGCACGCAAGACAGGCTCCCATTCCGAGATCACCGGCCCGCGCATCCGCGCCGAGGCGCAGCGCCTGTTCGCGCGCCACGGCTTTGCCGCGGTCTCGATGCGGCAGATCGCGGCGGCCGTGGGCGTGCAGGCGGGGGCGCTCTACCTCTATACCCCCGACAAGGAGGCGCTGCTTTTCGATCTGTTGAAAAGCCACATGGAAGAGCTGCTTTCCGCCTGGGCCGAGGTCGCGCCGACGGCCGAGCCGCTTGCCGCGCTGGAAACCTTCGTGCGCTTTCACATCCGCTTCAACCTGACCCGGGCCGAGGCGGTGTTCCTGAGCTACATGGAGCTGCGCAACCTCGGCCCCGAAAACTTCGCGGTGATCGAGGGGCTGCGCCGCGCCTACGAGACCGAACTGGAAAAGATCCTGATCGCCGGCCGCGCGGCGGGGGTCTTTGCACTGCCCGACACCAAGCTTGCAACGCTCGCGATCATCGCCATGCTGACCGGGGTGAACACCTGGTATCGCGAGGGCGGGCGGCTCAGCCTCGACACCGTCGGGACGATCTACTGGGACATGGTGCGCAAGGCCGTCGGCGCCTGAGCCAGCGCTGGCAGGCCGCGCGCCGATCGGTTATGGCAAGGGCATGAGTGCATTCCTCGATGTCGAAGCGTCGCTGACCGGGCGGCGCTGGATCGGCCCCACGGACGAGGCCGACCGCCTTGCCGAGGCGATGGCGCGCGAGACGCGCCTGCCGCTGCCGCTTGCCCGCGTGCTCGTCGCCCGTGGCGTCGCGCCAGAGGAGGCCGCGGGCTTCCTCGAACCCACCCTGCGCGAGCTGCTGCCCGACCCGCGCAGCCTGCGCGACATGGAAAAGGCCGCGGCCCGCTTCCTGCGCGCGCTCGACGGGCGCGAACGCATCGCCGTTTTCGCCGATTACGACGTCGATGGCGGGTCCTCGGCGGCGCTTCTGCTGACCTGGCTGCGCGCGCTCGGCCGCGAGGCGACGCTCTATATCCCCGACCGCATCGACGAGGGCTATGGCCCGAACGTGCCGGCGATGCAGGCGCTTGCCAAGGACCACCCGCTGATCGTCTGCGTCGACTGTGGCACGCTCAGCCACGAGCCGGTCGCCGCGGCGAGGCCCGCCGATGTGGTGATCCTCGACCACCACCTCGGCGCCGAGACCCTGCCCGAGGCGCTCGCCGTGGTGAACCCGAACCGGCTCGACGAGGATGGATCGCTCGGCCATCTCTGCGCCGCCTCGGTGGTCTTCCTGATGCTGGTAGAGGCGAACCGGCAGCTGCGCGAGAAGGGCGTGAAGGGCCCCGACCTGATGGGGCTTCTCGACCTCGTGGCGCTGGCGACCGTCGCCGATGTCGCGCCGCTGATCGGGGTGAACCGGGCGCTGGTGCGGCAGGGGCTGAAGGTGATGGCGCGGCGCGAGCGGCCGGGGCTCGTCGCACTCTCCGACGTCGCGCGGCTCGACCAGGCGCCCTCGGCCTACCATCTCGGCTTCGTCCTTGGCCCGCGGGTGAATGCGGGCGGGCGGATCGGCGCCTCGGACCTTGGCGCGCGGCTTCTGGCCACCGCCGACCGGGCCGAGGCCGAGGCGCTCGCCGCCCGGCTCGACCAGCTGAACGCCGAACGGCGCGAGATCGAGAACCGGGTCCGCGACGCGGCCCTTGCGCAGGCCGAGGAACGCGGTCTCGACGCGCCGCTCGTCTGGGCGGCGGGCGAAGGCTGGCACCCGGGCGTGGTGGGCATCGTCGCGGCCCGGCTGAAGGAGGCGACGAACCGTCCCGCGGTGGTGATCGGGCTGGAGAACGGCATCGGCAAGGGCTCGGCGCGCTCGGTGGCGGGCGTCGATCTCGGCGCCTCGGTGCAGCGCGTCGCGGCCGAGGGGCTGCTGCTGAAGGGCGGCGGGCACCGGATGGCGGCAGGGCTCACCGTCGCGGCCGAGGCGCTGGAACCCGCCATGGCGCGGCTGAGCGAGCTGCTCGCGCGGCAGGGTGCGGGTGCGGGCGGGCCGCGCGATCTGCGCCTCGACGGGTTGTTGATGCCCGGCGCCGCCACCGTGCAGCTGATCGAGGACCTCGAGCGCGCCGGCCCCTTCGGCCAGGGCGCCCCTGCCCCGCGCTTCGCCTTTCCCGACATGGAGGTGACCGGCCCGCGCCGGATCGGCGAAAGCCATCTGCGCTTCTCGCTCGGCGACGGGCTGGGCTCGCGGATCGAGGCCGTGGCCTTTGGCGCCTTCGACGGCCCGCTTGGCCCGGCGCTGAGCGCAGGCGGCGCGGGGCGCTTTCACCTGGCGGGCAAGCTCGAGATCAACACCTGGGGCGGCCGGCGCAAGGTGCAGCTGCGCCTCGACGATGCCGCACGCGCCTGAGCTTGGGCCAACCTCTTGAGGAAAGGCGTTTTTCGGCCCGATCGCGCGGGCGTGAAGAAAGTTGCGAGAAACTGAAAAAACCCTCTTGCGAGTCACGCGAAGCTCGCCTAAACACCGCTCCACGCCGCGCAGCAACGCGCTGAAGCGGAAACGGTGGCCCGTTCGTCTATCGGTTAGGACGTCAGGTTTTCAACCTGAAAAGAGGGGTTCGACTCCCCTACGGGCTGCCACCACATCCCCCCAAAAACAAATTTGGAACCTCCCGCCGGTTGTGCCGCTGTCGCGCCTGCCCCGTCGCCTGCGCCCCGGGGCCAACGCATCCGGTGCACTGCCCGGACGAAAACGGCCGAGACGATGCCCGGCCGCGTCGGCATTCCAGTCTGCATCGCTTAACGCGAGACAAGCCCGAGCTGTGCCATCAGCGCCGCGCGCGAGGCCTCGAGCCCCGCCCAATCGGCCATGCGCGAGGCGAAAAGCGTCGCCTGCGAGCTGTGGATGAGCCCGTCCGAGAGAATCTTCAGGTGGTTCGCCCGCAGCGTCTCGCCCGAAGAGGTGATGTCGGCGATCGCCTCGGCGGTCAGGTTCTTCACCGTGCCCTCGGTCGCGCCCTGGCTGTCGACCAGCTGCCAGTCGGCAATCCCCTCGCGGGTCAGGAACTCGCGCACCAGACGGTGATATTTCGTCGCGATCCGCAGCCGGTGGCCATGCGCTGCGCGGAAGGCATGCGCGGCGGCGTCGAGGTCCTCGAGCGTGTCGACATCGGCCCAGCACGCCGGCACCGCGATGATCAGATCGGCATGGCCAAAGCCCATCGGCGCCAGCTCCTCGACCAGCGTCTGCCAGTCGGCGAGCTTGTCGCGCACGAGGTCCGAGCCGGTGACACCCAGATGGATGCGCCCGGCTGCCAGCTCGCGCGGAATCTCGCCCGCCGAGAGCAGCACCAGTTCGACCTTCTCGGCGCCCTCGACCGCGCCCGCATATTCGCGCTCCGACCCGGTGCGGCGCAGCCGGATGCCGCGCGCAGCGAACCAGTCGAAGGTCTTCTCCATCAGCCGCCCCTTCGAGGGCACGCCCAGCTTGATCGCGCTCATGCCTGCGCCTCCAGATCGGCCACCAGCCCCGGGCGGATCACCCCGCCCACGGCCGGAATCTCGCGCCCCTGCCCGAGGAACCGGGTCAGCGCGTCATAGCGCCCGCCCGAGGCCACCGGCGGCAGCGCCGGGTCTGCGGCGGTGAAGGTGAAGACGAAGCCGTCGTAATATTCCATCGTGGCGCGGCCATGGCTTGCCTCGAAGCGCAGCGCCGAGGTGTCGATGCCGCGCGCGGCCATTGCGGCAAGGCGCCGCTCGAGCCGGGCAATTGCCGGCGGCAGCGAGGCGAGGCCAAGGGCCGACAGACGCGCCGGCGCCTCCTCGGCCGGACAGCTCAGCGCGAAAAGCGCGTCGAGCTGCGCGACGATCTCGGCGGGGATCGGCGCGGCGGCGGCATCGGCGCGCAGCACGGCGATGCGGGCTGCCATCTCCTCGGGGCTGCGCAGCCCGATCCAGGGCGCCCCCTCGGGCGCCCCGGCGGCAAGCAGCGACGCCCGCCCGCCCGGCACCGGGGTGAGCCCGGCATAGCGCTGCAACAGGCTGTGGAAGCGGCGCGGCCGCCAGATGTGGCGGGCAAGCGCCGCCTTGCGCGGCGCGATGGTCTCGATGCCCTCGACCGCGGCGCGCAGGATGCCGATGTCGCCGATCGTGCTGGTCAGCCGCAGATGTGCCAGCAGCCGGGCGAAGAGCGCGAAGACCTCGGCATCGGCGGCCTCGGGGTCCTCGCGGTCGAAGACCTCGTAGCCCGCCTGCAGATATTCGTTCGCCCGCGCCGCGCCGCGGTGATCCTGCCGGCGGAAGACCTCGCCCATGTAGCAATAGCGCGCCGGCTCGGCGCCGCCCGCCATATGCGCCTCGACCACCGGCACGGTGAAGTCGGGACGCAGCATCATCTCGCCGCGCAGCGGGTCCGAGGTGACATAGGCCCGGGCGCGGATATCCTCGCCGTAAAGATCAAGCAGGGTCTCGGCCGGCTGCAGGATGTCGGGCGTGACCTCGGCGGCGCCGGCCCGCAGGAAGGCGCCCAGAAGGCGCTCGCCGATCTCGCGGGAACGGGGTTTCGACGCCATCACAGGCCCAACCCCAGCATGCGTTTCACCGTGGCCACCATCTCCTCGCGCGGCACCTCGACCTGCGCGGGCTGGTTCTTCCACTCCTCAAGGCTGGCCGAGGCGGCGATCTTCGCGCCCAGCACCAGGTCCTTGATCTGCACGACGCCTCGGGCGGCCTCGTCGGTGCCCTGGATGATCGCGACCGGGCTTTCGCGCTTGTCGGCATATTTGAGCTGATTGCCGAAGTTCTTCGGATTGCCCAGATAGACCTCGGCGCGCAGCCCGGCACGGCGCAGCTCCGACGCCATGGCGAGATAGTCGCCCATCCGGTCGCGGTCCATCACCGTCACGACGACGGGGCCCTGTGCCGTGCCACCGATCCGCCCCTTGGCGCGCAGCGCGGCCAGCAGCCGGTCGACGCCGATCGAGACGCCGGTCGCCGGCACGGTCTGGCCGGTGAAGCGCTTGACGAGGTCGTCATAGCGCCCGCCGCCCGCGACCGAGCCGAAGGAGCGCTTGCGCCCCTTCTCGTCGAGGATCTCGAAGGTCAGTTCGGCCTCGAAGACCGGGCCGGTATAATAGCCAAGCCCGCGCACCACCGAGGGGTCGATGACGATGCGGTCCGGGCCATAGCCCTGCCCGTCGAGGAGCGCGGCGATGAGTTCAAGCTCGTCCACCCCCTCGGCACCAAGGGCCGAGCCCGCGACCAGCTCGCGTAGCCGCGCGACGGTGGCGGCGCCGGTGTCGCGCTTCGCCTCCATGAAGCCCATCACCACATCGGCCTGTGCGTCGGTCAGCCCGGCGCCCTTGGTGAAGTCGCCCGACTCGTCAAGCCGCCCCTTGCCGATCAGCGCGCGCACGCCCGTCTCGCCGAACTTGTCGAACTTGTCGATCGCGCGCAGCACGATGCCGCGCTCGGCCGCGAATTTCTCGGGGTCGGTCGGGTCGAGCACGCCCGCGACCTCCATCACCCCGTTCAGCACCTTGCGGTTGTTCACCCGCACCACATAGTCGCCGCGCGGAATGCCGACGGCTTCCAGCGCATCGGCCAGCATGCCGCAGATCTCGGCATCGGCCGCGACCGAGGGTGCGCCCACGGTGTCGGCGTCGCATTGATAGAACTGGCGGAAGCGGCCGGGGCCGGGCTTCTCGTTGCGCCAGACCGGGCCCATCGTATAGCGCCGGTAAGGGCTGGGCAGGTCATTGCGGAACTGCGCCGCGACGCGCGCAAGCGGCGCGGTCATGTCATAGCGCAGCGCCAGCCAGTCGCCGCCCTCGTCCTGCCAGGCGAAAACGCCTTCGTTCGGCCGGTCGACATCGGGCAGGAACTTGCCCAGGGCCTCGACCGTCTCCACCGCCGAGGTTTCGAGCGGATCGAAGCCATGGGCGCGATAGACGTCCGCGATGGTGGCGAGCATTTCGGTCCGCTCGGTCACTTCCGAGCCGAAATAGTCGCGAAACCCCTTCGGCGTTTCCGCGCGCGGACGGCGCGGTTTCTTCTCGCTGGACATGGCCTTGCACCCGATCGTTTCTCGGGCGAGGGTGTAGCGGATGGGCTGCCGCGCGGCAAGCGCCGGAGGGAAAATGACGGACCGGATCGAGCGGCTCGAGGAACAGATGGCGTTCCTCGTGAAGACGGTGGAAGAGCTGAGCGACGTCGTCGCCCGGCAGGAGCGCGAGATTGCGCGTCTGGCGCGCGGCGTCGGGCTGCTGATGGAGCGCGAGGCCGAGCGCGAATTTTCGGACGGCGGGCAGATCCCGCTCGCCGACCAGAAGCCGCCGCATTACTGAGCCGCGAGACGCGGCTCAGACCTCCTCGACGAGGGCAACACCCCGCAACGAGCGGATCGCGCCCTTCACCTTCGGGTTCACCGGAAATTCCTTGCCGGCGCAGAGCTGATAGCGACAATTGCGCTCGCTGTCATAGACGGTGAAATGCACCGGCCCGCGCGAGCGCACCTTGCCCTCGCCGCCGATCCGCTCGAGCAGCGCGGCAATCGAGCCCACCGCCTCGGGTGTCTCGACATGGATCATCAGCCCCAGACTGCCGGCATCGGCAGTGACCTGGTCGATCGGCTGCGCGCCCTGCGCGAGCATCTTCACCGTCTCGCCCTCGACATCGACCTTGACCGTCAGCACCACCGCCTGCCCGGGTTCGAGGTATTGCCGCGTGGCCTCGAGCGTATCGGAAAACACCGTCACCTCGAAGGGCCCGGTCGGGTCCGACATCGAGACGAAGGCGAAGCGGTTGCCCTTCGCGGACTTGCGCTCCTGCCGCACGGCGACCTGACCGGCGATCTTGCCGATGAACGGCCCGCCTTGCGCCTTGGCCGCGATCTCGGCCAGGGTCATCACGTTTTTGCGTTTCAACGCAGGCAGATAGTCGTCAAGCGGGTGACCCGAGAGGTAAAAGCCGATGGCCTTGTGTTCCTCTGCCAGCCGCTCGGACGGCAGCCAGTCGTCGACATCGGCGATCCGCGGCGGCGGCAGGTCGTCGCCCGCATCGCCAAAGAGCGACACCTGCGCCGAGGCCTTGGCCTCGGCCACCGCGGCGGACCAGGCCATCAGCCCCTCGAGGCTTTCGAACACCCGCCGCCGGTTCGGGTCGAGCTGGTCGAAGGCACCCGCGCGCGCCAGCATTTCCAAGGGCCGCTTGCCGATGCGCTTCATGTCGCAGCGCCGGGCGAAGTCGAACAGGTCGCGGAACGGCATATCGTCGCGCGCCTCGACGATCAGCTTCATCGCCTCGACCCCGACGTTCTTCAGCGCGCCGAGCGCATAGACGAGCTGCTGGTTCACCACGTCGAAGGTGGCGAGCGAGCGGTTCACGCAGGGCGGCACCACGGTGATGCCAAGGGCGCGCCGCACCTCGCCCATATAGGTCGAGAGCTTGTCGGTCAGATGGATATCGCAGTTCATCACGCCGGCCATGAACTCGACCGGGTGGTTCGCCTTCAGCCAGGCGGTCTGGTAGGACACCAGCGCATAGGCCGCGGCGTGCGACTTGTTGAAGCCGTAGTTCGCGAATTTCTCGAGCAGGTCGAAGACCTCGCCGGCCTTCTTCGCGTCGATGTTGTGGGTCTTCTTCGCGCCCTCGATGAACTTCGGGCGTTCCTTCGCCATCTCCTCGGCGATCTTCTTGCCCATGGCGCGGCGCAGCAGGTCGGCGCCGCCGAGGCTGTAGCCCCCCATCACCTGGGCGATCTGCATCACCTGTTCCTGATAGACGATGATGCCCTGCGTTTCCTTCAGGATCGGGTCGATCGTCGGATGCAGCGATTCGAGCGGCCGCAGCCCGTGCTTCACCTCGCAATAGACCGGGATGTTCTCCATCGGGCCCGGGCGATAGAGCGCCACGAGCGCGACGATATCCTCGATGCAGGTGGGCTTCATGCGCCTGAGCGCGTCCATCATCCCCGTCGATTCCACCTGGAACACGGCGACGGTATGGGCGCGGGCGTAAAGCTCGTAGGTCTTCGCGTCGTCGATCGGGATCGCGTTGATCTGGTTCTCGGCGCCCTCGGCGGGCTCGTAAAGCGTGTTGCCCGCGGCATCGACATGCAGCGGCCGGCCCGACTTGCGGATCAGGTTCACCGCGTTCTGGATCACCGTCAGCGTCTTCAGCCCGAGGAAGTCGAACTTCACCAGACCGGCCTTTTCCACCCATTTCATGTTGAACTGGCTGGCCGGCATGTCCGAGCGCGGATCCTGGTAAAGCGGCACCAGCTCGTCGAGCGGCCGGTCGCCGATCACCACGCCCGCGGCATGGGTCGAGGCGTTGCGCAACAGCCCCTCGATCTGCTGGGCATAGTTCAGAAGGCGGCCGACGACCTCCTCCTTCGCGGCCTCGCGCAAACGCGGCTCGTCGGCGAGGGCCTTCTCGATCGAAACCGGCTTCACCCCCTCGACCGGGATCATCTTCGACAGCTTGTCGACCTGACCATAGGACATCTGCAGCACGCGGCCGACGTCGCGCACCGCGGCCTTCGACAGCAGCGCCCCGAAGGCGGCGATCTGGCCCACCTTGTTGCGCCCGTATTTCTGCTGCACGTATTTGATCACCTCTTCGCGCCGGTCCATGCAGAAGTCGACGTCGAAGTCGGGCATCGAGACGCGTTCCGGGTTCAGGAAGCGTTCGAACAGCAGCGCATAGCGCATCGGGTCGAGGTCGGTGATGGTGAGCGCATAGGCGACGAGCGAGCCCGCGCCCGAGCCGCGCCCCGGCCCCACCGGGATGTCATGCGCCTTGCCCCATTTGATGAAGTCGGCCACGATCAGGAAGTAGCCCGGGAAGCCCATCTGCTCGATGATGCCCAGCTCGAATTTCAGCCGTGCCTCGTATTCCTCGACCGGGCAGGCATGCGGGATCACCGCAAGCCGGTTCTTCAGCCCTTCCCAGGCCTGGCGGCGCAGCTCCTCGACCTCGTTGTCGGCAAATTTCGGCAGGAGCGGCGGGCGCTTGTAGACGGCGAAGGCACAGCGCTTGGCGATCTCGACGGTGTTCTCCACCGCCTCCGGCAGGTCGGCAAACAGCGCGACCATCTCCGCCTCGGACTTGAAGTAATGCTGCGGCGTCAGGCGCCGGCGCGGCTCGATCTGGTCGACATAGCTGCCCTCGGCGATGCACAGCATCGCGTCATGCGCCTCGAACATCGCGGTCTTCGGAAAGAACACCTCGTTCGTCGCGACGATCGGCAGCCCCATCTCATAGGCCAGCTCGAGGAAGGGCCGCTCGGTCGCGCGCTCGCCCTCCATCAGCCGCCCGCCCTCGCCCGGATGGCGCTGCAGCTCGACATAGAGCCGGTCGGGATAGATCGCGGCGAGCTGCTCGAGAAAATCGCGCGCCTTCGGCAGCTGGCCCGACTGAATGAGCCGGCCCACCGGCCCCTCGGCGCCGCCGGTGAGGCAGATGAGCCCCTCGGAATGGGCCTGCAGATCCTCGAGCGAGACCTGCGGCAGCATCCCGTTCTTGTCGATGTATAGACAGGTCGAGAGCTTCATCAGGTTCATGTAGCCGGCCTCGGTCTGCGCCAGCAGCACGACCGGGGCGGGCATCTTCGGCTTCTCGCCCGGCCGGCTCTCCTCGAAGGTGACCGCGGTCTGACAGCCCATGATCGGCTGCAGCCCGTATTCCTTCGCGGTGGTGCAGAACTCGAGCGCCGAGAACATGACATTGGTGTCGGTGACGGCGACGGCGGGGATATTCGCCGCGTCGCACATCTTGATCAGCTTCTTCACCGGCATCGCGCCCTCGAGCAGCGAATATTCGGTGTGCACACGCAGGTGGATGAATCGGGGATCGGCCATGGCGGCAGGATAAGCGGCGGCGGCGGCGGGCGGAAGGGGGCGCGCGGCCTCCCCGGGCAGCTTAAAATTTAATCAACAGGTCAAAATTCTCGCAGCCCTCCGCTCCCCCACCCTTGCCAAGACCCGGCGCTTGGGCTTTTCTGGGGGGATGGGAGAGCCCTCCGCTCTATGCCGCATCGGGCGCGGGGTCGAAAACATCGGTATCGCGGCGGACATGACCATGGAAATCTCGTTTCTTCTGAACGGAGAAACCCGGGTGGCGCGGTTCGACGACCCCACCCTCAGCGTGCTCGACTGGCTGCGCGCCGAGGGGCTGACCGGCACCAAGGAAGGCTGCAACGAGGGCGATTGCGGCGCCTGCACGGTGATGGTGAGCGACGCCTCGGGCGCACGCGCGGTGAATGCCTGCCTGATGATGATGCCGCAGATCGCCGGCAAGGCGCTGCGCACGGTCGAGGGCATCGCCGCCCCCGACGGCACCCTGCACCCGGTGCAGAAGGCGATGGTCGAGTGCCACGGCAGCCAGTGCGGCTTCTGCACCCCGGGCTTCGTCGTCTCGATGGCGACGGCGCACCTGAACCACCGCACCGATCACGACGACATCCTCGCCGGCAACCTGTGCCGCTGCACCGGCTATGCGCCGATCATCCGCGCCGCCGAAGCGGCAAAGGACGCGCCCGCCGCCGACTGGCTCGCGGCTGACCGCGCCTTCACCTTGCCTGAAACACCCCAAGACATGCGGGCGGGGGTGCCGGGGCAGACAGCCCCCGCCTTCCTGCCCCGCTCCGCCGACGAACTCGCCGCCTGGTATCCGGCCCATCCCGAGGCGGTGCTGATCGCCGGCGCGACCGATGTCGGGCTGTGGGTGACGAAGCAGCTGCGCACCCTGCCCGCGGTTGCCTTCCTCGGCGGCTGCACCGAACTTGCCGAGATCACCGAGACCGGGACCGGTTTCACCATCGGCGCCGGCGTCACCATCGCCGCGCTGCGGGCCTGGGCCGAGGGGCCGCATCCGGCGCTCGCGGGGCTCCTGCGCCGCTTCGCCTCCGAACAGGTGCGCCAGGCCGCGACGATCGGCGGCAATATCGCCAATGGCTCGCCGATCGGCGACGGACCGCCGGCGCTGATCGCGCTTGGCGCCACCCTGACGCTGCGCCTTGGCGACACCCGCCGGAGCCTGCCGCTCGAGGAGTTCTTCCTCGACTACCGCAAGCAGGACCGCCACCCGGGCGAATTCGTCGAAAGCGTGAGCGTGCCGAAATCGGCACCGGGGCTTGCCTGCTACAAACTGTCGAAAAGGTTCGATCAGGACATTTCTGCTGTCTGCGGCTGCCTCAATCTGACCGTAGAAGGTTCGAAAATTGCAAGCGCGCGGATCGCCTTCGGCGGCATGGCCGGGGTGCCGAAACGCGCCTTGGTGCTCGAGGCGGCGCTGACCGGCGCGCCCTTCACCGAAGAGGCCGTCACCGCCGCGCTGCCCAGCTTGGCCGAGGATTTCGCGCCGATGAGCGACATGCGCGCCTCGGCCGCCTACCGGATGCAGGCCGCGCAGGCGATGGCGCTGCGCTACCTGCGCGAGCGGTCGGGCGAGCCCGTCTCGGTGCTGGAGGTGCAGGCATGAGCGTCGGCGCCCCCCTGCCCCATGACTCGGCCGAGCTGCACGTCACCGGCCGCGCGCGCTATGTCGACGATATCCCCTGCCCGGCGGGCACGCTGCATCTGGCCTTCGGTCTTTCGACCGAGGCGAGCGCCATGATCGAGGAGATCGACCTGAGTGCGGTGCGGCAAAGCCCCGGCGTCGTCGCGGTGCTGACCGCGGCGGACATGCCTTTCGCCAATGACGCCTCCCCCGCGCCACTGCCCGAGCCCGTGCTGGCCGAGGGCGAGGTGCATTACATCGGCCAGCCGATGTTCCTTGTCGTCGCCGAAAGCCACCGTGCCGCCCGTGTCGCGGCGCGCAAGGGCCGCATCCGCTATGCCCCCCGCAGGCCGATCCTGACGCTCGACGCGGCGCTGGCCGCCAACAGCCGGTTCGAGGGCGGCCCGGTCGTGTGGTCGCGCGGCGAGGTCGAGCCGGCGCTGGCCAATGCTACCCATCTCGCCGAGGGCACGGTCGAGATCGGCGGGCAGGAGCATTTCTATCTGGAAGGCCAGGCGGCGCTGGCGCTGCCCGAGGATATCGGCGTCACCATCCGCTGCTCGTCACAGCACCCGACCGAGGTGCAGCACAAGGTCGCCGAGGCGCTTGGCCTGCACATGCATGACGTGCGGGTCGAGATGCGGCGGATGGGCGGCGGCTTTGGCGGCAAGGAGAGCCAGGGCAATCACCTCGCCATCGCCTGCGCGGTGGCGGCGCGGCTGACCGGGCGGGCGTGCAAGATGCGCTACGACCGCGACGACGACATGGTGATCACCGGCAAGCGTCACGATTTCCGCATCCACTACCGCATCGGCGCCGATGCCGCGGGCAGGCTTCTCGGCGCCGAGTTCATCCAGCTCGCCCGCTGCGGCTGGTCGCCCGACCTCAGCCTGCCGGTCTGCGACCGCGCGATGCTGCACGCCGACAACGCCTATTTCATCCCGGCGCTGCGGGTCGAAAGCCACCGGCTGCGCACCAATACCCAGTCGAACACCGCCTATCGCGGCTTCGGCGGGCCGCAGGGGATGCTGGGCATCGAGCGCGCGATCGAGCATCTGGCGCATGTGATCGGCATCGAGCCCGCCGAGCTGCGCCGGCGCAACTTCTATGACGAGGCCGTGCCCCTGCCCCCGACGGGGGGGCCGTCTGCCCCCCCGAGCCCCCCCGAGAGTATTTCGGCCAAGAAAAAGCAGACGACCCATTACGGTCAGGAGGTGGAGGATTTCATCCTGCACGGGCTGCTGGCGGACTTGGAGAAATCAAGCGATTACACCGCCCGCAAGGCCGAGATCGCCGTCTGGAACAGCAAAAATCGAACCCTGAAGCGTGGCATCGCGCTGAGCCCGGTGAAATTCGGCATCTCCTTCACGCTGACCCATCTGAACCAGGCCGGCGCGCTGGTGCATGTCTATTCCGACGGCTCGGTCCTGCTCAATCACGGTGGCACCGAGATGGGACAGGGGCTGCACCGCAAGGTCTGTCAGGTCGCGGCGCGGGTCTTCGGCATCGACACCGAGGCGGTGCGGATCACCGCGAGCGATACCGCGAAAGTGCCCAACACCTCGGCCACGGCGGCCTCCTCGGGCGCCGACATGAACGGCATGGCGGTGCAGGCCGCCTGCGAGACCCTGCGCGAGCGGCTGGCCGGGTTCCTGGCGGCACGCGAGGGTTGTGCCCCGGGCGAGGTGGTCTTTGCCGGCGGCCGCGTCGCGGTGCCGGGCAGGGACTGGTCCTTTGCCGAGGTGGCGCTGGCCGCCTATGGCGCGCGGGTGTCGCTGTCCTCGACCGGCTTCTATGCCACGCCGAAGATCAGCTGGGACCGCGTCGCCGGGCGCGGTCGGCCGTTCTATTACTTCGCCTATGGCGCGGCGGTGACCGAGGTGGTGATCGACACGCTGACCGGCGAGAACCGGATCCTGCGCACCGACATCGTGCATGACGCGGGATCCTCGCTGAACCCCGCGCTCGACATCGGGCAGGTCGAGGGCGCCTATGTGCAGGGCGCGGGCTGGCTGACCACCGAGGAGCTGGTGTGGAACGCGAAGGGGCAGCTGACGACCCACGCCCCCTCGACCTACAAGATCCCGGCCTGTTCCGACCGGCCGCGGGTGTTCAACGTGCGGCTCTGGGATGCGCCGAACCGCGAGGAGACGGTGTTCCGCTCGAAGGCCGTGGGCGAGCCGCCCTTCATGCTGGGGATCTCGGCCTTCCTCGCGCTGAATGCGGCCTGTGCGGCCTGTGGCCCGGCCTGGCCCGATCTGCAGGCGCCGGCGACGGCCGAGGCGGTGCTGGCCGCCGTCGCCCGGGCTCGGGGCGCGGCAGCATGAGCCTCGATCCAGACGCGCTGATCCGGGCCGCCGCGCGTGGCCCCTTCGTGCGCATCACCGTCGCCGAGGTGCGCGGTTCCGCCCCGCGCGAGCCGGGCGCGGCGATGCTGGTCTGGCCCGACCGGACCGAGGGCACGATCGGCGGCGGGCGGCTGGAATTCGAGGCGATCGCCCGCGCCCGCGCGACGCTTGCGCCGCATCTCGACCGCATCGCACTTGGCCCGGCGATGGGGCAGTGCTGCGGCGGCGCCGTGGTGCTGGCCTATGAGCCGATGACGGCCGCGACGGTCGCGGCCCTTGCCCCGGGCTGGCACGCCCGTCCGGTGGGCGGGCCGGCCGAGATGCCGCTCGCGCTGCGCCGGGCCCTTGCCCGCGCCCGCGACCGCGGCGAGGCCCCTGCCCTGCTGATCGAGGGCTGGCTGATCGAGGAAGTCGCGCCGCGGGCGACCGAGCTCTGGATCTGGGGCGCGGGCCATGTCGGGCGCGCGCTTGCCGGCGTGCTTGCCCCCCTGCCCGGGCTGCGGCTTCGCTGGGCCGACACCGGGCCCGAGCGCTTTCCCGAGGGCATCCCCGAGGGCGTCGAGACGCTGATCGCCGAGAGCCCGGCCGATCTTGTTTCCCTTGCCCCCACCACCGCGCGCCACCTGATCCTGACCTATTCTCACGCCCTCGACCTCGAGCTGTGCCACCGGCTGCTTGACCACGGCTTTGCCGCCTGCGGGCTGATCGGCTCGGCGACGAAATGGGCAAGGTTCCGGTCGCGGCTGGCAGATCTGGGCCATTCCGAAGCCCAAATTTCCCGCATTGCCTGTCCGATAGGCGATCCGACCTTCGGGAAGGCGCCGCAGGCCATTGCGATTTCGGTCGCCGCCGCGCTACTGAAAGAACTGAGCGCCACAAGAGCCGGAACGGCCAGCACATTGGAAGGACGCGCCGGGTGATGGGGACAGCACTTTTGAAGATCGAGGGCCTGACCAAGGCCTATCCCGGGGTCGTGGCCAATGACGGCGTCGGATTCGAGGTCGGCCGCGGCGAGGTGCACGCGCTTCTGGGCGAGAACGGCGCCGGCAAGTCGACGCTGGTGAAGATGATCTACGGCCTGGTGAAGCCCGATTCGGGCACGATGACCTTCAACGGCGCCCCCTACACCCCGGCCGAGCCGCGCGCGGCGCGGCTGTCGGGCGTGGCGATGGTGTTTCAGCACTTCTCGCTCTTCGAGGCGCTGAACGTCGCCGAGAACGTCGCCCTCGGCATGGAGAACCCGCCCGCGATGCGCGACCTTGCGCGCCGCATCCGCGAGATCTCGGCCGCCTACGGGCTGCCGCTCGACCCCGATCGGCTGGTCGGCGACCTGTCGGCGGGCGAGCGCCAGCGCGTCGAGATCATCCGCTGCCTGCTGCAGGACCCGAAGCTGCTGATCATGGACGAACCGACCTCGGTCTTGACGCCGCAGGAGGTCGACATCCTGTTTCACACCCTGCGCAAACTGTCGTCCGAGGGCACGGCGATCCTCTACATCAGCCACAAGCTCGAGGAGATCCGCTCGCTCTGCGATGGTGCGACGATCCTGCGCGGCGGCAAGGTGGTGGGGTCTTGCGTGCCGCGCGAGAAGACCGCGCGCGAGCTGGCCGAGATGATGGTGGGCGGCGAGTTCACCACCACCGACCGCAGCGGCCGCGCGCTTGGCGCGACGATCTTCGAGGTGAAGGCGCTCTCCCTGCCTGCGATGTCGCAATTCGGCCCGTCGCTGCGCGAGGTGTCGCTGTCGCTGCGCGCGGGCGAGGTGCTGGGCATCGGCGGCGTCGCCGGCAACGGTCAGGAAGAGCTGCTCGCCACGCTCTCGGGCGAGGTGCCCTCGGCCCCCGGCACGGTGAAGCTGCACGGGCAGGACATTTCCGACCTCGGGCCGAACGACCGGCGCCGGCTGGGCCTGCAGGGCGCGCCGGAAGAGCGGCTCGGCCATGCCGCCGTGCCGAACATGAGCCTGACCGACAATGCGCTGCTGACCGGCACCGTGCGCCGGCCGCTGACCCGCAAGGGCTTCCTCGACATGACCGCGGCGCGGCTCTTCGCCGAGGAGATCATCCAGGCCTTCGACGTGCGCACCCCCGGCCCGCAGGTGGCGGCGCGCGCGCTCTCGGGCGGCAACCTGCAGAAATTCGTGATCGGCCGCGAGGTGTTGCAGGCGCCCGAGGTTCTGGTCGTGAACCAGCCCACCTGGGGCGTCGATGCGGCCGCGGCGGCGGCGATCCGGCAGGCGCTGCTTGACCTTGCCGCGAAGGGCGCGGCGGTGATCGTGATCTCGCAAGACCTTGACGAGCTGATGGAAATCGCCGACCGCTTCTGCGCGTTGAACGAGGGACGGCTCAGCGATCCGCGCCCGACCGAGGGGCTGACGATCGACGAGATCGGGCTGATGCTGGGCGGGGCCCACGGAATGGCGGAGGCGGCGCAATGATCCGGCTGGTGAAACGGCCCGTGCCCTCGAAGGCATGGTCCTGGGCGACGCCCCTGATTGCCGTTCTGGCGACGATGATCGCTGGCGGCATCCTGTTCGCGGCGCTTGGCAAGAACCCGGTCGAGGCGATCCGGGTGATCTTCTGGGATCCGCTCTTCGGCCCGAACGCGGGCTATTTCCGCGGCCAGTTGCTGGTGAAGGCGGCGCCCTTGATCCTGATCGCCTCGGGCCTTGCGGTGGGGTTCAAGGCCGGGATCTGGAACATCGGCGCCGAGGGGCAATACATCATCGGCGCGATCTGCGGCGCGGCGCTGGCGCTTGCCGTCTATCCCACCGAAAGTGCGTGGCTGTTTCCGGCGATGGTGATCCTCGGCGCGCTTGGCGGGTTCCTCTGGGGGCTGATCCCGGCACTTCTGAAGGTGATCTTCGGCACGAACGAGATCCTCGTCTCGCTGATGCTCGTCTACGTGGCGCAGAACCTGCTTGCCTACATGGCCTTCGGGCCGCTGAAGAACCCCGAGGGCTATGGCTTTCCGGGCTCGCGCAACCTGCAGCAATACGCCTCGGCGCATAACCCCGAGCTGATCGTGGGCACCGGCGCGCATTGGGGCGTGCTGGCGGCGCTGGTTGCGGTGATCTTCACCTATATCCTGATGCACCGCCACATCGCCGGCTTCCGCATCCGCGTCGCGGGCGAGGCGCCGCGGGCGGCGCGCTTTGCCGGCGTGGTGCCGGCGCGGCTGGTGGTGTTCTGCCTCGGCCTCTCGGGCGCGCTCGCCGGTCTTGCGGGGCTGTTCGAGGTCTCGGGCCCCTCGGGGCAGATCACCGACAGCTTCAATGCGGGCTATGGCTTCACCGCGATCATCGTCGCCTTCCTCGGCCGGCTGCATCCGATCGGCATCTTCCTCGCCGGCCTGCTGATGGCGCTGACCTATATCGGCGGCGACATGGCGCAGCTGATGCTGTCGCTGCCCTCGGCGGCGATCCAGGTGTTCCAGGGGATGCTGCTGTTCTTCCTGCTGGGATTCGACCTGCTCACCAATTACCGTGTCCGCATCGGGAGGGCCCGCGCATGATCCTCGGCGGCATCGACATCGTCACGCTGATCGCCACGCTGATGGCGGCCTCGACCCCGGTGCTGCTGGCGGCGACGGGCGAGCTCGTCGCCGAGAAGTCGGGCGTGCTGAACCTCGGCGTCGAGGGGATGATGATCATCGGCGCCGTCGCGGGCTTTGCCGCGGCCGTCGGCACCGGCAGCCCGGTGCTGGGCTTTCTGGGCGGCGCCCTTGCCGGCGCGCTGCTCGCCACGCTCTTTGCCGTGCTGACCCAGGTGTTCCTGTCGAACCAGACCGCGACCGGGCTTGCCCTCACGCTCTTCGGGCTCGGCCTGTCGGCGCTCTTCGGCAAGGGCTTCGAGGGGGTGCGGCCGCCCGCCACCGGCAAGGTGCCCTTCGGCCCGCTGAGCGAGATCCCGGGACTTGGCCGCATCCTCTTTTCGCATGACTGGGTGGTCTATCTGTCGCTTGCCCTCGTCGTCGCGGTCTGGGCCTTTCTCAGGTTCACCCGTGCCGGGCTGGTCCTGCGCGCCGTGGGCGAGAATGCCGAGGCGGCGCATGCGCTTGGCTACCGGGTCGTCGCGGTGCGTATGGCCGCGCTTGCCTTCGGCGGCGCGCTGGCCGGGCTGGGCGGCGCCTATCTCAGCCTCGTGCGCGTGCCGCAATGGACCGAGGGGATGACCGCCGGCGCCGGCTGGATCGCGCTCGCCATCGTCGTCTTCGCCTCCTGGCGTGCCGGGCGGGTGCTGATCGGCGCCTATCTCTTCGGCGGCATCACCGCGCTGCAGCTGCAGCTGCAGGCCGCGGGCTATGCGATTCCGGTGCACCTGCTGTCGATGGCGCCCTATGTGCTGACCATCGTCGTGCTGGTCGTCCTCTCCGCCATCCACCGCCGCGGGGTGCAGGCCGCGCCTGCTGCCCTCGGCCGGTCGTTCCATGCCTCGACCTGAGGCAGCCATCCGGGCCTTCGGGCCTCAACCACGGGGAGTTCCCATGAACCGCAGAACCTTCCTTCAGACCACCGCCGCGACCGCCGTCGCCGCTGCCGCGGGCCTGCCCGCCCGCGCCGCCGATCCGCTGAAAGTGGGCTTCATCTATGTCGGCCCGATCGGCGACATGGGCTGGTCCTATCAGCACGATCAGGCCCGTCAGGCGATCGCGAAGGAATTCGGCGACAAGATCGTCACCACCTATGTCGAGAACGTGCCCGAGGGCCCGGACGCCGAGCGCGCCCTGACCCAGCTCGCCCTCGAGGGCAACCAGCTGATCTTCGCGACCTCCTTCGGCTTCATGGATGCCACCGTGAACGTGGCGAAGAAGTTCCCGAACGTGAAGTTCGAGCACGCCACCGGCTACAAGCGCGCCGACAACCTTTCGACCTATGACGCGCGCTTCTACGAGGGCCGCGCGATCCAGGGCACCATCGCCGGCCGGATGACGAAGAGCAACAAGATCGGCTACATCGGCTCGTTCCCGATCCCGGAAGTGGTGCAGGGCATCAACTCGGCCTACATCCACGCCAAGAAGGTGAACCCGGATGTCGAGATCAAGGTGGTCTGGGCCTATACCTGGTTCGACCCCGCGAAGGAGGCCGATGCCGCCGCCGCGCTGATCGCCGAGGGCTGCGACGTGATCATGCAGCACACCGACTCGACCGCGCCGCAGGCGAAGGCCCAGGAAGCCGGCAACGTCATCACCTTCGGTCAGGCCTCGGACATGGCGGCCTTCGCGCCGATGCCGCGCGTCACCTCGACGATCGACAACTGGGAGCCCTATTACAAGAAGCGCGTCACGGCGATGCTCGACGGCAGCTGGACCTCGGAATCGACCTGGGGCGGGATCGGCACCGGCATGGTGAAGATCGGCGAGATCAGCTCGGCGGTGCCGGCCGAGGTGAAGACCGAGGTCGAGGCGCTCGAAGCCAAGATCGCCTCGGGCGAGTACCACCCCTTCACCGGCCCGCTGAACAAGCAGGACGGTTCGGCCTGGCTCGCCGCGGGCGAGACCCCGGACGACGGCACCCTCGCCGGGATGAACTTCTTCGTCGAAGGCATCAAGGCCGAACTGCCGAAGTGATCTGCAGCCCCGGTTGCACGGAAGGCGGGCCCCCGGGCCCGCCTTTTTTCATTGGTCCGCGCGGGAATTGACCTGCATCATTGCGCTTGACAGAAGATTTCGTCACATTCAGGTATGCGAATGCATACTGCCGCGCACCGTCGCGGCACTTCAGGGAGAGAGGGAAGAGGAATGGCACATATCGTGGTTCTCGGAGCCGGGCTTGGCGGCGCCATCATGGCCTACGAGCTGCGCGACAACGTCCGCAAGGAAGACAAGATCACGGTCATCACCAAGGACCCGCAATACCATTTCGTGCCCTCGAACCCCTGGGTCGCCGTCGGCTGGCGCGACCGCAAGGACATCTCGATCGACCTGGCGCCGACGATGGCACGCAAGGATATCGACTTCGTCCCCGTCGCCGCGGCCCGCCTGCACCCCGAGGAGAACCGCGTCGAGCTGGTCGACGGCCGTTCGATCTCCTACGACTACATCGTCATCGCCACCGGCCCCGAACTGGCCTTCGACGAGATCGAGGGGCTCGGCCCCGACGGCTTCACCCAGTCGATCTGCCACGTCGATCATGCCGAGAGTGCCCGCACCGCCTTCGAGCGGTTCTGCGAAAAGCCCGGCCCGATCATCATCGGCGCGGTGCAGGGCGCAAGCTGCTATGGCCCGGCCTATGAGTTCTGCTTCATCCTCGACACCGCGCTGCGCAAGATGAAGATCCGCGATCAGGTGCCGATGACCTTCATCACCTCGGAACCCTATGTCGGCCATCTCGGCCTTGACGGGGTGGGCGACACCAAGGGGCTGATGGAATCGAACCTGCGCGACAAGCACATCAAGTGGATGACCTCGTGCAAGGTGCAGAAGGTCGAGGACGGCAAGATGACCGTCGAGGAGATCGCCGACGACGGCACCTCGAAGGGGGTGAAGGAGATGCCCTTCGGCTATGCGATGATGCTGCCCGCCTTCCGCGGCATCCCGGCGCTGATCGGGCTCGAGGGGCTGGTGAACCCGCGCGGCTTCGTGATCGTCGACAAGTATCAGCGCAACCCGAAATACCGCAATGTCTTCGGCGTCGGCGTCTGCGTCGCGATCCCGCCGGTCGGCCCGACCCCGGTGCCGGTCGGCGTGCCGAAGACCGGCTTCATGATCGAGTCGATGGTCAGCGCCACCGCGCATAACATCGGCAACCTCGTGCGCGGCAGCGAGCCCGACGAGGTCGGCACCTGGAACGCCGTCTGCCTGGCCGATTTCGGCGATCAGGGCATCGCCTTCGTGGCGCAGCCGCAGATCCCGCCGCGCAACGTGAACTGGTCGGCGCAGGGCAAATGGGTGCATTGGGCGAAGGAGGGCTTCGAGCGCTATTTCATGCACAAGCTGCGCAAGGGCACCTCGGAAACCTTCTACGAGAAGGCCGCGATGAAGATGCTCGGCATCGACAAGCTGAAGGCGACGAAAAAGGGATAAGCTCCGGAGGAGACGGGCCGGCCACTCGGGCCCGGTTCGGAGCAGGCCCGCCGAGGCGGGCAAGGAAGGCGGGCCGCAAGGCCCGCCTTTTCCGTCTCACTCCTGGGCGACGTCGAGCAGCCCGGTGATCCGGCGCACCACGGTGCGGCGGTTCGCAGCCTCTGCGCCCGAGGTCGGCACCAGCAGCTCTTCCTCGCCATAGCCCTGCACGACCATGTTTTCCGACGGCACGCCGTAATAGTCGCTCAACGCAAGGGCGAGCGATTCCGCCCGCCGGTCGCTCAGCGCGAGGTTATAGGCCGGATCGCCCACCGCATCGGTGTGGCCCTCGACGAGGAAGACCTCTTCGGGGTTCGCGGCGATCATGTCCTGCATCGTGCGGCCCAGCTCGGACAGGGCCGGCGCCTGGTCCGGCCCGATCGCCGCCGAACCCGAGGGGAAGATGACGTTCTGCACCGTCACCGCGGGGGCAAGCGCCCGCACCTGCTCGATCTGGCGGATCTGCGCCAGGCTGAAGGCCCGGTTCGCCGGGTTCTGCGCCGCGAGCGCCTCGCGCAGCGCCGCCTCGTTGTTGCTCGAGGAGTAATAGCCCGTCGGCGCGGGCAGCGTCGCGTAATCGACCGGCGCGAGGTCGCGCGAATCGTCGATCAGCACATAGCGGCGCCCGTCGGGGTCGATCCGCACCCGTTTCACGATCCGCCGCATCGGGTCGTAGAGGGTGACGATCTGCGTGCCGTCGGGCTTCGTCGCCACCGTGCGCAGCGAGCCGTCAGGATAGCTCTCCGAGCTCATCGTCGTGCCGGGCTGGCGCATCAGCACGTCATCGTCCTTGAGCACCGAATAGCTGCCGTCGGGGTTGCGCACCACGACCCGGTCGCCCGAGTTCGCCGCGACCCGGCTGCCGTTGTTCAGCAGCGCCCCCACCGCGAGCGCGCCGAGGCCGAGGATGGCGAGCTTCTCGAGGTCGGACAGACCGCTGTCCTTCTTATGCGCACGCGGCTGGCCATACGGGTTGGTGTGGAAGTCCTGCCCCGGGCGACGGGTGTTTTCGCGGGTGAAGACCTGGCGCTGGATCCGCACGCCGGGCGGCGGCGGCGCCTTCGGGTCGATCCCGGCCGAAAGCGCCTCGTTGCGCGGCGGCTTCACCGGCAGCACCGGCACCGGCCTGGGCGGCAGGCGGTTTTGCGAATCGAGCGCGTCACGCAGGTTCGGCGGCAGGCGCTGCGGCTGCGGCGGCTGCAGCCCGGGCCGGGCCTGCTGCTGCCCGGGGAGCAGCGGAACGATCTGCGGCGGGGGCGGATTGCCCGGCTGCTGTCCCGGCACAGGCCGGACCCCCGGCTGCGGTTTGGCGGGTTTCGGCTGCATCTGCGCCGGAAGCTGTCCGCCCGGCTGCGGCTTTGCCGGCTTCGGCTGCCGTGGCACCGGCGGATTGTCCGACGGCTGAGCGACGACAGGCGGCAGCCCCCCCGCTTGCGGCTTCGCCGGCTTCGGAGTGCCCGGCTGCGGCGTGCGGGGCGACGGCGCCTCTCCCGGAGGCTTTTGCCAGAACGGCGTGGTCGGAACCGGAGTGCGTTCGGGGCGGGCCTGCTGGCCCGGCAACTGCACGCGGTTCTGGTTTTGATTCTGGTTCCGGTTCTGGTTCCGGTTCGGCCACACCGCATCCGCACCTTGCGAGGGCTGCGGCTTCGCAGGTTTCGGCTGCAACGGCTGCGGCGTTGCGGGCTGCGGCTTTGCCGGCTTCGGCTGCAACGGCGTGGGCTGCGCCGTCTTCGGCGGCCTGGCCGGTTGCGCCGGGCGCAGCCCGGGCATCGCCGGGGGCGTCGCCGGTGTGGCCGGAACCGCGCGGCGCTGCTGCTGCAGCGGCGTGTCAAAGGGCTCGTGCGTCTTCTTCTGCGGTTTCGGCGGTTTCACCGCATTGCCACCGCCACCGCCCTGCCCCGCGCAGATCCTGCGCGCCTCGTTCGCGGACTTGCCATCGGCGATCTGCGCCGCAACACAGCTCGACCCCGCGTTACCCTGCGCCTCGATCACCGTCGGCTGCAGGATCGAAAGACCGGCGACCAACGCCGTGGTCATCCTGAGGATCTTCATGTCTCAACTCCCGTCACGACGGACACAGCCGTCGATCCCGGTCATATAAGCATGCTTGCGGAAGAAAGTTCCGGCGCGGCCCGATCTGCGGCAAAAATACCCGTGATCGGCTCGAGATCGGCTGAACTCAGCCGTTCGCCGCGACCTTGTAGATGAAACCGTAGGTCGGATAGACGCTGCCCGGGGTGTTCGGCAGCGTTTCCACCCGCACCCGCGACCAGTCGTTCGCCGGCGAGACATCCACCACCGCCATGTCGAGCGACACCTTGTTGCGGTGCCAGTTCGCGTGATCGACGAGGATCCGGCGTTCAGAGACGATGCGCGAGACGACCGCGACATGGCCCATCGGCATGCCGCGGGTGGCGCGGAAGTTCAGCACCGCGCCGACGATCGGGCGCTGCCCCTTCGGGTAAAGGTTCGTCGCCTTCTGCCACCAGGTCTTGGCATTGCCCTGGATGTTGATGCCGCTCACCTCGCGGGCGAAGGGCACGCACCAGATCCGGCCGCGCCGGGTCTGCATCGCCGAGGATTGCGCAACGGCCTGCTTCAGCTCTTCGGGCGCCACCGAGGCGACGCGCACCACCTGTTCCTCCTGCCGCTGGTGTCGGGATTCCGCCTGCACCGGCATCCCGCCGGAGAGGAACATCGCACAGCCCAGAACGGCGGTCGCAACAAGCGTCTTCAAAGCCATCAGTTCGCCTTCGCAGATCGGTCGACAGGAACGGTCTGCTGCATCGCGGCGAAACCGTGCGCACAGCAATTCCAGATCGGGGTCCGCAAGCAAAGCCAAGAAGCCCTGCCGGCCGGAAAGCGGGCGGGAAACGGCCGAAACCGTTTTCAACGATGCGCGGTTTCCCGCTCACGCCGGCCTCGGATAACGGATTGTTGACCTCCCGCGCCCGGTTTGCCCCGCCAGCGCCAGAATCTCCCGCCCCCAGCCCCGGCGGGCCGGGGGAAAAGAGATTCGGACCGGCGCCCGGCAGAGAATCGGGGCAATCGCCGCAGCCGCTCAGCCGGCTGCACCGAGTCCGGTCAGGCGCCGGTCGGCGCGCTCCATCCGCAGATCGAGCATTGCGGTGCGCAGCCGCGCGACATGGGCGCGGCCCTCGACCGTCTGCGCAAGGTCTCGGGTCTCGGCCGGGTCGGCCTGGCGGTCGAACAGCAGCGGCGGCAGCCCGCCGTTGAAATGCACGAGCGTATGCGTCGCATCGCGCAGGATCGCGGCGTTGCAGCGGGTCTCGGGCAGGCCGAAGGCACGCTGGAACCGGGTCGGAACGCCGGGCTCGGCGAGGTCGATCTCGGTCAGTGCAACCCCGCGCCAAGCGTCCGGCCGTTCGCCGCGCAGGAAGGGCGTCAGCGGCGCCCCGTCCATCGCCGCGGGCGGCACGCCCCCCAGCAGGTCGAGCAGCGTCGGCGTGACATCGACGGTCGAGACCACATCCGCGACCACCCGCCCGGCCTGCGCCCCGGGCGCGCGGATCACGAGCGGCACCTGATGCGCCGCGGCCAGAATGTTGTCCTTGCCCCAATAGCCCTGATCGCCCAGCATCTCGCCGTGATCGGCCATCAGCACGAGCACGGTGCGCCCGGCCTGCCCGGTCGTGTCGAGCCAGTCGAGAATGCGGCCAAGATGCGCGTCGAGCTCGGCCACGAGGCCAAGATAGATGGCGCGCAGATCGGCCACCGCCGCGGGGCCAAGCGCCTCGCAGCGGCCGTCAAAGCCCCAGTAGAGCCCGACTTGCGACGGCGCCGAGAACCAGGCATCGCGGAACGGATGCGCGGCGCCCCCCGGCACCGGCGCCGGGATGCGCGCGGTCTCGGCGAGCCGGTTCCAGGGCGCCGGCGCGACCAGCGGCGGGTGCGGGCGGATATAGGTCAGATGCGCGCTCCACACCCCGTCGCGCCGTGCCTCGAGCGCCTCGAGCGTGCGGTCGGTCAGAAAGGCGGTGTCGCTGTCCTCGGCGCGGTAGAGCGCGGGGGCGCGCAGCCCCGCGCCCGCCGGGCGATAAAGGTCGAACCAGCGCGCCGGCAGCGGCTCGGGCAGAGCATAGCCGCGCCGGCGCAGATGCCCGATCCAGGCCAGCGGCGCCTCGAAGCGCATCTCGACGATTTCGCGAAAGCCGCGGGCGGGCAGCTCGTAGGTGGCAAGGTCCGGGTCGCGCGGATCGCGCTCGGCCGGGTCGGCCGCCATGTCGCAATAGCCAAACAGCAGCGGTTCGCGGCCAAGGCGGCGCAGCTCGGTCGCCAGCGTGGCGTGATGGCGCGCGACCGGCGCGCCGTTGCGGATGCCGCGGTGGTTGAAGGCGTAAAGCCCGGTCAGCAGCGAGGCGCGCGACGGCCCGCAGGGCACCGCGGCGGTGAAGCAATTGGCAAAGCTCACCCCCTCGGCCCGCAGCCGGTCGAGCGCCGGCGTCGGCACGATCCCCGCCAGCGCGCCCGACAGAACATCGGCGCGCAGCTGATCGAGGGTGACAAGCAGCAGGTTCAGGGCCTCAGGCTTCGGCATCGAGACGCTCCAGAAGGGCGGGCAGATCCGCCACCGTGTCGATCACGTGATCGGCGCCCGCCGCCGTCAGCAGCGCCGTGGCCCCGGCGCGCAGCCGCGCGCGCTCGGCCGCAGACGTGGCGGCAAGCGCCTCGGGCGTCAGCCCGACGGCATTGCCCGAAAGCGCTACCCCCACCGTCAGGCAGCCCGCCGCCACCCCCTCGGCAATGCCGGGCGCGGTGTCGTCGACCTTGACCACCGCGGCCGGCGGATAGACCTGCAGGTCGATGAAGCAGCGATACATGCCAAGCGGGCCGGGCCGGCCCTCGGGCAGATCGTCGGCGCAGACGAGGCAGTCGGGGGCATAGCCCTGCGCCGCCGCCACCGGCAGCACCCGCTCCATGATCGAGCGCACATAGCCGGTGGTGGAGCCGATCTTCAGCCCCGCCGCGCGCAGCTGCGCCACCGCCTCGCGGCAGCCCGGCACTAATGTCGCATAGCGCGCGACCACTTCCTCGTTCATCGGCACGAAGACCTCGTAAACCCTGTCGACATCGGCATCTTCGGGCAGCCGGCGGTGAATGTCACGCCATTGCGCCGCGATCTCCGGCAGGTCCATCATCGCCCGGATATGATCCCATTTCGGCTTGCCCATCGGGCCGCGCGCCTGCGCCACGCTCACCGTGATGCCGAAGCGCGCGAAGGCCTCGACGAAAACCCCCATCGGCGCGAAGGAGCCGAAGTCGATCGTCGTGCCGGCCCAGTCGAAGACCACCGCCTTGAACCGGTTCATGCCGCCACCTCCGCCAGGAACCGCGCCCGTTCCCCGAGCGCCGCGCCGCAGGGTGCGGCGTCGCGCACCCCGGCCTCGGCCAGGGTGTCGTGCACGGCGGCAAGGACCGCGTCGATCACCCCGGTGTCGAGCCGTCCGATCGTGCCGATGCGGAAACTGTCGACCTCGGTCAGCTTGCCCGGATAGAGGATGAACCCCTTCGCCTTCATCCGGTCGTAGAAATCGGCAAAGACGAAGGCCGGATCGGCGGGGCAGAAGAAGGTGGTGATGACCGGGCTGAGCCAGGCATCGCTCAGCAGCGTCTCGAAGCCCATCTGCCGCATCCCCGCCACCAGCCGGTCGCGGTTGGCCGCATAGCGCGCGCCGCGCGCGGCAACACCGCCCTCTGCCTCGTGCTCGCGCAGCGCCTGCAGGAAGGCCGCGACGGCATGGGTGGGCGGGGTGAAGCGCCATTGCCCCGAGCGCTCGAACTCGGCCGATTGCGCGGCGATGTCGAGGCAAAGCGCATGGGCGTTGCCCGCGGCCCCGGCGAGCGCAGCGCGCCGCACCAGCACGAAGCCGAAGCCCGGCACCCCCTCGATGCATTTGTTGGCCGAGCTGACCAGCGCGTCGAAGGCGATCTCGGCGGGCAGCACCGGCACCGCGCCGAAGGCGGACATGCTGTCGATCAGCAGCCGGCGCCCGGCCGCGGCCACCGCCGCGGCGATCTCGGCAAGCGGGTTGAGGATGCCCGAGGAGGTCTCGCAATGGATCGCCACGACATGGCTGATCGCCGGGTCCTGCGCCAGGATCGCCGCCACCTCGGCACCGCGCGGCGGCAGGTAGTCGCCCTTGTCGAGCACCACCACCGCGCGCCCCATCACCCGCAGCATCTGCGCCGCGCGCGCGCCATAGGCGCCGTTCGCCAGCACCAGCGCCCGCCCGGCGCGCGGCACCAGCGTGCCGAGCATCGCCTCGACGCAATAGCTGCCCGAGCCCTGCATCGGCACGCAGGTATAGGCCTCTCCCCCCGGACCGAGCAGCGCGACGAGGCGGGCGCGGACCTCGGCGGTCATGGCGCGGAAGTCGCTGTCCCAGCTGCCGAGATCGGTCAGCATCGCGGCCTTGACCGCAAAGGAGGTGGACAGCGGTCCGGGGGTCAGAAGCCAGGGCTCGCCCCTGCGCGGCGGTTCGATGAGGAGGTCGGTCACGTCTGTCTCCGAAAGAGGGAAGAAAAGGCGGCCACAGAGCGCGGCCGCCGGGGAAAGGGGGTGCGGCTCAGGGTCTGGCGCGCGCCAGGTCGAGCTCTTCGGCGAAATGGCAGGCGACGAAATGCTCGGGGGCGATCTCGCGCCAGGCCGGCACCGCGTCGCGGCAGGCGGCGCGCGCGAAGCGGCAGCGCGAGTGGAAGCGGCAGCCCGTGGATGGCTCGGACGGGTCCGGGATCTCGCCCTCGAGCCGGTCCGGGTGGAAGCCCAGATCGGGGTCGGGCTGCGGCACGGCCGACAGCAGCGCATGGGTGTAGGGATGGCGCGGCGCGAAGAACAGCGCCTCGGTCGGCGCATATTCGACGAAACGGCCGACATACATCACCGCAACCCGCCGGCTGATCTGCGCCACCACCGAAAGGTCATGCGCGATGAACAGGAAGCTGACCCCGGTCTCCTGTTGCAGCGTGTGCAGCAGGTTGACGATCTCGGCCTGGATCGAGACGTCGAGCGCCGAGACGCTCTCGTCGCAGACGACGAAATCGGGGCGCGCGACGAGGGCGCGGGCGATGCAGATGCGCTGCCGCTGGCCGCCGGAGAAGGCATGGGGAAAGCGGCGCAGATGCTCGAGGTCGAGCTTGCAGCGCGCCGCGATCTCGCGCACCCGCGCGTCGATTTCGGCGCGCTCCCGCAGCAGCCCGGTCGCGACCAGCGGCTCGGCGATGATGTCGCGCACCGTCATCCGCGGATTCAGACTGGAATAAGGGTCCTGAAAGACCAGGCTCATCCGCGGCCGGACCGCGCGCAACGCCGCCCCCGCAAGCGCGGAAAGCTCGATCGCGCCCTCGGGCCCGTGCAGCAGCACCTGCCCCGCCGTCGGGTCGAGCGCGCGCAGGATCGCGCGGCCGACCGTGGTCTTGCCCGAGCCGCTTTCGCCGACAAGCCCGACGGTCTCGCCGCGGCGGATGTCGAAGCTGACCCCGTCGACCGCACGCAGCGGCGCGCGACGGCGGCCGAAAAGCCCCCGGCCTCCGGTCTCGAAAGTGACCTCGAGATCCCTCACCTCGATCAGCGGGCCGTTCATGCGACACTCCTTTCGCCGGCGTGCAGATGGCAGCGCACCACGCGCCCGCCGCCAAGATCGACCGGCTCCGGCGCCCGCGTGGCGCAGATCCCGGCAAGCGCCTCGGCGCAGCGCGGATGGAACGGGCAGCCCGCGGGCCGCGCCGAGGGGCTCGGGATCTCGCCCGGCACCGGATGCAGGCGCCCCTCGAGCCGGTCGAGCCGCGGGATCGCCGCGATCAGCCCGCGGGTGTAGGGATGCGCGGGCGCCTGCAACAGCGCGCGCACCGGGCCGCGCTCGACGATCGTGCCGAGATACATCACCGCCACCTCCTGCGCGACCCGGGCGATCACCCCGAGGTCATGGCTGATGAAGATCATCGCCATGCCGAGATCACGCTGCAGGCCCCGCATCAGATCGAGCACCTGCGCCTGGATCGTCACGTCAAGTGCGGTCGTCGGCTCGTCGGCGATCAGCAGCCGCGGCCCGGCCGAAAGCGCGAGCGCGATCATCGCACGCTGCCGCATCCCCCCGGACAGCGTATGCGGATACTGGTCGATGCGCCGCTCCGGGCTGGCGATGCCGACCTTCGCCAGCATCTCGATCGCCAGCGCCCGCGCCGCGCGCCCCTTCAGCCCGCGGTGCAGCCCGATCGCCTCGGTGATCTGGTTGCCGATCGTGTAGACCGGGCTGAACGAGGCCATCGGCTCCTGAAAGATCATCCCGATCTCGCCGCCGCGCAGCCGGCGCAGCGCCCGCGCGCGCGGCGACAGCCGCTCGATCGCGATCGCCTGCCCGGCCGTGTCGACATAGCGCATCCGGCTTTGCGCGCCGAGCGTGGCGGTGCCCGGCAGCAGCCGCATCAGCGCCTTCGCGGTGACCGACTTGCCCGAGCCGCTCTCGCCGACAAGGCCGAGAGTGCGGCCCTCGGCCAGAGCGAAGGAGACGTCCGCGACCGGGGTCACGATGCCCTCGTCGGTGCGGAAGGTGACGGAAAGATTCTCGACGGAAAGCATGGATCACCCGTTCTGGCCATAAGGGTCGGCAGCGTCGCGCAGCCCGTCGCCCAACAGCGTGAAGGCAAGCACGGCAAGCACCACGAAACCGGCAGGAATGAAAAGCCACGGCGCCTGTTCGATCACCTGCACCGACTGCGCCTGTTGCAGCATCACCCCCCAGGACACCGCGGGCGGCCGCAGCCCGAGGCCGACGAAGCTCAGCGCCGTTTCCGACAGGATCATGTAGGGGAAGGAGATCACCAGATCGACGATGATGAAGCTGGTGAAGGAGGGCAGCATGTGGCCGGCGATGATCCGCGCCGGGCGCGCGCCCGCCAGCCGGGCCGCAAGCACATAATCCTCGCCCCTGATCGACAGCAGCTGCGAGCGGATGCGCCGCGCAAGCGTCGGCCAGCCGAACAGGCCGAGGATCAGCGTCATCGCGAAATAGACCTGCGTCGAGGACCATTCCTTCGGCATCGCCGCGGCAAGCCCCATGTAGAGCGGGATCACCGGGATCACCCGCACCACCTCGGTCACGCGCTGGATCGCAGCGTCGACAAGCCCGCCCGCATAGCCCGCGATGCCGCCGATCGCCAGCGCCAGACTGAACGAGATCAGCACCCCGAGCACGCCGATCGACAGCGAGGTGCGGGTGGCGTGAAGGGTGCGCGAGAACACGTCGCGGCCAAGCGGATCGGTGCCCCACAGGTGCAGCGGCGCGCCGCTTGCGCGCCCGAAAAGCCGCACCGACAACGGGATCACGCCCAGCAGCCGCACCGCCGGACCCGGCACGAAGAAGGCGACCGGGTCGCGTTGGTCCGGATCGGGCACCGCCCGCAGGCGCAGCGTCACCGGATCGCGCTCGGTGCGGGCGCCGTGCACGAAGGGGCGCAGCGAACAGCCCTTCGCATCGCAGAAGGCGGGGAGTTGCGGCGGCCCGGCCAGATAGGCGCGGTCGCGCTCGGTCGGCGCGCAGGGGGCGATGACATCGGCGAGCAGGCCGGCAAGCACCATCGCCCCGAGCAGCAGCGCCGCCAGCAGCGCGCCGCGGTGGCACCGGAAGCGCCACCAGACAAGCCGCCACTGGCCGGCGGAATAATACCGCTCGCGGCGTGCGCGTGCGCGGCGTTCGGCCGGGGTCTCGGTCCGGGGCGCGGTCCGGGTCTCGGGCGGGGTGGCCGGCGGGGTCGCGGGCAGCGCCCGGGCCTCGGACAGGTGGCGCATGTCGTTCATCTCAGCCCCCCAGCCGGATCCGCGGATCGAGCCAGGCAAGCAGCAGATCCGAGACGAAGTTCAGCGCGACGATGACCACGGTCAGCAGCAGCAGGATTGCGCCGGCGACGTTCATGTCGAGATCGAGGAAGGATTTCAGCAGCAGGTCGCCCAGCTCGGTCAGCCCCAGCACCGCGGCGACGATCGGCAGCTCGGAAAAGATCCGGTTCACGTCGAAGCCGATGGTCGAGACCACGGGATTGAGCGCCAGCCGCGCCGGGTATTTCAGCAACAGCCGCATCTCGGGCAGGCCGCGCGCCCGCGCCGCGATGACCGAGAGCTTGCCAAGCTCGTCCGACATCGTCGCCCGCACCGTCTGGATCTGGTAGGCCATCGCCGACCAGGCCAGCACCAGCGCCGGCAGCCACAGGTGCTTGACCAGATCCCACAGCTTGGCCGCCGACCAGGGCGCCTTCTCATAGGCCTGGCCGAACAGCCCGCCCACCGAGGCGCCGAACCAGCGGTTGGCGAAATAGAGCAGCACCAGCGCCAGCAGGAAGTTCGGCAGCGCAAGGCCGAGATAGGACAGAACCGTCAGCCCGTAATCGGTGGCGGTGCCGCGCCGCACGGCGGCATAGATCCCGATCGGGATCGAGACCGCATAGGTGAGCGCCAGCGTAACGAACAGCAACCCGAGCGTCAGCCAGACCTTCTGCCCGATGATCGCATTGACCGAGGTCTCGAAGGCATAGGCCTTGCCGAAGTCGCCGCGCAGCACGATCCCGCCGACCCAGTCGAGGTAGCGCAGCGGTGCCGGCCGGTCGAGACCGAGCGTGTGCCGGATCGCCGCCACATCCGCCTCGGTGATGGTAACGCCGGTGCCGGAGTATTTCCGGAACGCATAGCGATCGGCATAATCGCCCGGCGGCAGCTCCATGATCGCGAAGACCATGACCGACACCAGGACCAGCGTCACCGCCATGCCGACGGCCCGCCCGGCCAAGAACCGCAGCATCGCGGCCTCCCCTTTTTCGTGACAAGTTCAGGATCGCCGCCCCGGAAGCATCCCCGGGGGCGCACGGTCTTTGCGCGCCTCAGTCGCGGAAGAACCACTGCTGCGGACGATAGGAATAGGTCCAGTAGAAGTCGTAGGTCTTCGCCGTCTGCGGCCGGAAGTTGGCCAGACGCGCATCATAGACATAGGGCGAGGGGATATCGGCCACGACGCCGATCTTCAGCAGGTTGTCGAGATGGATCCGGATGATCTCGGCGCCGATCTCGTTGCTGCGCGCGCTGCCAAGCGGCTCGGTGACGAACTCTGCCCCGAGCGGCCACAGCCGGGCGATGTCGGCGGGCGGCGCGCTGCCCTCGGCACCGTTCTTCTCGTGCCACTTCACCCAGTCGAACCCGCCGCCCGGGTTGAAGAAATCGCCGAAGGGCGGCATCAGCATCGTCGCGTCCTGGCTGATGAACGGGCCGGTGATGCCGTCGTTCTTCCAGATGAAGACATCGACGTCGTTGTTGTTGGCGCTGGCGCGGTATTCGTCGGTGGTGACCTCGCGGATATCGACCTGCAGCCCGAGCTTCGCCCATTGGCCGCGCACCAGCTCGTGCAGCTGCACCGGCGAGCCCTGCGAGGCGAAGACGAGGCGCAGCGTCAGCGGCGCTCCGTCCGGGCGCAGGCGCAGCCCGTCGGGCCCCGCCTTCAGGCCGATCTCGTCAAGCAGCCGGTTCGCCGTCTCGGGATCGAAGGCGGTGAAGGCGGTCTTGTCGGCCTCGGTGATGAAATCGACGGTGCGCGGCTCGGCCGGCAGGGCCTGTTGCGTGCGGCCCTGGCCGAGATAGACGATCTCGCGGATCTCCTCGCGGTCCATGCCAAGCGACAGCGCCCGGCTGAAGCGGGGGTCGCTGAAGATCGCGCGCAGCACCGGGTCCTTGTCGTTGCGGTTGAAGCTGTAGAAGACGTTCTCGCCGAAGGTCGGCGCCAGCACCGCCCTGTAATGGCCCTTCGCCTCGTTCTCCTTGAGCAGCGGGAAGTCGTTCAGCTCGAGCGCCTGCTCCTTCCAGGTGACATCGCCGTTCAGGATGCGCAGGTTGACCACCTCGCGCTCGGGCACGAAGGCCTCGTGGATCTCGGGGATGTAGGGCAGCTGGTTGCCGGCGGTGTCGACCATGTGGAAATAGGGGTTGGCGACCAGCCTGCGGCCCTCGGCACTCTCCTCGACGACGATGTGCGACTCGAGCGTCGGCACCGCATTCTTGCCGATCCGGGCGGCAAGGGCCGGGTCCTTCATCATCGCCGAGGGCACATCCTTCCAGTCGGAATTGCCATAGTAGAAGTTCACCGCATCGCCCTCGGTCGCAAAGCCATACTCGGCGCGCAGCGCGGCGGCATCGGGATTGAACTTGTCCATGAACCGCGCCAGCCAGTGCCGCGGCTGGAAGGTCTGGCCATAGTCGACCGCCCAGCGGTTGAGCAGGTTCGGCTGCGGCGTCGGGAAGGTGAAGCGGACATGCTCGGCGTCGAGCGCCTCGACCGTCGCCGGCTTGCCGTCGAACAGCCAGCGGTCGGGCACCTTCGCCGTCACCGCCGGGTTCAGCAGCAGGTCGTTATACCAGAAGACGATGTCATCGGCGGTGAAGGGCACGCCATCCGACCACTTGTGCCCCTTGCGCAGGGTGAAGGTCAGCTGGGTGAAATCGGCGTTCCAGTCCCAGGATTTCGCGACATTGGGCACGATCGTCTTCAGGTCGTCGGCATAGCGCACCAGGTTCACATGCCGCACCGACAGCATGTCCGAGGTGCCCGACTCGGTCGCGCGCGAGACGCCGTTGATGACCCCGCCATAGCTGCCGATCGCCTCGTAGGGCGCAACCACCAGCGGCTCGGCCGGCAGCCGCGCGGCGAGCGGCGGCAGCGCCGGATTGCCGAGGATGCGCGCGTTCAGCGCCGCGCTCGCGGGGTTCGCGGCAAAGCCCAGCGTGCACCCTGCCGCCGCCTGGAAGGCGTCGAGCTCGAACTGCTCGGGATAGGCCGGCTCGAGGCCCTGCATGTCGGCGACGGTCACGGCGGGACAGCCCGCGGCAAGCGCAGCGGTGCCGGACAGGCCGAGGACGGTGCTGCAGGCCAGAACGGCAAGACGGTTCATTCGCATCGGTTTCCCTCCAGGATGAGCGATGCGCCGTGCCTAGGCCGTCCATGTGACATTCAAATGACTGATAAAAAAGTATAGTTTAAGCAAATGATCCTTTCGGAAGCCCTATGCCGCGGGCTCTGCCGCAAGGGCGTACAGCGCCGAGACCTGCGCGGTCTGGCGCAGCTCCGGCAGCGCCACCAGATAATGGCCAAGCTCGAGCTGCGGCGGGCCGATCCGCACCGCCGCGACGCGGGTGTCATCGGGCTCGATCTCGCCACGCATCGCGATGCCGAGGCCAAGCCCCTGCGCCACCGCCTCGCGCATCGATTCCCATGAGCCGAGATCGAGCCCGCGCGCCGGCGCCACGCCGAGCCGCGTCACCATCGCGTCGAAGGCCCGGCGCGTGCCCGATCCCTCCTCGCGCCGGATCAGCGTCAGCGCGCCGATCTCCTCCCAGCCGATGCTGCCGCGCCGGGCCAGATCCGAACCGCGCCGGGCCATCAGCACCACTTCCTCGCGCCGCATCTCGAGCGCGTCGAGCCCCGGCTCGGGCGTGCCGAGGGTGATGAAGGCGGCCTCGATGTCGCCCCGGCGCAGCGAGGCGAGCAGTTCGTAGGACCCCGCCGAGCGGGCCTCGATCCGCACCGCAGGGTGGCGGGCGATGAACCGGCCGAGCACCCCCATCACGAACTGATGGGTGGAATAGCCGATCCGCAGGAAGCCCCCGGTCAGCTCCTCGTGGCCGCGCAGATGGGCGTCGACCTCGTCCGAGAGCGCCAGGAGCGCCTGGATCTTCGGCAGCAGCACCGCAAGCCGCGCATTCGCGACGAAGCGGTTGCCCTGGCGGTCGAACAGACGGGTGCGCAGCCGCCCCTCGATCTGCGAGACATGGTTCGACACCGACGGCTGCGACAGGCCGATCGCCTGCGCCGCCGTGCCGATGCCGCCGTGCCGGGCCACCGCCTCGAGCACGGCGAGCTGAACAAGGGAGAGTTCCGGTTTGCGCATCGCATCCTCGGTTGTCGCGGGTCCTGCCCCCGTTCAAGCATCGCGGGGCCCGCGGCGCAATCCCGCACAGCGGGCGCGGACCGCCAGCGCATTGCGCCCCCGGGGAGGCCCTCTGTCCGACCGGCGCGGGGGGCGCTGCCCCCTCGGCCTTCGGCCTCACCCCCGGGATATTTCGGGCGATTGGAAGCCGGGGAGGGACAGGAGGGGGCGGGGGCCGGAACGGGGCCGGGGGCCGGAACGGGCGAAGGCCCCGCGGGGGCGCGGGGCCTTGCGGGTGTGGGTGCGGCGGGGCGCGTCAGTCGACGATCGTCGCCTCGGTCGCGGCGCGCAGCTGCGCCTCGCTCACGCCGTCGGCGAGCTCGACGATGTGCAGCCCCTTGTGCGTCACGTCGAGCACGCCGAGATTGGTGATGATCCGGTCGACCACGCCCTGGCCGGTCAGCGGCAGCGTGCAGGCCTTCAGCACCTTCGACTCGCCGTGCTTGTTGGTGTGGTCCATCACCACGACGACGCGCTTGACGCCGGCGACGAGATCCATCGCGCCGCCCATGCCCTTGACCAGCTTGCCCGGGATCATCCAGTTCGCCAGATCGCCCTTTTCCGACACTTCCATCGCGCCGAGGATCGCCATCGCGATCTTGCCGCCGCGGATCATCCCGAAGGAGGTGGCGCTGTCGAAATAGGCGGTCTGCGGCAGCTCGGTGATCGTCTGCTTGCCGGCGTTGATCAGA
>NZ_SAVA01000007.1:0-238592 GCF_004022465.1 Paenirhodobacter huangdaonensis | reverse complement strand
CGCTCGCCGATCTCGTCGTCTCGCTCGCGGGCGGCGTCAGCGCGATCGTCGCGCCCTCGACGGCGGCGGCGAAGAACGCCCTGCCGCGGATTGCGGCGCTGCTCGACGTGATGGTGCTCTCGGATGTGATCGGCATCGTCGATGCCGATACCTTCGAGCGCCCGATCTATGCCGGCAACGCGATCCAGACGGTGAAATCCTCGGACAAGGTCAAGGTGATGACCGTGCGCACGACGGCCTTCGAGGCGGCGGGCGCGGGTGCTGCGGCGCCGATCGAGGCTGCCGCTCCGGCGGGCGACAAGGGGCTCAGCTCCTGGGTCGAGGACAAGGTGGCGACCTCGGATCGCCCCGAGCTCACCTCGGCGAAGATCGTCGTCTCGGGCGGCCGCGGCGTCGGCTCGGAAGAGAACTTCGCGATCATCGAGGCGCTCGCCGACAAGCTCGGCGCGGCGGTCGGTGCCTCGCGCGCGGCGGTCGATAGCGGCTTTGCGCCGAACGACTGGCAGGTCGGGCAGACCGGCAAGGTGGTGGCGCCCGAGCTTTACATCGCCTGCGGCATCTCGGGGGCGATCCAGCACCTCGCCGGGATGAAGGACAGCAAGATCATCGTCGCGATCAACAAGGACGAAGAGGCGCCGATCTTCCAGGTCGCCGATTTCGGCCTCGTCGCCGACCTGTTCCAGGCGGTGCCGGAGATGACCGCGAAGCTCTGAGCCCATCGGGCGGGGGCGCCGCCCCGCCGAGGCAATGCCTCGGCCCCGGAGGTATTTGCGGCAAGATGAAAACAAAGGGCGCTCCGATCGGGGCGCCCTTGCTTTTTCCTGGTGCAAATACTCCGGGGGGGGGAGGCGAAGCCGAGGGGGGCAGCGCCCCCCTGCCTGTGGCGAACCAGCAAGCCTTCCCGAAAGGGGAGGCTTCCTTGTTTCGGGGCCGGACCTTCAGAGCATCCGCCCGACGACCGGGGCCAGCGCCTCGGCGATCTCCCGATGCACCAGCGGCCCGGGCATGGTGGCGGCGGCGGGCTCCTCGAGCGGGGCGAAATGCATGCCCGCCGTTCCCGCCGAGCGCGCCATGCTCGAGGGCTGCACCCGCACCAGAACCTGCGCCAGCGGCGCGATCCGGTCGACCATCTCCTGTGTCACGAAGAGCGGCTCCGGACCGAGCGGGTCGCCCTGCAGCGGGTCGCGCCAGTCGGTGAGCCACAGGAGCAGCTTCGCCCCCTCGAGCCGCTCGAGCAGCGCCGTCATCCGCGCCACCCAGGTCTGGCGCAGCTCCGCCACCAGCAGCTCGTAGCGCTCGGGCCCCTGCGCCATCAGCACCGACAGCATGTGGCGGGTGAAGTTGAATTCGGTGAAGTCGATCTCGGAGAAGACCGAGCGCATCAGCCCCGAGGCCCGCAGAAAGCGGTCGTTGCGGCGCGGATGCACCGCATAGAACCGGTTCGTCAGGTTCTGCGCCCCGGTCAGCTGCACGATGCGCAGCCGCGACAGCCGCGTGAGTTCGGCGAGTTGCGGCTCGCCCAGGAAGACATCGACGCCGGCGTTGAGATAGCCGAAATTCACCACCGGGATGCCGAGCCGCTCCTCGAGCAGGGCGGGCCAGGGCTCCTCGACGAACTTGCCATAGGTCTCCGACCCGCCGAGCGCCGAGATGAATGGCGGCACCAGCTGCCGGCGCGGCCCCCGGAACAGCAGTTTCGAGCGCCCGTAGCGACAGGGAAAATAGTCGAGGGCACCATCCCCCGCATATTCGAAAGCCATGGCCCACCTCGGTTTTCGACTCGATTCCGGACAAGCTGCGCCTAAACTCTTGCGAAAGGGCTAAGACGGACCGGCATGGTCAGCGCAGGACGCGCCGGGGGATCCCCCTTGCGCCCGTTGCTGCGCTGCAGCATATTGACCGCGAGTAATCGGGAAGGAACCGACATGACGATCGAAACCGTAGGTATCGTTGGCGCAGGCCAGATGGGCAACGGCATTGCCCATGTCTTCGCCCTCGCGGGTTACACTGTCTTGCTGAACGACATCGCGCAGGACAGCCTCGACAAGGCGATGGCCACCATCGAGAAGAACCTGGACCGCCAGGTCTCGCGCGAAAAGATCACCGCCGAGGACAAGGCCGCCACCCTTGCCCGCATCACCACCACGCTGACCCTGACCGATCTCGGCCAGACCGACCTGGTGATCGAGGCGGCGACCGAGCGCGAAGAGGTCAAGAACCAGATCTTCGCGACCCTGGTGCCGCATCTGAAGCCGACGACGATCCTCGCCTCGAACACCTCGTCGATCTCGATCACCCGGCTTGCCTCGAAGACCGACCGGCCCGAGCGGTTCATGGGCGTGCACTTCATGAACCCGGTGCCGGTGATGAAGCTCGTCGAGCTGATCCGCGGCATCGCCACCGACGATGCGACCTATCAGACGATGCTCGCGATCGTCGCGAAGCTCGGCAAGACCGCGGCCTCGGCCGAGGACTTCCCGGCCTTCATCGTGAACCGCATCCTGATCCCGATGATCAACGAGGCGGTCTACACGCTTTACGAAGGCGTCGGCAACGTGCGGTCGATCGACATGGCGATGAAGCTGGGCGCGAACCACCCGATGGGGCCGCTCGAGCTCGCCGACTTCATCGGTCTCGACACCTGCCTGGCGATCATGCACGTGCTGCACGACGGGCTCGCGGATACGAAATACCGCCCCTGCCCGCTGCTGGTGAAATACGTCGAGGCGGGCTGGCTTGGCCGCAAGACCGGCCGCGGCTTCTACGACTATCGCGGCGAGACCCCGGTGCCGACGCGCTGAGCGCCGCGCCCCGAGAAACACGAAGGCCCCGGATTTCCGGGGCCTTTTTCATTGCGAGGCTCAGCCGCGCAGGTTGAGCGTGTGCTCGCGCATCTCGGCCAGCCAGCGGCGCGGGTCCTTCAGCGGCTCCTTCAGCTCGGCCGCCGAGAACGGCGTGCCGATCACCGGCGACTGGCGCTTGTTCAGTGCCCGGCGGATCTCATAGAGCAGCAGCCCCTGGCGCAGCGTCGCGCTGAGCTTGTTGGCAATCTGATAGGCCTGCGAGTTGCGGCCGGGGAAGTGGATCGGCAGCACCTGCGCGCCCGAGCGCGCCACCATCTTCGCGGTGAAGGGGTTCCAGTCCTGCTCGACCGGCGTGCCGAAATAGGTGGCGGAATGCGCCACCTGGCCGGCCGGGAACAGCACGATCACGCCGCCCGCCTTCAGCGTCGCCATGCAGTCGGCACGCATCTTCAGGCTTTCTTCCTGCGCATTCGGCTCATGCGGGAAAGGCACCGGCAGCATGAACTCGGCGATCTCGGGGATGCCGGTCAAAAGCGACCGGGTCAGGATCTTGTAATCGGTGCGCACCTGGCCGATCAGATAGGCGAGCACCATCCCGTCGACGAGCCCGTGCGGGTGGTTCGCCACCACGACGAGCGGCCCTTCCTTCGGGATCCGGGCGATCTGCTCGGCCGGCGTCGTCACCTCGATGCCCATGATGTCGAGTGCCTGCGGCCAGAACGGCTGACCGAAGGGGGCGCCGCGCCGCTCGAACTTGCGGATCAGCCGCAGCAGCGTCCACTTTGCCGTCATCCACTCGATCACGCGGATCGTGTTCGCCTTCCACGGATTGGTGAAGGTGCCGGCGTAGGACAGACGCCCCTTGTCATAGGGTGCCACCTCGGCCGGGATCTGCACCGTTTCGGTGCCTGCATATTCGTCCAACACCGGACCCTCTTTGCGCAACGCGGGGTGCGCGAGCCTGCCTCAGCTGTCCTCGCCGAAGCGGTCGGCCACCAGGGCCTGCAGCGCATCGGCCAGAGCCTCGGCTTCGTCCCCGCTGGTCGAAACCTCAATAGATGTTCCGCGCGAGGCTGCCAACATCAAAAGCCCCATGATCGAATCGCCCGAGACGCCCATCCCGTCCTTCTCGACCTCGGCGCGGGCGTCGAACCGCTCCACCACCTCGACGAACTTGGCCGAGGCACGCGCATGCAGCCCCTTCTCGTTGACGATCTTCAGAACCCGCTTGATGATCACTTGCCGCCCATTCCGTATGCCGAATAGCTGTTGATGTACTTGCGGCCGGCATCCAGCGCCGCCTCGACCGCCGCATGGACGCCGAGGCTGCGCGATTTCGCCAGCTTGATCAACAGCGGCAGATTGGCACCGTAGACGATTTCCCGCTCGCAGGCCTCGCAGGCCAGCAGGCTGAGGTTCGAGGGCGAGCCGCCGAACATGTCGGTCACCACCACCACCCCGTCGCCGGTGTCGACGGCATCGGCCGCGGCGCGGATCTCGGCCTGCTTCGCGGCACGGTCGTGGTCGTCCTCGATGGTGATGGCGCGGATTCCCTCCTGCGGTCCCACGACATGCTCGACCGCTGCGAGATACTCGCGCGCCAAACCACCATGTGCCACGATCACGATCCCGATCACGCGCCGCCTGCCTCTTTCACCCCCGGCTGGGCCAGAGCCCGCCGTTCCAGTTCCCTGTGCCGTTTAGACACTTGCCAGCCAGCCTCTGCAAGGGCCCGGGCGATGTTTTCCGTCACGGCAACCGAACGGTGCTGGCCGCCGGTGCAGCCGAAGCCCACGGCAAGGTGGCTCTTGCCTTCCTCAACATGGGCCGGCAGCAGGAAAAGCAAGAGATCGCGCACCTTCGTGATGAACTCCGGATAGCGCGGATCGGCCGCGACATGGGCCGCGACCGCCGGATCGAGCCCGGTCAGCGGGCGCAGCGCCGGCACCCAGTGCGGGTTCGACAGGAACCGGCAGTCGAACATCATGTCGAGCCCGCGGGGCACGCCGCGCTTGTAGCTGAAGCTGTGCAGCGACACTGCGAGCCGGGCGATCTTGCCGAGGTCGAACCAACGCGCCAGTTCTGCCCGCAGCTCGTGCGGGCTCATCGCCGAGGTGTCGATCAGCACATCGGCGCGGGCCCGGATCGGCGCCAGCAGATCGACCTCGAGGGTGATCCCCTCGAGCGGGGCATCCTCGGGGGCAAGCGGATGGCGACGGCGGGTCTCGGAATAGCGGCGCACCAGCACATCGGGGCTCGCGTCGAGATAGAGCACCTCGAGACGCAGCGCCGGGGCGCGGGTCAGCCGGTCGATGAGCTCGATCAGCGCGGTGACCGAGAAGTCGCGGTTGCGCACGTCGATGCCCAGCACCAGCGGCCGCAGCAGCGGCCCGTCGAGCAGGCGCGGCACCAGGCTGAGCGGCAGGTTGTCGATGGTCTCGTAGCCCAGATCCTCGAGCGCGGCGATCGCGGTCGAGCGACCGGCCCCCGACGGTCCGGTCACCAGCACCACCCGGGTCGCCGTCTGCGCCGTTGAGAGCTCTGCGCTCACGCCTGTCTCCCGCCCTTGAGCCACTGCAGAATTGCCGCCTCAAGATGGCCATCTTGCAGTCGCAGCACAAGGGGCAGGGACACACCCAGAATCTCGCTGTGGCGCATCGGCGGCAGTCGCTCGGTTTCGCGCTCGCTCAGGTCGACGACCAGGGCGATGCGGGCAGATGCCAGCGCCGTGGCGCGCAGGATGCCGGCGCCGCGCGCCTCGATCAGCCCGAAGAGCGCCGCCGGCGCCGCGGCAAGCAGCGCCCCCGCCTCGTGCCGCAGATCGACCCGATCATCGGCGACGAGGTGCGCCCCCAGTGCCATCAGCCGCAGCGCGAGCGCGGACTTCCCCGCCCCCGAGGGGCCAAGGATCAGCACGCCGCGCCCGGCATCGAGCGCGACCGCCGTCGCATGGATGTTGGCAGCGGCCGGCGCGGCCACGGCTCACACCGGCAGGCCGACCACGAAGCGCGCCCCAAGCGGTTCGGAGCCGGGGTCGGCGTCGGTCGGGCGGATATTCTCGGCCCAGATCACGCCGCCATGCGCCTCGACGATCTGCTTCGAGATCGCGAGACCAAGGCCGGAATGGTCGCCGAACTGCCCCGGCGGGCGCTGCGAATAGAAGCGCCGGAAGACCTTGGTCAGCGCCTCCTCGGGGATGCCCGGGCCGGTGTCCTCGACCACCACCAGCACCCGGTTCTCGCGCCGCCGCGCCCAGACCCGGACCGCGTCGCCCTCCTCGCAGAAGCTGATCGCGTTGGTGATCAGATTGACGAAGACCTGCGCCAGGCGGCCCTCGAGCCCGGTGATGAAGATCGGCTCCTTCGGCAGGTCGGAGATGAAATCGACGCCCTTCTCAGCAGCCTGCTGGCCGAGATATTCGGTCAGATTGCCGACCATCTTCATCAGGTCGAAGCGCTCTTCCTCCTCCTTCACCAGCTCGCTGTCGAGCCGCGAGGCGTTGGAGATGTCGCTGACCAGCCGGTCGAGGCGGCTCACGTCCTGGTCGATCACCTCGAGCAGCCGGGCGCGCTGATCCTCGCGCTTGACCACCTGCAGCGAGGCCACGGCCGAGCGCAGCGAGGCAAGCGGGTTCTTGATCTCGTGCGCGACATCCGCGGCGAACTGCTCGTTCGCGTCGATCCGGTCATAAAGCGCCGCGACCATGCCGCGCAGCGCCCCCGAGAGCCGGCCGATCTCGTCGGGCCGCGCCGTCAGGTCGGGAATGCGCACCCGGCCGGGCTGCATCTTGCGGGCGTTGCGGTCGCGGCCGATCTCGGCGGCGCGGGCCAGATCGGCCAGCGGATTGGCGATCGTCGAGGCCAGCACCAGGCTCAGCCCGATCGAGACGATGATCGCCACCACGAACATCTGCAGCACCTGTTCGCGCTCGATCCGCACGAGCTTGTCGATCTCGCCGGCGGCCGAGGTCATGGCGACCATGCCCACCATCCGCCCGTTCTGATAGAGCCCGGTGGCAACCGAGAAGATCGTCGCGCCGCCGCCGTCGCGGTTCGTCGCCATCACCGTCGCGCCGTCGCGCACCTGCGGCACCAGCTTTTTCACCATCGCGCGGGTGTCGACCGTTTGCGGCACACGCGGACCGCCGCTGCGCACCAGCCCCGAGATCCACTCCCAGCCCCGGTTCAGCATGTCGGTGATCATTGTCGAGCGCTGGTCGATGCCAAGCCCCGTCACCCGCTCCTGCGGCGCGGTGCCGACCTCGTCGGAATCCGCAAGCAGGTTGCCGCTCATGTCGAAGACATAGATCGCCGCGCCCTCGGGCAGCTCGATCCCGCGCATCACGTCGGCGACGTCGATGCCGTCCCCCGCGGCAAGGTTCACCGGCGCCGCGACCGGCATCCGCGCCTCGAACACATCGGCGATCAGCTCGGCCTCGCTGACGATCGCACTCTCGCGCTGGAACACCAGGCTGTCGCGGAACGGGTTGAGGTAGAGCACCCCCGCCACCATCACCAGCATCGCAAGCAGGTTGAAGGTGATGATCTTGCGCGCCAGCGGCGAGCGGTTGAGCGAGATCAGGCTGCGCCGGGCCCGACCGCGTGCGAGATCCTCGTCGACCACGCTCTCGGGGCCGACCCAGTCCTCGCCAAGGAGGACATCCGCTCCGGATCGCTTCCTGCCCGTCACGTTCGCCCGCTCCGTCCCCATCTGTCCGGAAAACGTCATTCTTCGTTGTAACGGTAGCCGATGCCGTACAGCGTCTCGATCGCCGAGAACTCGTCATCGACGCTGCGCATCTTCTTGCGCAGCCGCTTGATGTGGCTGTCGATGGTGCGGTCGTCGACATAGACCTGGTCATCATAGGCCACGTCCATCAGCTGGTCGCGCGACTTGACGAAGCCCGGGCGCTGCGCCAGCGCCTGCAGCAGCAGGAACTCGGTCACGGTGAGCGTGACCTCGCGCCCCCTCCAGGACACCGAGTGGCGCAGCGGGTCCATCGTCAGGCTGCCGCGGGTGATGACCTTGTTCTCGTCGGTCGCCGGCGCCTCGCCCGAGGCGATCACCTCCTGGCGGCGCAGCAGCGCCCGGATCCGTTCGACCAGAAGGCGCTGGCTGAACGGTTTCTTGACATAGTCGTCCGCCCCCATGCGCAGGCCGAGCACCTCGTCGATCTCATCGTCCTTCGAGGTCAGGAAGATCACCGGCATCGTGGTTTTCTGGCGCAGCCGCTGCAGCAGCTCCATCCCGTCCATTCGCGGCATCTTGATGTCGAGCACGGCCATGTCCGGCAGCCGCTTGCTGAAGGCGTCGAGCGCGGCCTGCCCGTCGTTGTAGGTCTCGACCTCGTAGCCTTCCGCTTCCAGCGTCATCGAAACGGAAGTCAGAATGTTGCGATCGTCGTCGACCAGCGCGATCCTCGACATGTCCTGTACCCTCTACTGCTCTTATATAATTGCCGGCATTGTCCGCTTTCCGGCCCTTGGAATCAACTCTGTATGTGCGAATCAGACGGTCTGTGCGAATCATCTCGGCGCAAAAAAACGAAGGTCTGGCGAAATTGCCTCACCTTCCCGTGCTGGTTGCGCTAAACATCGCCTTGGTTGCGCTAACTGCGTCAAAGCATTCTGTTCCATCACCGAAACGTCATGTTATAGGGGCGCATCCGTGGCGGGCTTCCTGCCCGGATCGGTATTCCATTTGGCCTGGAATGCCGGGAGGAACCCAATGAACGCCGCGCGACGGCATCGGGAGCTACAGATGATCATCGGACGTGTGAACCCGGCGAAACGCCTGGAAGACCAGGGCATCAATGGTCTGGGCAATGTCTATTACAACCTGCTGGAGCCCGCTCTGATCGAAGCGGCCCTGAAACGCGGCGAAGGAACGCTCGGCAAAGGCGGCGCGTTCTACTGCTCGACGGGCGTCCACACCGGCCGTTCGCCGAAAGACAAGTTCGTGGTCCGCACCGCCTCGGTCGAGGACTCGATCTGGTGGGAAAACAACAAGCCGATGGACCCGGCGAAGTTCGACGTGCTCTACGCCGACATGATCGAGTACATGAAGGGCAAGGACTTCTTCGTCGAGGACCTGTTCGGCGGCGCCGACCCGGAACACCGTCTCGACGTCCGCCTCGTGGCCGAACTCGCCTGGCACGGCCTGTTCCTGCGCACCATGCTGCGCCGCCCCGAGCGCAGCGAGCTCGACACCTTCGCGCCGGAATGGACGATCATCAACTGCCCGGGCTTCAAGGCCGACCCGGAGCGTCACGGCTGCCGTTCGGAAACCGTCATCGCGCTGAACTTCGACAAGAAGATCATCCTGATCGGCAACACCGCCTATGCCGGCGAGAACAAGAAGGGCGTGTTCACGCTCCTCAACTACATCCTGCCCGGCAAGGGCATCATGGCGATGCACTGCTCGGCCAACCACGCGATCGGCAACCCCGATGACGCCGCCGTCTTCTTCGGTCTCTCGGGCACCGGCAAGACCACGCTCTCGGCCGACCCGTCGCGCACGCTGATCGGCGACGACGAGCACGGCTGGTCGGAAAAGGGCGTCTTCAACTTCGAGGGCGGCTGCTACGCCAAGACGATCAACCTCTCGAAGGAAGCCGAGCCGGAAATCTACGCGACCTGCTCGATGTTCGGCACCGTGGTCGAGAACATGGTCTTCGATCCGGAGACGCTGGAACTCGACTTCTTCGACAATTCGCTGACCGACAACATGCGCTGCGCCTATCCGCTGCATTACATCTCGAATGCCTCGGAAAGCTCGATGGGCGGTCACCCGAAGAACGTCATCATGCTGACCTGCGACGCCTATGGCGTGCTGCCGCCGATCGCGCGGCTGACGCCGGCGCAGGCGATGTATCACTTCCTGTCGGGCTTCACCTCGAAGACCCCGGGCACCGAAGTGGGCGTGACCGAGCCGCTGCCGACCTTCTCGACCTGCTTCGGCGCGCCGTTCATGCCGCGTCGCCCCGAGGTCTACGGCAAGCTGCTGCAGGCGAAGATCCGCGAGCACGGCGCCTCGTGCTGGCTGGTGAACACCGGCTGGACCGGCGGCGCCTTCGGCACCGGCAAGCGGATGCCGATCAAGGCCACCCGCGCGCTGCTGACCGCCGCGCTTGACGGCTCTCTGCATGGCGTCGAGTTCCGCAAGTCCGAGAAGTTCGGCTTCGAGGTTCCGGTCTCGGTGCCGGGCGTCGACTCGACCCTGCTGAACCCGCGCGACACCTGGGCCGACAAGGCCGCCTTCGACGCGCAGGCCAACAAGCTGGTCGGCATGTTCAAGGCGAACTTCGAGCAGTACATGCCCTACGTCGACGAAGACGTGAAAGCCGCCGCGATCGGCTGAAAACCATAACGGACAGTGACCCGAAGGGGCCGGGATTTCCCGGCCCCTTTGCTTTGCCGGCGCGACGCGCCAGAGTGGGCGCATGCATCTGCACGGACTGCCCCTTCTGCTGCTGATCGCGCTTGCCGCGGCGCTCGTCTCGGCGGGAGGCACGCTGCTCGGCGCGCGGCTCAGCCATCCGCGGCCGAAGGGCCCCTTCGCACCGGGCTTCGCGCTGCCGCCGCCGGCAGGCGGGCGGCTGGCCACAGCCTTCGCCGCCCGGCTTGCGGCGCATCCGGGGCTGAACGCGGTGCATCTGCTGATCGACCCCGTCGATGCGCTTGCCGCCCGGCTTGAGCTCATCGCCGCCGCCGAACGCTCGATCGAGCTGCAGTATTACATCTGGCAGGACGACACTGCCGGGGCGCTGATGCTGGGCGCGTTGCGCACCGCGGCCGCGCGCGGGGTGCGGGTGCGGGTGCTGATCGACGACAACGGCACCGCCGGCATGGACGAGATCCTCGCCACGCTCGACACCCTGCCGCATGTCGAGGTGCGGCTCTTCAACCCCTTCCCGCTGCGCCGGCTGCGGGTGCTTGGCTATCTCGCCGACTTCCACCGGCTGAACCGGCGCATGCACAACAAGGCGATGATGGTCGACGGCACCGTCGCCATCCTTGGCGGGCGCAACATCGGCGACGACTACTTCAACCGCTTCGCGCCGGGCGGGCTCTACATGGATCTCGACGTGGCGGTGGCAGGGCCCGTGGTGGCCGAGGTGGCGCGGCAGTTCGACCTGTACTGGAACGCCCCGCCCTCGATACCGTCCGCCCTGCTGCTGACGCCGCCCGCCCCCGCCCGGGCCGAGGCGCTGCTGACGGCCGAGGCCGCGCGCCTGACCGCCCCCGGCGCCGCAGCCTATGTCGCCGCCCTTGGCCGCGCCCATGCCGAGGGCCGCGTCCTTGCCGCCGATGCGCCCTTCAGCTTTGCCCCCGCCCAGCTCGTCTTCGACCCGCCCGAGAAGATCGTCGGCCGGATCGGCAGCCGGCGCATGCTCTGGCGCCACCTGATCCGCGCGCTTGGCACGCCAAAGCGCGACCTCGTGCTGATCTCGCCCTATCTGGTGCCGACCCGCAGCGGGGTGAAGACCCTCGCCCGCTATGCGCGCGACGGCATCCGGGTGCGGATCCTGACGAATTCCTTCGCCGCCTCGGACGTGCCGCTCGTGCATTCGGGCTATGCGCACCGGCGCGCGCCGCTTTTGCGTCGCGGGGTCGAGCTGTGGGAATACGCCGCCGACGCCGAGAAGCGCCGCCCCGCCACCGATTTCCTCGCCCGCCGGCTGAAGGGCACCTCGCCGTTCTCGCGCAACAAGCTGCACGCCAAGGTCTTTGCCGTCGACCGCACGCGGGTGTTCATCGGCTCGTTCAACTTCGACCCGCGCTCGATACGGCTGAACACCGAGCTCGGCGTGGTGATCGACGCGCCGGCGATCGCCGAGGCGATCACCGATTCCTTCGACGATTTCGTGCCCGAACGGGCCTGGCGCGTCACCCTTGCCCCGACCGGCGGCCTGCGCTGGTCGCGCCCGGGCGAAGTGGAACGCAGCACCGAACCCGGCGCCACGCTCGGCGCGCGGCTGGCACTTGCGATCGCGCAGCGCCTGCCGATCGAGTGGATGCTCTAGCGCGGCTTGCGCGTGCGCTTGACCTTGCGCGCGACGCCGCGCTCCTTCGCCTTCAGCGCCGCCATCTTCCGCCCCGGACGGAACGGCTTGCGCCCGCCCTTGCCGGGCCCGGGCAGCGCCGCCCCCTCGACCTCGAGGAGTTCAAGCTCGAGCCCGCCGGTCAGCGGCACCGCCTCGGCCAGACGCACCCGTACCCGCTGGCCGATGCCGATCACCGTGCCGGTCTCGGCGCCGATCAGCTGCTGCGCCTCGGGGTCGTAGTGGAAGAACTCGCGCCCGATCGAGCGCACCGGCACCAGCCCGTCGGCGCCGGTCTCGTCGAGCTTCACGAAGGCGCCGAACTTCTGCACGCCCGAGATCCGGCCGCCGAACTCGCTGCCGACGCGGTCGCTCAGATAGGCGGCAAGATAGCGGTCGGTGGTGTCGCGCTCGGCCGCCATCGAGCGGCGCTCGGTCTCGGAGATGTGCTGTGCCGTCTCCTCGAGCGTGTCGATGTCGGCGGGGCTGAGCCCGTCCTTGCCCCAGCCGTGGCCCGAGATCAGCGCACGGTGCACGATCAGGTCGGAATAGCGGCGGATCGGCGAGGTGAAATGCGCATAAGAACGCAGCGCCAGCCCGAAGTGGCCGAGGTTGTGCGGCGCGTAATAGGCCTGCGTCATCGCCCGCAGCGTCGAGATGTTGACGAGCTCGTCGAACTCGCTGCCCTCGGCCTGCGACAGCAGCCGGTTCAGATGCGCGGTCTTCAGCACCTGGCCCTTGGCCAGCGTGAAGCCCGAGGCCTGCGCCACTTCGCGCAGGGCCTCGATCTTGTCAGGGCTCGGCTCCTCGTGCACGCGGTAAAGGAGCGGCCGGCGCAGCCGCTCGAGCTCCTCGGCCGCCGCGACGTTCGCAAGCACCATGAATTCCTCGATCAGCCGGTGCGCGTCGATGCGCTCCTTGAACCGCACCGAGGTGACCTTGCCATCCTCGCCGATCACGATCTGCCGCTCGGGCAGGTCGAGGTCGAGCGGCTGGCGCGCCGCCCGCGCCTTCGCCAATGCGCCGTAGCAGTCGTAAAGCGGCGCAATGACCTCCTGCACCAGCGGTTCGGTCCTGGCGTCGGGGCGGCCGTCCCGGGCGGCCTGCACCTGCGCATATTCGAGCGAGGCGACCGAGCGGATGATGCCGCGGGTGAAGCGATGCGAGATCTTCTGCCCCGAGGAGCTGACCTTCATCCGCACCGCCAGCACCGCGCGCGGCACATCCTCGTGCAGCGAGCACAGATCGCCCGAGAGCCGGTCGGGCAGCATCGGCACGACGCGGTCGGGGAAATAGGTCGAGTTGCCGCGCTTCCTTGCCTCGCGGTCGAGCGCCGAGCCCGGGCGGACGTAATGCGCGACATCCGCAATCGCCACCCACAGCAGGAAGCCGCCCTCGTTCGCCGGATCGTCGTCGCGCAGCGCAAGGCAGGCGTCGTCGCGGTCGCGCGCGTCGGCCGGGTCGATGGTGACGAAGGGCAGCGCGGTCAGATCTTCGCGGCCCTCGAAACCCGCGGGCGTCTCGGCATCGGCCTCGGCGATGACCTCATCGGGGAAGTCGTCGGGGATGCCGTGCTGATGGATCGCGATCAGCGAGACCGCGCGCGGCGCCGCCGGGTCGCCCAGCCGGTCGAGCACGCGCGCCTTCGGCAGGCCGAGCCGCCCCTTCGGGCCGGACTGTTCCGCCTCGACCAGCTCGCCGTCGCGCGCGTCATTGGTGGCGCCCGCCGGCACCACCCATTCCTTGGTCTCGCCCTTGTCGATCGGCACGATCCGCCCGCCCTCGGCGCCCTTGCGGAAGATGCCGACGATGCGGTGCTGCGCGCTGCCGATCTTGCGGATCGGCCGCGCCTCCCAGGCATGATCCGCACCCGAGACCTCGGCGATGCGGGCAAGGATGCGGTCGCCCGCGCCAAGTGCCGGCTCGCCCTTCGCGGGCAGCACCAGGCAGCGCGGCGCCTCGCCCTCGCCGCCCCATTCGAGCGGCTTTGCCCAGAGATCGCCCGCGGCATCGGGGGCCAGCACCTGCAGCACGGTGACCGGCGGCAGCCGCGTGCTGTCGTGGAAGCTGCGCCGGCGGCGGGCGATCACGCCCTCCTCGGCCATCTCCTTGAGCAGGCGTTTCAGCTCGATCTTCTCCGCGCCCTTCAGGCCGAAGGCGCGGGCAATGTCGCGCTTGGCGCCGGCATCGGGATGGTCGGCAAGCCAGGCGAGGATCTGTTCACGGGTGGGTGTCTGGGTCATACCCCTGACCTAGCACGGGCGCGCGGTGCCGTCACGCAAGGAAGCGGGGCGCTGCCCCGCACCCCGAGGTATTTCGGCCAAGATGAAAAGGCGGCGCGGAAGCGGCCCCGGGCCGGGTCAGAGGCGGCGTTCCATCTCGCGGTGCGGAATGCCGGCATCGTCGTATTCGGGGCCGAAAGCGGTGAAGCCGAGTTTCTCGTAGAACGGGATGGCGTAGCATTGCGCGCCCAGAAGGATGCGCGTGCAGCCCGCCGCGGCGAGCCGCGCGACGCCCGCGCGGATCAGTGCCGCGCCAAGGCCGGTGCCGCGTGCGGGTTTCGCCACGCAGACCCGGCCGATGCGGCCTTCCGTGCCCTCGACGAACAGCCGCGCCGTGCCAAGCGGCGCGGCGCCCTCGACCGCGAGGAGGTGGACGGCCTGCCCGTCGAGGTCATCCCATTCCTCGGCCTCGGCGATGCCCTGTTCCTCGATGAAGACGGCGCGACGCAGGGCGTGGCAGGCGGCGAGATCGTCGGTTTCGGTGAGGATCATGCGAAATACTCCCGCAGCGCGCGGGCGTAGACGCGCCTGAGGGTCTCGATCTGCGCGACCTCGACCCGTTCGTCGACCTGGTGCATCGTGCGCCCGACGAGGCCGAATTCGAGGACCGGGCAATGGTCCTTGACGAAGCGCGCGTCCGAGGTGCCGCCCGAGGTGGAGAGCACGGGTTTCACCCCGGTTTCGGCCTCGACCGCGCGCGCGACGAGCGCGACGAAATCGCCGGGCGGGGTGAGGAAGCTTTCGCCCGAGACCTCGGGGCTCATCGTGAAGGTGACGCCGGTCGCGGCGCTGACCCCGGCCGCCAGCGCCTCGCCCCAGGCGATCAGGCTGGCCGCGCTGTGGGCGTCGTTGAAGCGGATGTTGACCGTGGCGCGCGCCTTCGCCGGGATCACGTTGTTCGCCGGGTTGCCGCAGTCGATCGTCGTGACCTGCAGCGTCGAGGGTTCGAAATGCGCGGTGCCCGTGTCGAGCGGCGCCGCGGTCATCTGCCCGAGCAGGTCGATCAGCGCATGGAGCGGGTTCTTCGCCCGCTGCGGATAGGCGGCGTGGCCCTGCACCCCCGTCGCCTCGATCCGGAAGGTCATCGAGCCGCGCCGGCCGATCTTCATCATCTCGCCCATCACCTCGGGGCAGGTCGGCTCGCCCACCAGGCACACCGACATCGCCTCGCCGGTCTCGGCCATCCAGTCGAGGAGCGCGCGGGTGCCGTCGCGCCCCGCGCCCTCCTCGTCGCCGGTGATCGCCAGGATCACCGCGCCCTCGGGCGGCGCCTCGGTCACCAGATCGACCGCGGCGGCGACGAAGGCCGCGACGCCCGATTTCATGTCGGTGGCGCCGCGGCCCCAGAGCACGCCATCATGGATCTCGCCGCCGAAGGGGTCATGCGTCCAGGCCGCAGCGTCGCCCACCGGCACCACGTCGGTATGACCGTTGAAACCGAAGGTCTTCGCCCCTTTCGCGCCCCAGCGGGCGAAGAGATTGGCGATGCCGTTGCGATCGACGCGGGTGCAGGCGAAGCCGGCCCGGCTCAGCACCTCTTCGAGCAGCACGAGCGCGCCGCCCTCGCCCGGCGTGACCGAGGGGCAGCGGATCAGATCGGCGGTGAGTTTCACGGGGTCGAGCGGCATCGCGGGCTCCTTCTCATGGCCCATCAGGCTTAGCCCCGGCCGGAAGCGAGCACAACCGCGGCGGAACTGTTGCACCGCAGACACCCGGGGCGCCGCCGCGGCCCCCTTGAAAGAAAAAGGTTTTCTCGTGGCGAGAGTCGGGCTTAGGCTGAGCGCAATAATTATGACCCGAGGCAGGGCAACGAGCAGGGCCAAAGCGCCCCCATGACACCGAGGCCGAAACGGCCCGACACCACGGCCGGACGCATGTTTCCGGTGCGGCGTTTGCGCTGCCTCCCACATTTGCGGGGACGGCATGGCACGAGCGGCAGAGCTGGGCTACAACACCTCCGCCACTGCAATGCAGATGGCGCAGACGATCTTTGGCGACGGCGTGACGGTGGTCGATGCCTCCTATACCGGCGCGAAGAACTCCTCCGCGATCTACACCAAGGGCGATTCGATCTCGCCCGAGGCGACGCCGTCCGACACCGGGGTGATCCTGTCGACCGGCAATGCCGCGGATTTCACCAACAGTGGCGGCTGGTTCTCGTCGGACCCGAACACCGCGACCAACACCTCGACCAACACCACCGGCATCGACAACAATGCCGGGTTCAACGCGCTCGCCGGTACGCGCACCTATGACGCGGCCTGGCTTGACGTCGACTTCGTGCCGACCGGCGATCTGATGACGATCAGCTTCACCTTCGCCTCGGACGAATACCCGGAATACGTGAACTCGATCTACAATGATGTGGTGGGGGTCTGGGTGAACGGCGCGCCGGTCGAGGTGAACCTCTCGACCGCGGCCACCTCGGTCAACAACGTCAACGGCGCCAACAACGAGAACCTCTACATCTCGAACACCAACGACGCCTACAACACCGAGATGGACGGCTTCACCGTGACGATGACGCTGACCTTCCCGGTGAACGTCGGCGCGCTGAACTCGATCCGCATCGGCATCGCCGACGCGGGCGATGCGAATTACGATTCGAACCTGCTGATCGCGGGGGATTCGATCCAGACCATGCTGGTCGCCGTCGATGACGAGACGACGGTCGAACCGGGGGGCGACAAGACGATCGACGTGCTCGGCAACGACGTGAACCGCACCGCGGGCACGCTGACGATCACCGAGATCAACGGCGTTGCAGTGCAGCCGGGCGACACCGTGCAGCTCGCCTCGGGCGAGAGCGTGACGCTGAACGCCGACGGCACGCTGACGGTCCATGCCGACCCCGAGGAAGAGACCGTCAACTTCACCTATGAAGCGACGAGCTCCGACGGGCACACGGACGTGGGCCTTGTCACCTTGCATGTCGTGCCCTGCTTCGTCGCCGGCAGCCGCGTTGCCACCCCCGCCGGGCCGCGCGCGGTCGAGACGCTGATGCCGGGCGATCTGGTGCTGACCAAGGACGCCGGGCCGCAGCCGTTGCGCTGGATCGGGCGGCGCACGGTGCCGGCCGAGGGCCGCTTCGCCCCGATCCGGTTCGAGACCGGGGCCCATGGCGCGACGCGGCCATTGCTGGTCTCGCCGCAGCACCGGGTGCTGGTGCGCGATCCGGCGGCCGAACTGCTGTTCGGCGAGGCCGAGGTGCTGGTCGCGGCGAAGGACCTGGTCGATGGCCGCGCCGTGCAGGTGGTCGAGGGCGGCACCGTCGAGTATGTGCACCTGCTCCTCGACCGTCACCACATCGTCTTCGCCGATGGCATTGCCAGCGAGAGCTTCCTGCCCGGGCCGCAGGTGATGGGCGCGATGGACGCCGCGGTGCAGGCCGAGATCTGCGCCCTCTTCCCCGAACTCGACCCGGAAACCGGCGCCGGCTACGGCCCCGCCGCGCGGCGCAGCCTGCGCGCCTACGAGGCGCGCTTGCTGTATCGGCGTGCCGCGTGAGCGCGGCGCGGATCGAGGCAGGCGGCTGGCTGCGGGCGCAGCTGCCGGGCGAAGGGGCGATTGCGCTCGCGCATCGCGCCCTGCCCGAGCTTTGGCCGCGCGGCAGCCTGATGCTCGAATTCACCCTGCTGCGCGGCGAGGACGGGCCGCTGCCGCTGCTGCATCTGCCGCCCATGGGCAGCGAGGGGCTGTTCCTGTCGATCGGAATCGGCACCGGGCATCAGCTCGGCCTGATCGAACGGCGCGGCGCGGCCTTCCATGCCCTGTCGATCGACGCCACGGCGGAATGCCTTGCCGGCGGACGGATGCGCCTTGTCTGGAGCTGGGACATCGCCGCCGGCGACAGCCTGCTGACGCTGGAAGCGCTTGACCAGGCCACCTTGCGCCAGCGCGCCGGCAGCACCCCCCTGCCGCCGCGCCGCGCCGAGATGGCCGCCCTCGTCGCCGGGGCAAGTGGCGCGCGGCCCGGGCCGCGGGTGGACTGGCTCGCGATCGGCGATCATGTGCAGCCGGTCGGTCCCGGCGCCTGCTTTGCCCCCGCCACGCCCATTGCCACCCCCGCGGGGCTGCGCCCGGCGGGCAGCCTGCGCCCGGGCGATCTGGTCGAGACCGTCGATGCCGGGCCGCAGCCGGTGCTCTGGTCGGGGCGGGTGATGCTGCCAGCGCTTGGCGCGCTGCGCCCGGTGCGGCTGAGCGCGCCGAGCTTCGCCGAGCGCACCGATCTGTGGCTTTTGCCGCAGCACCGCATCGCGCTCGCCGGCCCCGCGGTCGACTATCTGTTCGGCGAGGAAGAGGTGCTGATCGCCGCGCAGCACCTGGTCGACGGCTGCAGCGCGCAGCAGCCCGACCGGCCCTGCGTGCTGGGCTGGCAGGGGATCATGCTCGAACGTCATCACCTGCTGATCGCCGACGGCTGCCGGCTTGAAAGCCTCAGCGCCGGGCGGCTGGCGCGGCAGCCGGCACTCGCCCGCACCACCGCCCTCGCCGCGCTGGCCGAGGCCGGCGCGCTGCCGGTGCATGCCGCGCCGGTGCGGCGCGAGCTGGCGCCACACGAGGCGCAGGCACTGACGATGGCGCGCACGCAAGGCCGCGGGCCATGGGCGGCCTGAGCTGCACCCCAGCTGGCAGAAAAGGGGAGCCGAAGCCCCCCTTTCCGGATCTTGTCACCACCATTCCGGCCGGGCCCGCGCAAGAGAGTGGGTCGCGACGGCCCCGTCGGGTCCGGCTTACACCTCGGCGGCGGCCTCGGGTTCGCGGGCCTCGCGCGGCGGGCGGCCGATCACTTCGCGCAGCGCGTCGAGCTCGATGAAATTATCGGCCTGGCGGCGCAGCTCGTCGGCGATCATCGGCGGCTGGCTGCGGATCGTCGAGACGACCGACACCCGCACGCCCATCCGCTGCAACGCTTCGACGAGCGGACGGAAATCGCCGTCGCCCGAGAACAGCACGGCATGGTCGAGGCGCGGCGCGAGTTCCATCGCGTTCACCGCGAGCTCGATGTCCATGTTGCCCTTGACCTTCCGCCGGCCCATCGAGTCGGTGTATTCCTTCGCCGGCTTCGTCACCATCGCGTAGCCGTTGTAATGCAGCCAGTCGACCAGCGGACGGATCGGTGAATATTCCTCGTTTTCCAGCAGGGCCGTGTAATAGAAGGCCCGCACCAGCTTGCCACGCCGTTCGAATTCCTGCCGAAGCAGCTTGTAGTCGATGTCAAACCCGAGCGCCTTGGCTGCCGCGTAGAGGTTCGAACCATCAATGAACAGCGCAAGCCGCTCGTCCTTGTAAAACATCAACACTTCCTTTCGTCTTTGCGCAGCGGTAGGCGTCGTGTGAGTGGTTGACGCGAGGAAGAATATCCCCAATACGCCGCTGCGCACAGTTCCTGACAGAACTGCATAGCAATCGGCCGAGGGCAAGGATATCTGTATTTATGGCCAATAACACATTCCTGATTGCCCTCGGAGCGAATCTTCCGTCGGCCGCCGGACTGCCCGCGCAGACCCTGGCGGCAGCGCTGGAAAGGATGCCGGAACAAGGACTTGTGCTTGCGGCCGTGAGCCGGTTCTACCGCTCGCCCGCCTTCCCCGCCGGCTCCGGCCCCGATTACGTCAATGCCTGCGCCGTGCTGCGCGCCGAGGCGACGCCCGAACAGGTCCTCGACCGGCTGCACGCGATCGAGGCCGCGCTCGGCCGGGTCCGCAGCGAGCGCTGGCAGGCGCGCAGGATCGACCTCGACCTGATCGCCGCCGGCCAGACCGTGCTGCCCGACGCCGAGGGCCAGGCCGCCTGGCGCGCGCTGCCGCTCGAGCGGCAGATGCGCGAGACGCCCTCCGAGCTGATCTTGCCGCACCCGCGCCTGCAGGATCGCGGTTTCGTGCTGATTCCCCTCGCCGAGATCGCGCCCGGCTGGCGCCACCCCGCGACCGGCCAGAGCGTGGCGGAAATGGTCGCAGCCCTGCCCGAGGCGGAAAAAGCCGCACTCGTGCCGCTCGAGCCGGTGGGGGTGCCGGATTGAGCGCTTGTCAAGCCCCGATATTGCGCCTAAATAGGCGCTTCACACCTCCCAAGTCCGATTGGAGATGCCAATGGCCCGCGTGACGGTTGAAGATTGCGTTGACAAGGTTCCGAACCGCTTCGAGCTGGTGATGCTCGCAGCGCATCGGGCACGCGAAATCGCTGCCGGCTCTCCGCTGACGGTGGACCGCGACAACGACAAGAACCCGGTGGTCGCCCTGCGCGAGATCGCCGAAGAGACGCAGTCCGCCGAGGATCTGCGTGAACGTCTGATCGAGTCGCATCAGACCCAGATCGAAGTCGACGAACCCGAAGAGGATTCGATGGCGATGCTGATGTCGGGTGAAACCCCCGATCGTCCGCGCGCCGACGACATGGACGAAGAGCGCATGCTGCGCGCCCTGATGGACGCGCAGGGTCGCGACTGAATCGCACGACCGGCGGGGGGCGGATGCGCGAATGATCGACGTCGAAGACCTGATCGCGCTTGTCCGCAACTATAACCCGCATACCGATGCCGAGCTGATCCGCCGGGCCTATGTCTATGGCATGAAGATGCACGAGGGTCAGTTCCGGCAGTCGGGGGAATCCTATTTCACCCATCCCGTCGCCGTCGCCGCGATCCTGACCGAGCAGCGGCTTGACGATGCGACGATCGTCACGGCGCTTCTGCACGACACGATCGAGGACACCCGTTCGACCTATACCGAGGTCGAGGGGCTTTTCGGCCACGAGATCGCCGAGCTCGTCGATGGCGTCACCAAGCTCACCAACCTGCAGCTGTCCTCGAATGCCTCGAAGCAGGCGGAGAATTTCCGCAAGCTCCTGATGGCGATGTCGAAGGACATCCGCGTGCTGCTGGTGAAGCTCGCCGACCGGCTGCACAACATGCGCACGATCAAGTCGATGCGCGCCGAGAAGCAGGTGCAGAAGGCGCGCGAGACGATGGAGATCTTCGCCCCGCTTGCCGGCCGCATGGGCATGCAGTGGATGCGCGAGGAGCTCGAGGACCTTGCCTTCAAGGTGCTGAACCCCGAGGCCCGCACCTCGATCATCCGCCGCTTTGTCTCGCTGCAGAAGGAATCGGGCGACGTGATCTCGAAGATCACGCACGACATCCGCACGCTGATGGACAAGGCCGGGATCGAGGCCGACGTCTTCGGCCGGGCAAAGCGCCCCTATTCGATCTGGCGCAAGATGGAGGAGAAGCAGCTTGCCTTCTCGCGTCTGTCCGACATCTACGGCTTCCGCGTCATCACCGAGAACGTCGAGGATTGCTATCGCGTCGTCGGGCTGATCCATCAGCGCTGGCGCGCCGTGCCGGGCCGGTTCAAGGATTACATCTCCCAGCCGAAGACGAACGGCTACCGCTCGATCCACACCACGGTGACCGGCCGCGACGGCAAGCGCGTCGAGGTGCAGATCCGCACCCGGCAGATGCACGAGGTGGCCGAGGCCGGCGTCGCCGCACACTGGTCCTACCGCGACGGCGAACCCGCCGAGAACCCTTTCGCCGTCGATCCGGCGAAGTGGCTGTCCTCGCTGACCGAGCGTTTCACCGAGGGCGATCACGAGGAATTCCTCGAGAACGTCAAGCTCGAGATGTATTCCGACCAGGTGTTCTGCTTCACGCCCAAGGGCGATGTGGTGAAGCTGCCGAAGGGCGCGACGCCGATCGACTTCGCCTATGCGATCCACACCCGGATCGGCAATTCCTGCGTCGGCGCCAAGGTCGACGGCATCCGCGTGCCGCTCTGGACCCGGCTGAAGAACGGCCAGTCGGTCGAGATCATCACCGCCGCGGGGCAGCGGCCGCAGGCGACCTGGCTCGACATCGTCGGCACCGGCCGTGCCCGCGCCGCGATCCGCAAGAGCCTGCGCGAGGAGGACCGCTCGCGCTTCGTCAAGCTCGGTGCGGAACTGGCCCGCGTCGCCTTCGAGCATGTCGGCCGCAAGGTGTCCGACAAGGCGCTGCGCACCGCGGCCAAGACCCTCGGCATGGTCGACGAGATCGAGCTGCTCGCCCGGCTCGGCTCGGCCGAGTTCACCGCGCGCGAAGTGGTCGAGACGCTTTACCCCGAGCTTGCCCAGCACGGCCCCGAGACGGTCGAGCCCACCCGCGCGGTGATCGGCCTCGGCGCCGACCAGAGCTTCCGCCGTGCCGATTGCTGCCAGCCGCTGCCGGGCGAGCGCATCGTCGGCATCACCTATCGCGGTCAGGGCGTGGTGATCCATGCGATCGACTGCCCCGCGCTCGAGGAATTCGAGGACCAGCCCGAACGCTGGGTCGATCTGCACTGGCAGCCGGGCCAGCATCCGCCCGCCTATACCGCCTCGCTCAAGATCACGATCTCGAACGACGCCGGCGTGCTTGGCCATATCTGCACCTTGATCGGCCAGCAGAAGGCCAATATCTCGGATCTGCATTTCATCGACCGCAAGCCGGACTTTTACTCTCTTGTCGTGGAAGTCGAGCTAAGGGACGTGGAACACCTGCACATGCTGCTCACCGCGCTCGAGGCGGAGACGGATGTGTCGCAGGTGGAGCGGTGGCGCGACATCTCGCGCAAGCCCTGAGCGGGCCCGAGGGCATCGCGGACGGAGGGAACGGCCCCCGGCAAGGGGGAGAAGGACGACGGTGGTTTTCAAGCGGCGCAACAAACGTCCCTTCCTGCAGGCGCTGCGCGAGGCGGTCTGGCCGCGCGGCGGCTGGACCCGTGCCTTCCACTACATCAAGCACCGGCTGAACCGCCTGCCCGATCGGCCCGAGCGGATCGCGCGCGGCATCTTCGCGGGCGTGCTGATCTCCTTCACGCCGCTCTTCGGCTTTCACCTTGGCGGTGCGGTGGTGCTTGCCTGGCTGGTGCGCGGCAATGTCATCGCCGCGCTCTTCGGCACGCTGATCGGCAACCCGCTGACTTTCCCGCTGATCGCGCTGGTCTCGATCAAGCTCGGCCACTGGATGCTTGGCCGACATCTCGCCCCGGTCCAGACCGAGGGGCTGTTCGAGACCTTCGGCCATGCCTTCCAGGACCTGCACCACAACCTCGTGGCCTTCTTCACCCACGAGCCGACGCAGTGGCAGGGGCTGGCGAATTTCTTCGACGGGATCTTCCTGCCCTATCTGGTGGGCGGGCTGCTGCCCGGCATCGCCGCCGGGCTGGTGTGCTATTTCATCGCCCTGCCGATCGTCACCGCCTATCAGAACCGCCGCCGCACCCGGCTGAAGGAACGGCTGACGAAGATTCGCGCCAAGATCAGCCCGCGCCGCAAGGACGGCAATGCCCCACCGCCGGGCGAGGGCTGAGCCCCGCGCGACAGCCCCTCGGACATGGCGCGCCCCCTTCCCTTCCGCCCGGGCTTGCGCACATACTCTCGCCGCACTGACCGGAGGATTCCATGCCCCATTCGCTTCGCCTTGGCGTCAACATCGACCACGTCGCCACCCTGCGCAACGCCCGCGGCGCCGCCTATCCCGAGCCCCTGCGCGCCGCCCTGCTGGCCGAGGCGGCGGGCGCCGACGGCGTCACCGCCCATCTGCGTGAGGATCGCCGCCACATCCGTGACAGCGACATCGCCGCGCTGAAGGCGGAACTCGGGATTCCGCTCAACTTCGAGATGGCGCCGACCGAGGAGATGCAGGCGATCGCGCTCGCCACCGCGCCGCATGCCTGCTGCCTCGTCCCCGAGAAGCGGCAGGAGGTGACGACCGAGGGCGGGCTCGACGTGGTGGCCGATCTGCCGCGGTTGACCGAATACGTCGGCACGCTGAACGAGGCGGGGATCCGCGTCTCGATGTTCATCGGCCACGACCCGGCGCAGATCGAGGCCTCGGCGCAGATCGGCGCGGCGGTGATCGAGCTGCACACCGGCCATTACTGCGACCTGCATTATGCCGGCCGCTTCGCCGAGCGCGACCTCGAGCTCGAGGCGCTCGCCGCGGGTGCGGCCTATGCCCATTCGCTCGGCCTCGAGGTGCACGCGGGCCACGGCCTGACCTTCGAGACGGTCGGCCCGGTCGCCGCGATGCCCGAGATCCGCGAGCTGAACATCGGCCATTTCCTGATCGGCGAGGCGGTGTTCGTCGGCCTCGAGGGCGCGATCGGCCAGATGCGTGCCCTGATGGATGCAGCCCGGGGCGAGTGAGCGTGATCCTCGGCATCGGCTCCGACCTCGCCAATATCGACCGCATCGCCGCGACGCTCGCGCGTTTCGGCGATCGGTTCCGCACCCGCGTCTTCACCGAGACCGAGATCGCCAAGGCCGAGCGGCGCGCCGACGTCGCCGGCACCTATGCCAAACGCTGGGCGGCGAAGGAGGCCTGTTCGAAGGCGCTTGGCACCGGGCTGCGCATGGGCATCTCCTGGCGCGACATGGCGGTGACGAATCTGCCCACCGGGCAACCGGTGATGCATCTCACCGGCTGGGCCGCCGAGCGGCTGGCGGCGATGACCCCGCCCGGGCACGAGGCGATCGTTCACGTCACATTGACCGACGACGCCCCCTGGGCACAGGCCTTCGTGGTGATCGAGGCACGACCCCTTCCTTGACTTGGGTATCCCCGCAAGCCTAGGAAGGCGGGACTTTTCACAAGCGGGGCAGGGAATGGCCAAGAAATCCGAAGGCGGCATCGTCGAGACGGTGAAAACCATCGTCTGGGCACTGGTGATCGCGGGGGTGTTCCGCACCCTGTTCTTCCAGCCGTTCTGGATTCCCTCGGGCTCGATGAAGGACACGCTGCTGATCGGCGACTTCCTCTTCGTCAACAAGATGGCCTACGGCTATTCGAGCCATTCCTGCCCGTTCTCTGCCTGCCCGATCTCCGGCCGGATCTTCGCGAGCGAACCCGAACGCGGCGATGTCGTCGTCTTCCGTCACCCGACGAAGAACGTCGACTTCATCAAGCGGCTGATCGGCCTGCCCGGCGACAAGATCCAGATGGTGCAGGGCGTGCTGCACATCAACGGCGAACCGGTGCAGCTCGCCGATGCCGGCACCTTCGCCGAGGAGAAGGCGCCGCAGGGCCCGCAACAGCTGATGCCGCGCTGCGAGAACGACCCGGTGGGGATCGGTGGCACCTGCCTGAAGGCGCGCCAGACCGAGACCCTGCCCAATGGGGTCAGCCACGACATCCTGAACATCTCGGACAATTGGGTGGCCGACGACACCCCGGTCTTCACCGTGCCCGAGGGTCAGTATTTCTTCATGGGCGACAACCGTGACAACTCCGAGGACAGCCGCTTCCCGGCCGCTGCCGGCGGGCTTGGCTTCGTGCCGGCGGAATACCTGATCGGCCGTGCCGACCGGGTGATGTTCTCCTCGGCGGGCAAGTCGCTCTTCTACTTCTGGACCTGGCGTCCGGACCGGTTCTTCAAGGCGATCGACTGAGGTGAGGGCGTGAAGGTCGGCTCCGACATCGAGGCATTCATGGACAGGCTCGGGCACCGCTTCGCGAAGCCCGAGCTTCTCGTTCGCGCGCTCACCCACAGCTCGATCGGCTCGGCCACGCGCCCCGACAACCAGCGGCTCGAGTTCCTGGGCGACCGTGTGCTCGGGCTCAGCATCGCCGAGGCGCTGTTCAAGGCCGACCGCGACGCCTCGGAAGGCCAGCTTGCGCCGCGCTTCAACGCGCTGGTGCGCAAGGAAACCTGCGCCGATGTCGCCCGCCAGATCGACCTTGGCGCGGTGCTGAAGCTCGGCCGCTCCGAGATGATGTCGGGCGGCCGCCGCAAGGAGGCGCTCCTCGGCGACGCGATGGAGGCGGTGATCGCCGCCGTGCACCTCGACGCGGGCTTCGAAGTGGCACGCAAGCTCGTGCTGCGGCTCTGGGGCAAACGCGTCGAGGCCGTCGAGGAAGACGCCCGCGACGCCAAGACCGCGCTGCAGGAATGGGCGCAGGCCCGTGGCCTGCCGCCGCCGGGGTATGAAACGGTGTCGCGCAGCGGCCCCGACCACGCCCCGGTCTTCACCATCGAGGTGCATCTTGCCTCGGGCGAAAGCGAGCGCGCCAAGGCCGGCTCGAAACGACTGGCCGAACAATCCGCCGCCAAGACGCTGCTGACCCGCCTGGAGGGCACCACATGACCGAAGACACGCCGCATCCCGACCACACCCGCGCGGGCTTCGTCGCCCTGATCGGCGAGCCGAACGCCGGCAAATCGACCCTGCTCAACCGCATGGTCGGCGCCAAGGTCTCGATCGTCACCCACAAGGTGCAGACCACCCGCGCCCGCATCCGCGGCGTGTGCATGCAGGGCGAGACGCAGATCGTCTTCGTCGACACTCCCGGCATCTTCCGCCCGCGCCGCCGGCTCGACCGGGCGATGGTGACCGCGGCCTGGGGCGGCGCCTCGGATGCCGACATCATCGTGCTGCTGATCGAGGCGCATCGCGGCCTGACCGACGGCACCCGCGCGATCATCGAGGCGCTGAAGGAACGCGCCGGCGAACAGCCGGTCGCGCTTGCGATCAACAAGATCGACAAGGTCAAGGCCGAGCGCCTGCTCGAACTGGCCCAGTCGGCGAACGAGGCCTTCCCCTTCGTCAAGACCTTCATGATCTCGGCCGAGCGCGGCTATGGCGTCGACGATCTGCGCGAATGGCTGGCGGGCGAGCTGCCCGAGGGCCCCTGGTTCTACCCCGAGGACCAGATCGCCGACCTGCCGATGCGGCAGATCGCCGCCGAGGTCACGCGCGAGAAACTGACCCTGCGGCTGCACGAGGAGCTGCCCTATCAGCTCACCGTCGAGACCGAGAAATGGGAGGACCGCAAGGACGGCTCCACCCGCATCGACCAGCTGATCTATGTCGCGCGCGAGGGCCACAAGGGCATCTTGCTCGGCAAGGGCGGCGAGACGATCAAGGCGATCTCGACCGCGGCGCGCGCCGATCTCGCCGAATTCCTCGGCCGGCCGGTGCATCTTTTCCTGCAGGTCAAGGTGCGCCCGAACTGGCTCGACGAGGCCGAGCGCTATTCCGAGATGGGGCTCGACTTCAAGGACGGCGACTGAATGACGCTCCGCCTGACCTCGGATTTCTGGGTGCGGGCCTATCTGCGACGGCTGGAGATTGCCAATATCCCGGCCTATGTCACCGCGCATGGCGAGCCGCATGCCGGCGCGGTGATGGTGAAATGCGCCACCCTCGACGGCCGCGCAACGCTGTGGCAGCGCAGCTTCGATCTGACGACCGGCGCGCGCAAATGGATGATCCTGACCGAGGGCCCGGAGGCCGAGGTCGACGCCTCGATCCGCCGCCAGCGCGGCTTCGACCCCGATCTGTGGGTGATCGAGCTCGAAAACCGCGACGGCCGCACCCTTCTGGACGAGGAGGGGCTCAGCGACTGAGCCCCGCCCGCACGCCCCGCCCCCTTTCCCTTTCTCCTTGCCGGAAATACCTTCGGGGGGTCCGGGGGGCAGACAGCCCCCCGGCCTCTCCGCCCGGAACCCCTGCATGGACTGGCAAGACCACGGCACCATCCTCTCGACCCGCCCGCAGGGCGAGACCTCGGCGCTGATCGAGGTCTTCACCATGGCCCATGGCCGGCATGCGGGCGTGGTGCGCGGCGGCGCCTCGCGGAAGATGGCGGCGACGCTGCAGCCCGGCTCGTCCGTTGCCCTGCGTTGGCGCGCCCGGCTCGAGGACCAGCTCGGCACCTTCACCGTCGAACCGCTCGCCTCGCGCGCGGGGGCGATGCGTGACCGGCTGGCGCTTGCCGGGCTGTCCGCCACCTGCGCGATGCTTGCCTTCGCGCTGCCCGAACGCGCCCCGCACCCCGCGCTTTTCGCCGCGACCGAGCCGCTCTTCACGGTGATCGGCGACGCGGTGCCGGGCTGGCCGCTCGACTATCTGCGCTGGGAAATGCAGCTCCTCGAGGAACTGGGCTATGCGCTTGATCTCAGCCGCTGCGCCGTCACCGGCACGCGCGAGGATCTGGCCTTCGTCAGCCCCCGCAGCGGCCGCGCCGTCAGCCGGGCGGGCGCCGGGGACTGGGCGCCGCGGCTTTTGCCGCTGCCTGCCTGCCTGCTGGGCCAGGGGCCGGCAAGCTGGGCGGAGGTCACGGAGGGGCTGCGCCTCACCGGCCATTTCCTCGACCGGTTCGCGGCCGAGCACGGCAACCGTGCCCTCCCCGCCGCCCGCGCCCGGCTGATCGCGGCACTTGCCCGTCAGGGCTGAGCGCGGTCGTCGAGCATCAGCTGCAACAGCGCCAGATCCAGCCAGCGGCCGAATTTCTGCCCGACCTCGGGCATCGTGCCGATGGCGCGGAAGCCGAGCTGCTCGTGCAGCGCGATCGAGGCCGCATTGCCCGCCTCGATCGCCGCCACCATCACATGCAGCCCCCCGGCGCGGGCATGGGCGATGAGCTGCGTCATCAGCGCCCGGCCCCGGCCGCCGCCACGCCGGTCGGCGCGGATGTAGACCGAATGCTCGACCGTCTCGCGATAACCATCAAAAGCGCGGAACGGGCCATAGCTCGCATAGCCGGTGACCTCGCCCGCCTCCTCGAGCACGAGGACGGGCAGCCCCGCCCCCTGCCGCGCGCTCATCCAGGCGATGCGGTTCGCGGCATCGACCTCGACATCGTTCCAGATCGCCGTCGTGTTGCGCACGGCGTCGTTGTAGATCGCCGCAAGGGCCTCGGCATCTTCGGCAATGGCGTCACGGATCATCGCAATCTCCTTTGCCGCCAGTGAGCGCAAAGAGACCCGCGATGCAATGAAAAACGGGGCCCGAAGGCCCCGTTTCCCGCCCTGATCAGGACAGTCTCAGCCGAGCAGGCGGCGGGCGATGACCTGGGCCTGGATCTCGGCCGCGCCCTCGAAGATGTTCAGGATGCGCGCGTCGCACAGGATCCGCGAGATCGTGTATTCGAGCGCGAAGCCGTTGCCGCCGTGGATCTGCAGCGCGTTGTCGGCCGCCGCCCAGGCGACGCGGGCGCCCAGGAGCTTCGCCATCCCCGCCTCGAGGTCGCAGCGCCGGCCGTGGTCCTTCTGCCAGGCCGAGAAATAGGTGAACTGGCGCGCGATCATGATCTCGACCGCCATCATCGCAAGCTTGCCCGAGACCCGCGGGAACTCGATCAGCGACTTGCCGAACTGCTTGCGGTCGATCGCATAGCGCATGCCGATCTCGCAGGCCGCCTGCGCCACGCCGACGGCGCGCGCCGCGGTCTGGATGCGGGCCGATTCGAAGGTCTCCATCAGCTGCTTGAAGCCGCGCCCGGTCTCGCCGCCCAGAAGGTTCTCGCCCTTCACCCGGAAGCCGTCGAAGCCGAGCTCGTATTCCTTCATGCCGCGATAGCCCAGAACCTCAATCTCGCCGCCGGTCATGCCGGGCGTCGGGAACGGGTTGTCGTCGGTGCCCGGGGTCTTTTCGGCAAGGAACATGCTCAGCCCGCGCCAGTCGCTGGTCTCGGGCTCGGTGCGGGCCAGAAGCGTCATCACATGGGTGCGCTGCGCATGGGTGATCCAGGTCTTGTTGCCGGTGATCACCCAGTCAGAGCCGTCGCGCACCGCGCGGGTGCGCAGGCTGCCGAGGTCCGAGCCGGTGTTCGGTTCGGTGAAGACCGCGGTCGACAGGATCTCGCCGCTCGCGAGCGCCGGCAGCCATTTCTTCTTCTGCTCCTCGGTGCCGCCGCACAGGATCAGCTCGGCGGCGATTTCCGAGCGCGTGCCGAGCGAGCCGACACCGATATAGCCGCGCGACAGCTCCTCGGTCACCACCACCATCGAGGCCTTCGACAGGCCGAGCCCGCCATATTCTTCGGGGATGGTCAGGCCGAAGACGCCAAGTTCGGCAAGCTCCTCGATGATCTCCATCGGAATGAGCTCGTCCTTCAGGTGCCACTCATGCGCGTTCGGGATCACCCGTTCCTCGGCATAGCGGTGGAACTGCTCACGGATCATCTCGAGGTCTTCATCAAGGCCCGAGGCACCGAAAAGCGCCCGGCCCTGATTGTCGCGCATCAGGGCGACGAGGGCGGTGCGGGCGGCCGGGCTGTTGCCCTCGGCCATCAGTTTCGCGGCGGCGGCCGACGGCGTCCAGCTCAGCCCGAGGTCGTGCAGGCGCGCCACCTCGCCCTGACTCATCGGGATGCCGCCGGCGATCTGGTTCAGGTATTCGCCGAAACCGATCTGCAGCAGCAGCCCTTCCATCTCGCCGAAGCCGCCCGCCTCGGCGACGCGGCCGGCCCAGGCCCGCAGCTGCACCAGCGACTGTTCATAGGTGGCAAGCCAGGCCAGCGCATGGGCCGCGAACTGCTCGCGCTCGAGCGCCGATCCCGAGACCTTGCCCTCGCGGCTCACCTTCGCGCGCAGCTTCGTGGTGGCCTCGGACAGCAGCGTGGCGAGTTCGGGCAGCGCCGCCTCGGTCAGAGCGAGCAGGTCAGGAAGAACAGTCGTCGTGGTCATGTCAGCCCCATCTTGCGCCCGGAATCGGCGCCTCGTCTTGCGTTGGTCCCGTGCTTAGGCATTTTGCAGTCGCAGCGCAATAAAAATTCGCGTACGCAGCATGAATTGACCGAATGTGTCGCGGCTATTTTTGCCTTTTGCATGCCGCCCGCGCCGGGCTGGACGCGCCGGGCGGGGCGCATTAGGTCAGGGACAGACCAAGGAGAGCGCGATGAAGCCAGCCCTGACCCTCTACCTCGCCGCGCCGCGCGGTTTCTGCGCCGGCGTCGACCGGGCGATCAAGATCGTCGAGATGGCGCTCGAGAAATGGGGGGCGCCGGTCTATGTGCGCCACGAGATCGTGCACAACAAGTTCGTCGTCGACGGGCTGCGCGACAAGGGCGCGGTCTTCGTCGAGGAGCTGGACGAGGTGCCCGCCGACCGGCCGGTGATCTTCTCGGCGCATGGCGTGCCGAAATCGGTGCCGGCCGAGGCGCAGCGGCGCGAGATGATCTGGGTCGATGCCACCTGCCCGCTGGTCAGCAAGGTGCATATCGAGGCCGAGCGTCATCACGAGGCCGGGCTGCAGATGGTGATGATCGGTCATGCCGGCCATCCCGAGGTGCTGGGCACGATGGGGCAGCTGCCCGACGGCGAGGTGCTGCTGGTCGAGACCGTGGACGATGTCGCGCATCTCGACCCGCGCGATCCGGCGCGGCTTGCGTTCATCACCCAGACGACGCTCTCGGTCGACGACACCACCGAGATCGTCGCGGCGCTGAAGGCACGGTTCCCGGCGATCGTCGGGCCGGCGAAGGAAGACATCTGCTATGCCACGACGAACCGGCAGGCGGCGGTGAAGGCGATTGCGCCGAAGATCGACGCGCTGCTGGTGATCGGCGCGCCGAACTCGTCGAACTCGCGCCGTCTGGTCGAGGTCGGCCGCGCCGAGGGCTGCGCCTACAGCCAGCTGGTGCAGCGCGCGACCGACATCGACTGGCGCGCGCTCGAGGGCATTCGCGCAGTCGGCGTGACTGCCGGCGCCTCGGCGCCCGAGGTGCTGGTGAACGAGGTGATCGACGCCTTCGCCGAGCATTACGCGCTGACCGTCGAGCGGGTCGAGACCGCGCGCGAGGACATCGAGTTCAAGGTGCCGCGGGTCTTGCGCACCGCCTGAGCGCGGCGCAAACGGAGCGGACAGATGCGGGGCGCTGCCCCGCACCCCGGGATATTTGGAGCGATTGGAAGACATGGCCGACTTCTTTGCATGGACCGACGGCGCCTGCTCGGGCAACCCCGGGCCGGGGGGCTGGGGCGTGCTGATGCGCGCGATGGAGGGCGGGACTGTCGCCAAAGAGCGCGAGCTGAACGGCGGCGAGGCGATGACCACCAACAACCGGATGGAGCTGCTGGCCGCGATCAGCGCGCTCGAGGCGCTGACCCGCGAGGTGGCGATCACCATCACCACCGACTCGGCCTATGTGAAGAACGGGGTGACCGGCTGGATCCATGGCTGGAAGCGCAACGGCTGGAAGACGGCGGACCGCAAGCCGGTGAAGAACGTCGATCTGTGGCAGCGCCTCGATGCGGCGCAGGCGCGCCACAGGGTGACCTGGAAATGGATCAAGGGCCACGCCGGCCACGCCGAGAACGAGCGCGCCGACGAGCTCGCCCGCGCCGGCATGGCCCCCTATAAAGGCGGCAAATAACCGGCTAGCATCGGGCGACACCGCAGCGAGGCGCCGCCATGACCCCCGGGGATCAGCATCCGGTCATCGACTATCTGACGACGCTGCCCGTTGGCATCGCGCTCGATTACATCTCGGTCTTCGTCTTCGCGCTGACGGGCGCACTGGTCGCCTCGCGCCAGCAGCTCGATCTTGTGGGCTTCATCTTCATCGCGGCCCTGACCGCGGTGGGGGGCGGCACGCTGCGCGATCTGCTGATCGGGCGGATCCCGGTGTTCTGGGTCGGCCAGCCCGTCTACATGGTGCTGATCGCCGGGGCGGCGGTGCTGGTCTTCTTCACCGCGCATCTGCTGGAAAGCCGCTATCGCACGCTGCTGTGGCTGGATGCCTGTGCGCTCGCCGTCGCGGTGCCGGCGGGTGTCGCGGTGACGATGTCGCGCGGGCACGGGCCGGTCACGGTGCTGATCATGGGGGTGGTCACCGGCTCGTTCGGCGGGCTGATGCGCGATGTCGTGTGCAACGAGGTGCCGCTGACGCTGAAGCAGGGCGAGCTCTATCTCAGCTGCGCCTTTGCCGGCGCGGGGGCGGCGCTGCTGCTGACGGCGGCCGGCGCGCCGGGGCTGCCGGCGGCGATCGGCTGCGGTCTTGTGACCTTCGGGCTGCGGGCCGGGTCGCTGCGCTGGGGCTGGAAGCTGCCGGTCTACAAGCCGCGCCCGCCCCGCACCCGCGGCTAGAGGAACAGCTGCAGCACCAGCGGTGCGAGGAAGGCCGTCAGCACCGCATTGAGCCCCATCCCGATCGAGGCGAAGACCCCCGCCGTGTCGTTCACCTGAAAGGCGCGGGCGGTGCCGATGCCATGTGCGGCGACCCCGGTCGCAAAGCCGCGCGCGCGCCAGTCGGTGAGCCCGATCGCGTTCAGCATCGGGGTGACGAAGATCGCCCCGATCATGCCGGTGAGCAGCACCAGCACCGCGGTCAGCGTCGGCGCGCCGCCGAGGCTTTCGGAGATGCCGATGGCGACCGGGGCGGTCGCCGATTTCGGCGCGAGCGTGGCCAGCAGCCCCTTGTCCGCGCCCAGTGCCCAGGCGATCGCCAGCGCCGAGAACACCGCGGTGAACGAGCCCGCGACCAGCGCCACCGTGATCGGCACCAGTGCCTTGCGGATCTTGCCGAGGTTCGCCTGCAGCGGCACCGCCAGACACACCGTCGCCGGGCCAAGCATGAAATGCACGAATTGCGCGCCGTCGAAGTAGCTTTCGTAAGTGGTGCCGGTCAGCTCGAGCAGCACCGCGAGCAGCACCACCGCGATCAGCACCGGGTTGGCAATCGGGTTGCAGCGGGCCAGTCGATAGATCCGGTCGCCCGCCCAATAGGCGATCAGCGTCGCAGCCAGCCACAAAAGCGGCTTCGAGGCGAGGTAGGACCAGATCAGTGCGGCGTCAGTCATCGGGATTGCTCCCCACCAGCCGCGCGACCCAGGTGAAGGTCAGCGCCCCCACGATGATTGCAAGCAGCGTCGAGACGACCAGCGAGACGGCGAGCGCGAGCCCATGCGCGGCAATCGTCGGCAGATGCGCCACCACCCCCACCCCCGCCGGCACGAAGAGCAGCGCCAGATTGGCCAAAAGCCCCTGCGCCGCGGGCCGGATGATCGCGCCGAGCGGCGGGATCATCTGCAAGGCCAGCACCAGCCCCACCATGCCCAGCACCGGCCCGGGCAGCGGCAGGTGCAGCGCGCGCGAGATCACCTCGCCCACGAGCTGAAAGATCAGGATGATTGACAGAGCCGGGACCATCGGCCTTCCCTTATTGCGCGAACCTGTGCCCAGCCTAGGCAAGGCGCGGCCGGGATCAAGCCGAAACCCGCGCAGATCTTGTGGATAACCGCGTCCAGCCCGCCAGATCATGGGGTGCGCGGTTGACTCGCCCGTGGCTGCACCCGAAACTGCCCCACCCTGAACAGAATCGGAAAGATCTGCCTTGCGCTTCTCCCGCCTGCGCCTGAACGGCTTCAAGAGCTTCGTCGACCCGACCGACCTCGTGATCCACGACGGTCTGACCGGCGTCGTCGGGCCGAATGGCTGCGGCAAGTCGAACCTGCTCGAGGCGCTGCGCTGGGTGATGGGCGAGAACCGCCCGACCGCGATGCGCGGCGACGGCATGGAGGACGTGATCTTCGCCGGCGCCGCCACCCGGCCGGCGCGCAACTTCGCCGAGGTCTCGCTCAGCATCGACAATACCGAGCGGCTGGCGCCCTCGGGCTTCAACGATGCCGACACGCTGGAGATCGTGCGCCGGATCACCCGCGATGCGGGCTCGGCCTACAAGGTGAACGGCAAGGACGTGCGGGCGCGCGACGTGCAGATGCTGTTTGCCGATGCCTCGACCGGCTCGCAATCGCCGGCGCTGGTGCGGCAGGGGCAGATTTCCGAACTGATCAACGCCAAGCCGAAGGCGCGGCGGCGGATTCTGGAAGAGGCGGCGGGGATCTCGGGCCTGTATCAGCGCCGGCACGAGGCCGAGCTGAAGCTCAATGGCGCCGAACAGAACCTGCTGCGCGTCGATGACGTGGTCGAGCAGCTGGGCGGGCAGCTGGCCACGCTTGCCCGGCAGGCCCGGCAGGCGGCGCGCTATCGCGAGCTCGGTGCGGCGCTGCGCCGGGCCGAGGGCATGCTGCTCTATCGGCGCTGGCGCGAGGCCGACCTTGCCCGCGAGGAGGCCGAGGCGGGGCTGCGGGCGCGGCTGACCGCGGCGGCGCAGGCCGAGGGCGCGGCGCGCTCGGCGGCGAAGGCGCGCGCGGTGCAGGAAGACGGCCTGCCGCCGCTGCGCGAGGAAGAGGCGATCGCCGGCGCGATCCTGCAGCGGCTGGTGTTGCAGCGCGACGCGCTCTCCGATCAGGAAGCGCAGGCGGCGGCCCGGATCGAGACGCTGAAATCGCGCATCACCCAGCTTGACCGCGACATGGAGCGCGAGGCCGGGCTGAACCGCGACGCCGGCGAGACGATCGAGCGGCTCGACTGGGAGATGGGGCAGCTGCTGAAGGCGGCCGAAGGCCAGGACGACAAGCTCGAGGCGGCGGCCGAGGCCTCGGCCGAAGCGGCGGGGGTGCTGGCCGACCGCGAGGCGCAGCTCGCCGAGATGACCGAGGATGTCGCCCGGCTTGCGGCCCGGCACGGCTCGGCGCAGCGGCTTTTGTCCGACAGCCGCGCGACCGCGACCCGCGCCGAGGCCGAGGCCGCGCGCGCGGCCGATCAGGCCGAGGAGGCCGCCGAGGCGCTTGAACGCGCCGGCGAGGCCTTCGAGGCGGCGCAGATCGCGCAGGAAGAGGCGCAGGAGGCGACCGAGACCGCCGAGGAGATGCTGACCGCCGCCGAGGAGGCCCGTGCCGAGGTGCAGGCCCGCGAATCGGCCGCCCGTGCGATGCGGTCCGAGGCCGAGGGCGAGGCCGGCGCGCTGCGCGCCGAGGTGACCGCGCTCGCCCGGCTGGTCGAGCGCGAGGCGGCGAGCGGCCAGCAGCTGCTCGACCGGGTGCAGGTGGAACCGGGCTATGAGGCGGCGCTTGGCGCGGCGCTGGCCGACGACCTGCGCGCCCCCGAGGTCGGGGAAGACGCCGCCTCGGGCTGGGGTCTTCTGCCCGATTACGACGCGCCGCAACCGCTGCCCGCGGGCGTCGCGCCGCTGGCCTCGCATGTCGGCGTGCCCGAGGTGCTGGCCCGCCGCATCGGCCAGATCGGCCTTGTCGCCGACGCTGCCGAGGGCGCGCGGTTGCAGCCGCTGCTGGCGCCCGGCCAGCGGCTGGTGTCGCTCGCGGGCGATCTGTGGCGGTGGGACGGCTTCCGCGCCGGCGCCGAGGATGCGCCAAGCGCCGCCGCGCTGCGATTGCGCCAGCTCAACCGTCTGGTCGAGCTGAAACGCGACCTCGAGGAGGTCGCGGCGCGGGCCGAGGGCGCACGGCAGGCGCATGAGGCGCTGACCCGGGCGCTCGCCGATGCCTCGACCGCCGATGCCCGCGCCCGCGAGGCGCGCCGCACCGCCGATCAGCGTCTGGCCGAAGCCGGCCGCGCGCTGAGCCGGGCCGAGGCCGAGCGTGCGATTGCCGCGGGCAAGCTCGAATCCGCGCGGCTGGCAATGAAGCGGCATGGCGACGAGGCGTCCGCGGCGCGGCTGGCGCTCGCCGAGGCCGAGGCGCAATCGGCGGCGCTGCCGAACCTCGATGCCGCGCGCGCCGATGTCGACGCGGTGAAGATGACGGTCGAGGCGGCGCGGGTGACGATGCTCACCCGCCGCTCGGCCCATGACGAGATCCGCCGCGAGGGCGAAGCCCGGCTGAAGCGCCGGCAGGAGATCACCAAGGAGCTGTCCGGCTGGCGCCACCGGCTCGAGACCGCCGAGAAGCGTTCGGCGGAACTGGCGGCGCGCCGCGCCGAGGCGGTGGACGAGCTGTCCGAAGCGGCCGAGGTGCCCGAGGAGCTGGCGGCGAAGCGCGAGGAGCTGTCCGAGGCGATCGAGAGTGCCGAGGAGCGCCGCGGCACCGCCTCGGAGCGTCTGGCCACGGCCGAGGCCGCGCTGCGCGAGGCGCAATTCGCCGAGCGCGAGGCCGAGCGGCTGGCCGGCGAGGCGCGCGAGGGCCGGGCCCGCGCCGAGGCTCGGGTCGAGGCCGCCCGCGCGACGCTGTCGCAGGCCGCCGACCGCATCCTCGAAGTCACCGAGCAATCGCCGCAGGCACTGTTTGCAAGCCTTGGCGAGGGCGCCGAGGAGATGCCCGGCGCCGATGAGCTGGAAACCGAGGTCGCCCGGCTGAAGCGCAGCCGCGAGGCACTTGGCGCGGTCAACCTGCGCGCCGAGGAAGACGCGCGCGAGGTGCAGGGCGAATACGACACGCTGGTGCAGGAAAAGGGCGACCTCGAAGAGGCGATCCGCAAGCTGCGCTCGGGCATCCAGGGGCTGAACCGCGAGGGGCGCGAGCGGCTGCTGACCGCCTTCGAGCAGGTGAACCAGAGCTTCCGCAACCTGTTCACCCACCTCTTCGGCGGCGGCGAGGCCAATCTGGTGCTGGTCGAATCCGACGACCCGCTCGAAGCCGGGCTTGAAATCATGTGCCAGCCGCCGGGCAAGAAGCTGTCGGCGCTGTCGCTTCTGTCGGGCGGCGAGCAGACGCTGACCGCGCTTGCGCTGATCTTCGCTGTGTTCCTGGCGAATCCGGCGCCGATCTGCGTGCTCGACGAGGTCGACGCGCCGCTCGACGATGCGAACGTTACCCGGTTCTGCGACCTGATGGACGAGATGACGCGGCGCACCGACACCCGCTTCCTCGTCATCACCCACCACGCGGTGACGATGAGCCGGATGGACCGGCTGTTCGGCGTGACGATGCAGGAGCAGGGGGTGAGCCAGCTCGTCTCGGTCGACCTCAAGCGCGCCGAGCAGCTGGTGGCCTGAGACGGTCCGCAAGGGCGCGGGGCTGGACATCCGCCGCCCGCGCCCCATCTTCTGCGCCAGACCGCAACAGGAGGGAACCGCATGAGCAGGACCTATGCGAAGACGCCCGAGGCGCTGGCCCGGCTGACGCCCGAGCAATACCGGGTGACGCAGGAAAGCGGCACCGAACGGCCCTTCACCGGCGAATACACCGACACCGCCGAGCCCGGGCTTTACGTCGACGTGGTCTCGGGCGAGCCGCTCTTCGCCTCGCAGGACAAGTTCGACAGCCATTGCGGCTGGCCGTCCTTCACCCGCCCGCTCGAGGCCGAGCACGTCACCGCGCACCGCGACCTCAGCCATGGCATGGTGCGGGTCGAGGTGCGCTCGAAACACGGCGACAGCCATCTCGGCCATGTCTTCCCGGACGGGCCGCAGGACCGCGGCGGGCTGCGCTATTGCATCAACTCGGCCAGCCTGCGCTTCATCCCGCGCGACCGGATGGAGGCCGAAGGCTATGGCGACTATCTGGACATGGTGAAATGATGACCGAGACCGCCCTTCTTGCCGGTGGCTGCTTCTGGGGGATGCAGGATCTGATCCGCAAGCTTCCGGGGGTGATCGCGACCCGCGTCGGCTATAGCGGCGGCGACGTGGCGAACGCGACCTATCGCCACCACGGCACCCATGCCGAGGCGATCGAGATCACCTTCGATCCGGCGCAGATCAGCTATCGCCGGCTGCTCGAGTTCTTCTTCCAGATCCACGACCCGACCACGCCGAACCGGCAGGGCAACGATATCGGCCTCTCCTACCGCTCGGCGATCTTCTACATGTCCGAGGCGCAGCACCAGACCGCACTCGACACCATCGCGGATGTCGATGCCTCGGGCCTGTGGCCGGGCAAGGTGGTGACCGAACTCGCCCCCGCCGGCCCGTTCTGGCAGGCCGAGCCCGAGCATCAGGACTACCTCGAGCGTTTCCCGAACGGCTATACCTGCCACCGGATCCGTCCGGGCTGGGTGCTGCCGCGCCGCGCGGCCGAGTGACCGGCCGCGGGCCGCGGCGCTAGAGATAGCTGCGCACCAGCGCCCCCGAGACCAGCACCCAGCCGTTCGCCACCACGAAGAAGGCGAGCTTGAAGGGCAGCGCCACGGCGGCGGGCGGCACCATCATCATGCCCATCGACATCAGGATCGCCGAGACGACAAGGTCGATGACGAGAAAGGGCAGATAGACGAGAAAGCCGATCTCGAACGCCCGGGAGATCTCGGACAGCATGAAGGCCGGCACCAGGGTGGAAAGCGGCGCCGCCTTCAGCTCGCCCGCGAAGGGGGTGCCGTCGCGCAGGCCGGAAAGCTGGGCGAAGGTGTCGGGGTTCACCCGCCCGGCCATGAAGCCGCGAAACGGTTCCACCCCGCGCGCGAACGCCGTGGCAAGGTCGACCGTGCCGTCGAGGAGCGGGCTGATGCCGGCGTTCCAGCTTTCGGTGAAGGTCGGTTCCATGATGAACCAGGTCAGGAACAGCGCGAGACTGACGATCAGCATGTTCGGCGGCGACTGCTGCAACCCCATCGCCTGACGCAGGATCGACAGCACGGTGACCACGAAGGGAAAGCAGGTCACCATGATCGCGAGCCCCGGTGCGATGCTGAGCAGGGTGATCCCCGCGATCATCAGCATCGAGCGGCCGGCAAGGCTGTCGCTGCCGCCGAGGTCGAGCGAGATCTGCTGCGCCGCGGCGGGCAGCGCGGCAAGGCACAGGAACGCGGCCAGAACCGCGACACGACGCATGGTTCAGAGCCCGTTCTGCAGGTCGACCACCTCGGTCAGCCGCACGGCGAGCTGGCCCGCCTGATCGCCCTCGAGCTCGGTCAGCTCGCCGCGCGCGATCAGCTTGTCGCCGACGTAAAGCTCGACCGGGTCCTCGACCTTGCGGTCGAGCGGCAGGATCGCGTCGCGCTTCATCCGCAGCAGGTCGCGCACCAGCGGACGTGCCTTGCCGACCGAGATCGTGATCTCGATCGGGATCTGCGAGAACGGGCTCGCGGCAGGGTCTTGGCGAACGTCATCCATGGTCGGTCTCCTGCAAGGTGGCATCGAAGTAGCTGCGGATCGCCGCGGTGATCGCCGCGGTCACGCCGTCGAGGTCGATCCGCGTCTCGGCATCGGGGAATTTCAGATAGGCCTGGCCGTCGCCGAGGCTCGGCTCCGCGGCGAAGGTCAGCGGCAGGCCTGCCGCCGGCAGCAGCGCCCGCAGCAGCGCCAGGCTTGCGGGCGAGGCGACCACCGTCACCGGCCGGTCGAGAACCGTGCCCGCCAGCGGCAGAAGCTGTTCGACGACGATCCGCGGCAGCGCCTCCCGCGCCGCGGCGGGCAGAACCTTCGCCGCCATCTCGAGCAACAGCGGCTGCAGCGCGACCAGAAGGTTGCGCCTTGCCTCGACGAAGGTGAAGGACATCTCCTGCAGCTGCTGGCACAGCTGCATGCGCAGCTTTGCGGCCTCGCCGTCCTGCGCCGCGACCGCGTCCTCCCAGCCGGCGGAATAGCCCTGCTCGAAGGCCGCGAACCGCGCCTCCTCGAATGCGGCCGGGGCGATCTCGATCGGCTGCGGCGCGCCCGCGTCGGTCTCGAAGGTTTCCAGCCGGACCGGATTCCTCATCAGACACGCTCCTGCGTTTTATCCATCCAGCCACGCAGGATCTCGACCGATTCGGCCTGACGCTGACCGATCAGCCGCTTCAGCCGGGCGACCGGATCATCCTCGAGCTCGGCCGTCTGCCCCCCGAAGGCCGAGGCCATCGAGATCGGCACCGGCAGGTCGGAGGTGCCGAAATCCGCCACCAGTTCCATCTCGCGCTCCGGCGCCTCGTCACCGCTGATTTCTCCGATCAGCGCGGGCGCCGCGCCAGGCTGCGCCGACAGCGGCGCGGGCAGGCCCGAGCGCGGCGGCATGGCGATGCGCGGCGCCAGCGCCGGCCGCACCACGAACAGCGCCAGCACGACCACCACCAGCACCAGCGCCGCAATCTCGATCAGCAGCATCAGGTCCAGCGGCGCGCCGCCACCAAGCATCCCCGCCGTCGCCATCGCGCCGGTCTCGGCGATCGGCTGGAACGCCATCGAGCGCAGCGTGATGACATCGCCGCGCGCCGCATCGAAGCCCACCGCCGAGGCGACAAGGTCATGCAGCGCCGCGATCTCGTCCTCTGACCGCGGCACCACCGTGATCTGCCCGCTCGCATCCTTGCCCTCGGTGCCGTCGACCAGCACCGCGACGGTGATCCGCTTCACGTCGCCGGGATTGCGCACGATCTCGCGCGTGGTTTCCGACAGGTCGTAATTCGTCCGCTCGCGCGTCTCGTTGCCCTGCCGCTGCGAATTGCCGCCATTCGCGCCTTGCCCGTCGGGCAGGTTCGAGGCAACCGAGACGCCGCCGGTCTTGCTCTCGTCGGCCTTGTTCGAGCTTTCGGCAGTGTCGGTGGAGATCACCGTGCGGCTGGTCGGGTCGATGCGCCGCTCGGTGATCGCCTCGCGCTCGGTCACCGTCTCGACCGCAACCTCGACCACCGCATTGCCATAACCGACCCGCGCCTCGAGCAGCCGCTCGATGTTGCGGCGCAGCATCGCGGCGCGGTCTTCGCCCAGGGTGGCGGGTGTCTCGTCCCCGGCCGCGACCAGACCACTTGCCGTGTCGATCACCGAGACATCCTCGGGCGTCATCCCCGCGACAGCCGAGGCGATCAGGTATTTCAGGGCCTTGGCCTGCGGCGGTGTGAGCCCGCCCGCGCCGGTGGTGACGGTCACCGAAGCGGTCGGGCGGCTTTGCGTGCGGAACGAGACCCCCGCGGGCGGGGCGATATGCACCCGCGCCGCGCGGATCGCCGGATTGGCAAGAATGGTGCGCGCAAGTTCGCCTTCCTTCGCACGCCAATAGGCGGCGTCGAACATCTGCGAGGTGGTGCCGAAGCCCGAAAGCGAATCGAGCAGCTCATAGCCCGCGCCGCCGGTCGCCGGCAGCCCCTCGGCCGCAAGCGTCATCCGCAGCGCATCCCGCTTCGGCGCCTCGACATAGATCGAATCGCCGCGCACCTCGTATGCCACCGCACGCTGTTCGAGCGCGGAGATCACCTCGCCCGCCTTCGCCCCGTCGAGCCCGGCATAAAGCAGCCCCATGTCCGGCCGCGCCGTCAGGCCCGACAGCGCCAGCACCGCCGCAAAGACAAGCGCCGTGGCCCCGAGGACGATGATGCGGCGACGCGCGTCGAGGTTTCCCCATACCGTCGTCAACTGTTGCAAGCCGCACCTCCACACGAGCGGGTATCTGTCCCGTCGTCCCGGGCATCTTTCCGCGATCGCCCTTAACAATCGGTTAGTCGTCTCAGGGCTATAGCTGGGGCGACGAAGAAACCGGTGATGCGATGGCGATGGCGCAGACACAGACGGAGCCGGAAGCGGCCCCTTCCCACAGCTCGAGACTGCCGCTGATTTTCGGCCTCGTGCTGATGATCGCCGGCGGCGGAGCGAGCTTTGCGGCGCTCTACCTCGGGCTGCTGCCGGCCGGTCACGGCGCGGCGCAGGACACGGCGACGGGGCCTGCGGCCTTGCCGGACATCGCCTATGTGGCGCTCGAGCCGATGGTGATCTCGCTGTCGGACCCGGCCGCGCGGCACCTGCGCTTTTCGGCCCAGATCGAGGTGCCCGCCGCCTATCAGAAGGATGTCGAGCTGCTGCGGCCGCGGGTGGTCGACGTGCTCAACGGCTATCTGCGCGCGGTCGATCTGCGCGACATCGAGGACCCGGCCGCGCTGATCCGGCTGCGCGCGCAGATGCTGCGCCGGGTGCAGATCGTGTGTGGCGCGGACCGGGTGCGCGACCTGCTGATCATGGAATTCGTTCTGAACTGAGGAAAGCCCGATGCAATTGTTTGCCGATCTTCTGGCCGGGCTCGGCGCACTTGGCGCGGCGGTCTATTGCCTGGTCCTGTCGCGCCGGCTGAAACGCTTCAACCAGCTCGAGAACGGCATGGGCGGGGCGATCGCGGTGCTCTCGGCCCAGGTCGACGACATGACGAAGGCGCTGAACCGCGCGCAATCCACCGCTGCGCTCTCGGCCGAGCAGTTGACCGCCCTGACCGAACGCGCCGAGCAGGGCGCCGAGCGGCTCGAACTGATGCTTGCGGCCCTGCACGACCTGCCCGAGGCAGAGACCGGCGCGCGCCGCCCCCGCGTGCTGCGCCGCCGGCCCCGCGCCTCGGGGATGGAGGCGGCGGAATGAAGCCGCCCGCCGCCCGCCCGCCGCGCCGCCCCTGGCGCCCGGGCCGCGCCCTCCTGCCGTTGATCGCCGGCACCTTCGCGGTGGCCGCGGTGATGCGGATCGGCGACGGCGTCGGGCTGGCGCTGGCGCTCGACGCCGGCACCGGCGGCGCCGCCACGACCTGCCCCGACCCGGCCGCGAATGCCGCGCTTTTGCGCGCGCTCGAGGACCGGGACCAGAAGCTGAGCCTGCGCGAAGGGATCATCGCCGACCGGGCGCAGGCGCTGCGGCTCGCCGAACAGCGCATCGACGAGCGTCTCGCGACGCTGATCGCGGCAGAGAATGCGCTGTCGAAGACCGTGGCGGTCGCCGATTCCGGGGCCGACGCGGATGTCGCGCGGCTGGTCACCGTCTACGAAAACATGAAGCCGAAGGAGGCCGCGCCGCTGTTCGAGACGATGGCGCCCGAATTCGCGGCGGGTTTCCTCGGCAAGATGCGGCCCGAAGCGGCGGCTGCCGTCCTCGCCAACCTGACGCCCGAGGTCGGCTATTCGATCAGCGTCATCATGGCCGGCAGGAACGCCGGCGTCCCCCGCCGCTGAACCGCGGCATCGGTCAATCCCCCGCGCAAGACTGCCGGGCGTACTGTGGAGAGAGATGAATGATCGGCATTGTCGGGATGATCGTCATCTTCGTGATGGTGTTCGGCGGCTTCGTCGCGGCAGGCGGCAAGATCGGCATCATCCTGAAGGCGATGCCGTTCGAGCTGATCATGATCGGCGGTGCCGCGGCGGGCTCGTTCCTGCTGTCGAACAGCCTTGCGACGATCAGGCACACGCTGCGCGACCTCGGCAAGGTGTTCCGCGGCCCGACCTGGCAGCCCGCCGACTATCGCGACCTGCTGTGCCTGCTGTTCGAGCTGATCCGGCTGGTGCGGCAGAACCCCGTCGCCGTCGAGGAACATATCGAGGCGCCGCAGGGCTCTTCGATTTTCCAGAAATATCCGAAAATCCTGAAGGATCACGAGGCGGTCGAGATGATCTGCGACACGATGCGCGCCGCCTCGATGAATTACGACGACCCGCATCAGGTCGAGGAGATCCTCGACAAGCAGCTCGAGGCCAATTACGAGCACGCGATGCAGTCGAGCCACGCGATCCAGACCGTGGCCGACGCGATGCCCGCGCTTGGCATCGTCGCCGCGGTGCTTGGCGTGATCAAGACGATGGCGGCGATCGACCAGCCGCCCGAGATCCTCGGCCACATGATCGGCGGTGCGCTGGTCGGCACCTTCCTCGGCGTCTTCCTCGCCTATGGCTTCGTCGGCCCCTTCGCCAGCCGGATCGGCGCGGTGATCGAGGAGGACAGCCATTTCTACAAGCTGATCCGCGAGGTGCTGGTCGCCAATCTTTATAACCACGCGACCAACATCTGCATCGAGGTCGGCCGGCAGAACACCCCCCATCACATCCGCCCGAGCTTTTCCGAGCTGGAAGAGGCGCTGCGGACGGTGAAGGCAGAGGCGGCATGAGGCTCGGGCTGATCCTTGCAAGCGGCGCGCTGATCTGCGCGGCCGGCGCGGCGCTGGCGCAACAGGTGCCGGTGCGCTCGGGCGAGCATGACGGCTTCTCCCGCCTGGTCTTCATGTTGCCGCCCGGCACCGACTGGCAGCTGAGCGAGAGCGAGGGGGCGGTCACCCTGCGCACCCCGGGCGAGAGCTTCGGCTATGACACCGCGGATGTCTTCCGGCTGATCCCGCGCAACCGGATCACCGCGCTTGCCGCACAGGCCGATGGCGCGATCCGCATCGCCACGGCGACGGGCACGGTGCACGCGGCGTTCCAGCTTGCCTCGGGCGCCGTGGTGCTCGACATCCTCGATGCGCCCGAACTGCCGATGCCGGGGAGCCCGCCGCGCGAGGCCCCCAGGACGCCGCTGCGCCTCGATCATCTCGGGACCTACTGGCGCGAGCATACACCGCCTGCGCCCCTTCCTGCGGCCCCCGCCGCGCCGACAGCACTGCTGCCCCGCCTTGCCCCGCCCGACCCGCGCGTGCGCGAAGCGGAAACCGAGCTGCTCGCCCAGCTCAGCCGTGCCGCCTCGCAAGGGGTCATCAGCGCCTTCGTGACACCGCCGGCGATGGCGCCGGCGCCGCAGCCCAGCGGCGCGGCCCCCGCCGCCGCGGCCGGGGCCCATCTGGCGATCGCATCACAGACGGTCTTCGACCGCGACATGATGGGCAGCGCCCCGGGGCCGCAGCTGCTTGCGAACGGCCAGCGCTGTGCGCCGGACCGGGCCTTCGCGCTGGAAAGCTGGGTCTCCGATGCCCCGGCGGGCGCGCAGATCACAGCGGCACGGCAGGGGCTGGTGGGCGAGTTCGACCGCCCCGACCCGGCCGCGGTCGAACGGCTTGCGCGCACCTATCTCGGCCTCGGCTTCGGCACCGAGGCGCGCGCCACGCTGCGCGGCTTCGGCCTCGACACGCCCGCCGCCGGGGCAATCGCCTATGTTGCCGCCGTGCTCGACGAGCTGCCGGTGCCCGATTCGCCGCTCTCACACATGGCCGCCTGCGACGGCAAGGTCGCACTCTGGGCCCTGCTCGGCCGCGGGACGGCGCAGAACGAGGCGCCGAACCTGGCCGCCGTGCGGCGCAGCTTCTCGGCGCTGCCGGTGCCGATCCGCAAGATCGTCGGCCCCGAGCTGGTGCGCCGGCTGCTGGCGCTTGGCGCCGAAAGCGACGCGCGCGAGATCGGCTCGATGATCGCGCGGGCCGTGCCGGAGGGCGATCCCGCACGCGGCCTGATCGACGCGCGCATCGACATCGCCCGGGGCGCGCCGGCGCAGGCCGAACCGGTCCTGGCCGGGATGATCGACCGCAACAGCGCCGACGCGGCGCAGGCGCTGATCCTGCTGGTCGACACCCGGCTCAGCCGCGGCGAGCCGGTCGACGAGGCGACTGTCGAGCTTGCCGCCGCGCGCGCGCGCGAACTCCGCGGCTCACCCGAGGGGGCGCGGCTGCTGCGCGCGCAGATCCTCGGCGAGGGCTCGGTCGGGCGGTTTTCCGAGGCCTTCGCGGCACTCGCGGCCTGGCCCGCCGGGGACACGCCCGCGCTGGTGCAGGAAACCCGGCGCAGTCTGTGGGGGCTGCTCGCCCGGGTGCCGGACGACACACTGTTCCTTGGCCAGTTCCTTGCCCGGCACGATCAGGTGCCGGTGGAGGAGCTGCCCAATCTGGTGCGGTTGCAGATGGCCGACCGGCTCACCGCCGCGGGCCTGCCGGGCCCCGTGCGCGACCTGCTTGCCGGCTCGCTCGGGCGCACGCCCGACGGGCGGGTGGCGCTGGCCGCCGCCGCCATCGCCGAACGCGACGGCCCGGCGGCGCTGTCCTATCTCGAGGCGCTCGACGGCAGCCGCGCCACCGCGCTGAAGGCCCGCGCCCATGTGCTGCTGAACGAACATGCGATCGCGCAGCAGATCTTTGCGGCCGCAGGCGACCTGCCAAGCGCCACCGCCGAGGCCTGGCGTGGCGGCGACTGGGGCTTCGTTGCCGCGAATGGCAGCGAGGCCGAGAAGGCGCTGGTGCGGCTTTACGATCTCACCGCCGAGGAACCGCCGGCCCCGCCCCCCTCGCCGGCCGATGGGGTCGCGGGGTTCAGGGACCTGATCGCGCGCAGCCAGGCCGAGCGCGAGGCCCTGACCCGGCTGCGCGCCGACTTCCCCGAACCGTGAGGACGCCCCCGCCGGAGGGCGCCCTGCCGGTCTTTCGAAGGCTCAGAACCGCCGCGTCCAGCCGACCGACGCGCTGAACTGATGCATCTCGAGCTTGACGGTGCCGCCGCCCATCGAAGCGGGCAGCGTGCCCTTGACCGAGTTCGACAGCGCATAGCCCACCGAGAAGTCGAGCCGGTCGTTGTCGCTCAGCATCTTCGAGCCGCCGAAGCTGACGTGATCCTCGACGATGCCGGGGGCGAGGATGTTCAGGCTCACGTCCTCGGGCCCGACCGGGTTCGTCGCATGGGCATAGCCCACGCGCCAGGTCATGTCGGGGGTCTGCTGCCATTCGGCGCCAAGCCGGATCACGTCGACATCGTCCCAGCCAAAGCCCGCACCGCCCGGTGCCCCCATCGGTCCGGCATCGGTCGCGTTGCCGACCGCACCGACGTCGCTGTAGAAGATCTTCTGATAGTCGAGCAGCAGCGTCACATCCGGGCGCGGGTGATAGGCGAGACCCGCGGTGATCGAGGCGGGAATGTCGAAATCACCGCCGTTCTCGAACAGGTTCGAATAATCGTCGAGCTTCGACATCTCGAAGCGGGTCTGCGCCGAAAGGCCCAGCGTCAACTGCGGCGAGACCTCGTATTGCACGCCCGCCCGCAGCCCGACGCCGGTGGAATAATCGGTGTCGTCCCTGGTGACGCCGAAGGCCGCAAGGCCGCGCGCCGAGAAGCTCTGCACCGCGACCGTGGGCGCGATGCCCCAGGACAGCCGCCCCATCTTCTGCGCATAGGTCACCGACAGGAACAGCTGGTTCAGGTTCACCCCCGCCTTGCCGCCGCACAGCACGCCCGAGCCGCCGCCGAAATAACCGCAATTCGGGTTGGCGACCGCCGGGTAGGAGGTGTTCATCCCGCCGTTGCCATAGGCCGCGAAGTTCAGCACCGCGCCGTTCTGCAGCGGCATGTTGTAGGAGAAATTCGGCACGAGGAAATACTCGTGCCCGCTTTCCACCTTGCCCGGGGCGACGAAGTAGGTGTCGGTGCCGGTGTAGCTGCGCCGCGGCGAGAACACCTGCATGCCAAGGCTGAACTCCTTCCCGACCGACGCCACCGCGGCGGGGTTGATCGCGCTCGACATCCCGTCCTGGCTGTAGGCCACGCCCGCGCCCGCCACGCCGCGCTGCGCAACGCCATAGCCCAGGGCAAAATATCCTTCGGTGGCCGAAGCGACTTCCGGCACCAGTGCCGCCACAAGGCACAGCGCCGCCGTTCCCGCGAGGCGGGGTTTCAGGGTGGACTTCATTCAAGCCTCCATGGGCTGGAGTTGGTCAAAATCTTCCGCACCGCCCCAGCCGGAACCGGAGGCGATCCGAAAGCGACAGGTTATCCGACGCGCGACATTGCGGCGAAGGATTTGATGAAGGGGCCGGCCATGCGCGGGTCCTTGATCATCGCACTGTAATCGCCGACCTCGAACTTCATCTTGCCGGTGGTATAGGCGACACCCAGATCCATCATGGTCGGCGGCTTCTTCAGCCACTTGTCCCAATGTTCAGGCGTGCAGCGGATGTCCCAGCTCAGCGGCTCGCCGGCATAGGCGCCGCTCGAGATCACCTTGCCGCCCTCGATCACCATCACCCCCTTCGGCGCCGGATCCCCTTTGAAGCCATAGGCGATGGTCGACTTGAAGCCGATCTGCTCGAGCGCGCCGGCAAGCGCCGGCTCCTTGTTCCATTCCGCGGCGAACCCGGCCATCCATTCGGGGCTGAAAATTTCGCTCATCTTGTCTTTCTCCTGTTCAGCAGACCTTGACCTGCAGCCGTTCTTCGCCGTCCGGGTCCATCACATGCACCGCGCAGGCGAGGCAGGGGTCGAAGCTGTGGATCGTGCGCAGGATCTCGAGCGGCTGGTCTTCGACCGCCATCGTGTGATTGTCCTGCAGCGCGGCCTCGTAGGCGCCCGACTGACCCTGCGCATCGCGCGGCCCGGCGTTCCAGGTCGAGGGAACCACGGCCTGGTAATTGGCGATCTTGCCATCCTCGATCACGATCCAATGGCCCAGACCGCCGCGCGGCGCCTCCATGAAGCCGACGCCCCTGGCCTGTTTCGGCCAGCTTGCCGGATCCCATTTCGTGCCGTTGAAGGTGGTGGTGTCGCCGGCCTTGATGTTGGCGATCAGCGCCGCATACCAATCCTGCATCGCATCGACGATCAGCTTGGTTTCGAGCGTGCGTGCCGCGACCCGGCCGAGCGTCGAATACAGCCCGCGCACCGGCAGATCGAGCGTGGTGAGCGCGCTGTCGACCAGCGCCTTCGCCTGTTCCTGCCCGGTGGCATACATCATCAGCACCCGCGCCAGCGGGCCGACCTCGACCGGCTTGCCCTTCCAGCGCGGCGCCTTGATCCAGGAATAGGCGCCCTCGACATCCAGCTGCTCGAAGGGCGGCTTCGGCCCGGTGTAGTCGAGCGCGGTCTCGCCCGCCCAGGGGTGCAGGCCCTTGTCCTTGCCGCCCTCGTATTCATACCAGGAATGGGCGATGTATTCCTCGATCTCGCCCTCGGCCGACAGGTCGACCGGGTGGATCGTCGACAGGTCGCGGTCAAGGATCACGCCCGGCGGCACCAGCCAGCTCGCGCGGTCCGAGGTCAGCCCGGTCGACGGGAAGTCGCCATAGGTCAGGAAGTTGCCCAGCCCCTCGCCGCGCGTCGCCCAGTCCTTGTAGAAACCGGCGATCGCCAGCGTGTCGGGCAGATAGACCTCGTCGACGAAGCTTTGTGCAAGGTCGATGATGTTCTTCACCTTGGCCAGCTTCTCGGCGTTGATCGCGCTGTCCGAGTTCAGGTCGATCGGGCTCGGCACACCGCCCACCACGAAGTTCGGATGCGGGTTCTTGCCGCCGAAGATCGCGTGCAGCTTCGCCACCTCGCGCTGCCAGGCGAGCGCCTCGAAGTAATGCGCGACGGCCATCAGGTTTGCCTCGGGCGGCAGCTTGTAGCCCGGGTGGCCCCAGTAGCCCTGATTGAAGATACCGATCTGCCCGCTCTCGACGAAAGTCTTCAGCTTCGTCTTCATGTCCGAGAAATAGCCCGGGGACGAGTTCGGATGCTTCGAGATCGACTGCGCCAGTGCCGAGGTCGCCGCCGGGTCGGCATCGAGCGCCGAAACCACGTCGACCCAGTCGAGCGCGTGCAGGTGATAGAAGTGCATCACGTGGTCATGCACGTATTGCGCCCCGATCATCAGGTTGCGGATCAGCTGCGCGTTGGTCGGGATGTCGATCTTCAGCGCATCCTCGACCGCGCGGATCGAGGCCATGCCATGCACCAGCGTGCACACGCCGCAGATCCGCTGCGCGAAGGCCCAGGCGTCGCGCGGGTCGCGGCCCTTCAGGATGATCTCGAGCCCGCGCACCGAGGTGCCCGAGGAGAAGGCCTGCGCGATGCGGCCGTCCTCCATCTGCGCCTCGATGCGCAGGTGCCCCTCGATGCGGGTGATCGGATCGACGACGATACGGCTCATGCCTTGGCTCCTTCCGTCTTCGGCAGATGCGCCGCGATGATCGCGGCAAGGCTTTCCACCGGAATCGTGTCACCGGCATTGACCTTGCCGACCTCGAAATTCATCCGGCACGAGCCGCAGGAGACGACGAGGGTCTTCGCCTCGGTCTTCTCGATCTCGGCCATCTTCACCCGATAGCCCGCGCGCTTGAGCGGGTTGGCGCGTTCGATCAGGAAGTTGCCGGCCCCGCCGCCGCAGCAGAAGTTGTAGGCGCGGTTGCTTTCGGTCTCGTGCAACTCCCAGCCGATCGCCTTCAGAATGGCGCGCGGCTCCTCGAAGACGCCGCCCCAGCGGCCGACCTTGCACGGGTCGTGCAGCGCGACGACACGCGGCTCCTTGTCCTTCTCGAGTTTCAGCCGGCCGTCCATCACCGCCTTGCCGAAATACTCGGACACGGTCATCACGTCGAAATCGACGGGCTTGCCGAGCGCCTCGGCCGCGCCCCAGCGCAGCGCCGGGAAGGCGTGGCCGCATTCGGGCACGATCACCACCTTGGCGCCGACCTCGATCGCGGCATTGGCGAGCTTCGCCGCCATCTTCTTCTTCGTGCCCTCGTGGCCCGAAAGCAGGCCGAAGTTCGCCCCCTCGTAGGCGTCCGAGCGCAGGGTGTAATCAATGCCCATGTGATGCAGCGTCTCGATCGTGCCGCCGGTCGCATCCTGGAACAGGTGGATGTCGAGCCCGGTGGTGATGAGCAGCACGTCGGCTTTCGGCTTGTCGATCGGGATCTCGAAGCCGAGCTTTTCCTGCAGCGCATCCATGCGGAAGCGGAACAGATCCTCGTCGGCGCCGAAGATGGTGCCGTCGGCCTCCTGCCCTTCCTGCATGAAGCGCAGCTCGTCCGGCATCAGCCGCGCCGCGGCGAGCGCCGAGCGGTTCAGCGCCACCATGTCGGCGATGTTGATCCCCGCCGGGCAGACAAGGTTGCACCGCCCGCACATCGTGCAGGCGTCATAGACCAGTTCCTGCTGGGCGCGCAGATCGTCGGCGGTGATGTCCTTCACGATGAACTTCTTCAGCCAGCTCAGCGGCGACAGTTCGCGGTCATAGACCCGCTTCATCAGGTCGAGCTTGTGCACCGGCGTGTATTTCGGGTCCTCCGTGCCAAGGTAGAACTGGCAGGCCTGGGCACAGGCGCCGCAATGCACGCAGGCGTCGAGCTGGGTGGCGAAATTCGCGTCGATGCCCTTCAGGAAGACTCGCTTCGCCGCGGCGACGCGCTCCTCGTCGGCGACTTCGACCGGGGGGCTCGCCAGATCCTTCAGGCTGGCGGCCATGCCGTAGAACATGGCGAAGGCTTCGTCGAGCTCCTGCTTGGTGACGACTTCGGTCATGCTTGCACCCCCCTGCGCCAGAACTTCACGCCCAGGATGTAGCGGGACGGAAGCAGCGTGATGACATGGAACAGTTTCGAGAACGGGAACCACACCAGCAGCAGCGAGATCGACAGGATGTGCAGCGCCAGCATGGTTTCATAGGCAAGGCCATAATGGGCGAAGGCGAGGAAGCCGGTGATGAAGGGCAGCATCGTCACGACCAGGCTCGAATAATCGTTGAAGGTCGAGATGTAGCGCAGCACCGGGTTCACGATGCGCCGGCCCAGAAGCCACAGCAGCACGCCAAGCGTGATCCCCGCGACGGCGACGACGACGCCGTTCGGCAGCGTCGGCCAGCCAAAGCCCAGCAGCCCCTGGAAGAACATCACATGAATCTTGAAGAACAGCAGCACGATGAAGAAGCCCAGATGCCAGATCCAGCCCGCGACATATTGGAACGACACCCGCCGCTCGAACACCGGGGCGGGGATGAAGCGGCTGAGCACGGTGCGAAAGCCGTGCCGGGCAAGGTGATTGTCGCGGTTGCGCGACAGCGGCCTGTTGCGGTGCAGCAAAAGCAGGCCGAGCGCGCGCCAGACCATGCCGACGACGAAGATGAAGGCGGCGCCCTGAAGCGCGGGACCGCGTGCGAAATCAAGAAGGGTCATCAGCTGGTCTCCTTCTGCCCGGCATCCGCCACTGGCGGCGCCTCGAACGGGCCGGCCTTGCCCTTTTCCTGCATCTTGCGCCCGGCATAGCCCGCACCGGCGCCCAGAACCGCACCGGCCAGAACGCCCGCCGCAACCGTGCCCGAGCCAAGCTCGGTCGCCGTCGACAGCGGCGCATAGAAGCTGCCCTTGTCCCAGAAGTTCGGCTCCGAACAGCCAAGGCAGCCATGCCCCGCCTCGATCGGGAAGGAGGTGCCCTCGTTCCACTTCAGCACCGCGCAGGCGTTGTAGGTGGTGGGGCCCTTGCAGCCGAGCTTGTAAAGGCACCAGCCGGCCTTCGCGCCTTCGTCGTCGAAGCTTTGCGCGAACTGGCCGCGTTCATAGAACGGCCGGCGATAGCAGCGGTCGTGGATGTTCTGGCCGTAGAACACCTTCGGCCGGCCGAGGTCATCGAGCTCGGGCAGGCTGCCGAAGGTGATGTAATGGGCCAGCACCGAGGTCATCACCGCCGGGATCGGCGGGCAGCCGGGCACGTTGACGATCGGCTTGTCGGTGATGATCTCCGAGACCGGCACCGCGCCGGTGGGATTCGGTTTCGCATAGGGGATGCCGCCGAAGGCCGAGCAGGTGCCCATGCAGATCACCGCGGCGGCGCCCTTCGCCACCTGTTTCAGCGTCTCGACATTGCTTTGCCCGGCGACGGTCGAGAAGCCCGGATTGCCAAGCGGCACCGAGCCGTCGACGACGACCAGATACTTGCCCATGTTCTCGGCCATCGCCTGTTCGCGCGCGGCCTCGGCCTGATGGCCCGCGGCGGCCTGCAGCGTCTCGTGATAATCGAGCGAGATCGCCTCGAAGATCAGGCTCTCGATCGAGGGCGCCCCGGCGCGCAGGATCGATTCCGAGCAGCCGGTGCATTCCTGGAAGCTGAGCCAGATCACCGACGGCCGGCGCTGGCTTTCCAGCGCCTCGGCGATGCGCGGGGCAAAGGCCGGCGGCAGGGCCAGAAGCGACGCGGTGGTGGTGCAGAATTTCAGGAAACTGCGCCGCGAGATGCCGCGCTCCTCCAGCCGTTCGCCCAGTGTTTGCTGCCTTCGGATCATGATGCCTCCTCCAGGTCGCTGATTTGGTCCAGTTTGCGCGCAAGCCGGGCGGCGGCGGCGCGGATGTCGGCGTCCTGACTGCGCAGGATCTCCGGCAGGGGGGTAATCTCGATGTAGCGGCCGCGCAGCATGTCGTCGGTGTCGCGGTGGGTGACCAGCCAGACGCCGGAAAAGCCGGTCTCGGTCACCTCCGAGCGGCCCTCGGCCTCGATCACCGCGCGCACCTCGCCCTCGCCGAGCGAAGCGGTGAGCTGCTGCAGTTCCGCGGGCGTCATCGGCAGGCTGCTGAGGTCGATCACATGGGTCTCGCCGGTGCGGGCGAGGCGGTCGAGCGCATGGGAAACCTCGTGCAGCACCAGAACCATGTTCCCGGTCCCGGCGGCACGCCGGCGCAGCACCTCGTTCAGATCCGGCCTCATGCGCAGACCTCCGTCACCGCGGCCTGCCAGCGGGCGACGATCTGCCGCGCCGCCTCGGCCGCGACCGGCAGCGCCGCGGCAACGGCCTCACTCGGCGCCAGCCCCCAGCCGATCTCGCCCGGCTCGATGCCGATGAGCGCGCGGCGCGCAGGCAGATCGCCGGTCAGCCGCGCCATGTCGAGCAGATCGCGCAGGCCGACCTCATGCACGCTCAGGCTGCCGGCGCGGACGAAGTGATCCATCTCGGCATCCTCGAGCGCGCGCACCGTGCCCGGCGCCGCACCGAAACGGGCGGCGTCAAAGACGATCAGCGCCTCGGCGGCGCCGATCTCCTCGGCCAGCGGAAAGCCGAGCGTGCCGACGTCGAGACAGCTCACACCAAGCGCCGCGCCATGACGTTCCTCGAACAGCCGCAGCGCGAGCGGCCCCGCCGCCTCGTCGGTCAGAAGCGTGTTGCCGACGCCAAGGGCGAGGATTCGCGGGGTGCCATCTGTTCCGACTCTGCTCACGCCCTAGCCCTCCAGGAACGATCTAACATGTCATAATATTTGAATATTTTGCAGCCGAGCCAGCCGCACCCTATTCCTGCGACAGTCTAACACAGGCACCGGCGAAAGTGATAATGAAATCCCCGCAACACATTGGAAAGGAAGGGTTCTCTGGCGAGAACGGAACGCGACCATGGTGGCGCGGGCGCCACGAAGCGGAAAGAACATTTCCACGGAGAACAGCCGCCGGAAGCCGTCTTTCCACTCGCAGATCCGATCGCTCGTCTTCCGGAAAGGAAACCGCGCCTTGCCACACTGCGGCGCATGCCGGCCGGCGCCGGGTCGCCCGTGGCGGCGCAAAGCCGCCCCGCATGTCCGCCAGCGCGCTCCTTCCGCGTGACACGCCTGCGCCGCGGATCGGGCGCATCGCTCAGGCGCGCTTCTCGAGCGTCGGCCGCTCGGGGCTGATCCGCTGCGCCCGGCCGCGCTGGTCATAGCTGTGATAGCCCTGCGCCCCCTGCACGATCTCGCCCAGCCGGATGCGCGCCGCCCGCACGCCCTCGATCGCCGCCTGCAGCAGGTGCTGGTTCTCCTGCGCCATGCGCTGCACCTGCGCGAGCCGTGCCCCCGGCGTGCCCGCGAGCGCGGCAAGCAGCGCCTCCTTGCGCGCGATCAGCGGCGCCAGCTCCTGAAACCGGCCCGCGCGCAGCGTCTCGCGCTCCTGCCGCAGATGTTCCAGCAGCTGCCGGATGGCCCCGTCGTTGTGCTCAGGCATGACCTTGTCCTTTCGTCAGCGCGTGAAAGATCGACTCGGCCAGCCCGACCCCGCCTTTCTCCGCCATCTTTTCCGAATAGGCGTCGCGCAGGAACGAGGCGAACTGCTCCTCGCCGATGCCGCCGCCAAAGCTCTCGAGCGGGCGCCCGACCTGGGCGCATTTCAGCATCTCCGACAGGAAGGCCGCCTCGAGCCTGACCGCCTGCGCGCGCAGCTTCTGTTCGGTCTGCGCCGGCGTCGCGCCGGTCGGCGCAACCGGTATCGGCTGAAGATCCTGCATCCTGTCGCCCCGCTGCAGATGGATGGATTTGCAGCGAAAATCGCAGGACTCCGTAAAGAAGCGGTAACTTCCTGCTGCCATTCTGCGCAGACCCGGCAGATGTCGCGATGGCCCATGACCCAGCTTCTCCTCCCCGACCCTCTTGCGCAGCTCGCGACGCCCCCGGCCCGCGGGCGCGACTACAAGGCGGGCGACCCGGCCGCAGGCATGGCCTTCGCCGTGGTGATCGACGCGCTGTCGACCGGGGGTGAGGAAACCTCTGCGCCGATGGCCGGCGGCCCCGTGGCGGCCCCCGGACCGTGCCTCGAGGCGCTGGCCGCCCCGCTGCTGGCCCCCGACTCGCCGCCCCGCCCCGGTGCCGGGCGGGACCTGACCGCAGGGATCGCGCCCCCCTCCGCCGCCCCGGCCCCGCGCCTTGGCCCGTCGCCCGGGGCAGCCCCCGCCGCAACCGGAACCCCTGCCGGAGCGGCCGGGAGCGGCCTCCTTCTCCCGGCCGATCTGCCCGCAGGAGCCCCGCCCCCGCCCGCCAGCGGGGCGCAGACGCGCGCCCCCGACATGCGCCGCGCAGAGACCGGCCCCGATCAGCCGCCGCGCCCCGCCGAGACGCCGGCAGCTCCGCCCACGCAACCGTCGCTCGCTGCAGCCGCGGAAGCCGGGATCTCCGCCGTCGCAGCAGGGCATCCGAGCAAGGCCGCCGTGCCCGCCTCCCGGCCAACAGATGACCCGCCCGCCGCCGGCGGTGCCGATCCGACCGATCCGCCGCGCGATGGCGCCCCGTCCACTTCCGCCATGTCCGCTTCCGCCGTGTCCGCCGCCGCGATCGGCTCTCCACCGCCCCTGCCGAATACCCCGGCCCCGGAACCGGCGTCCGGGACCCCACGCGCGGCGCCACTCCCGCCCCGTGCCGGGTCGCCCCCGGACATCACGCCGGATCTGCGGCCGCGCGCACCCGCCGGTCCGGCGGGCGAGGCTGCCGGCGGGCCCCCTGCCGCACCGGCGGCCGGGCAGACCTTCGGCGCCCCGGCCCCCACAAGCCCCGCCGCGGAACAGGCCGTTTCGCCGCGCCCCGACACGGGGGCCGGGCGTGGGACGACCGACACCGGCACCAGAACGGCAACGGAGCACCGCTCCACCTTCCGCAAGGAGCGCCCCGCAGAGCCTTCCACCGCAATCGGCCCGGTGATGCCGGCAATCGCCCCCGCGGCCGAAGGTCGCGACACCACCGCCGAAGCCACGGTTTCTGCGCCCCGGGCCGGACACGGGCGGCGCGCGGTCCTGCCGGACTGGTCACGGACGATACCCGCCGCCGCGCGCACCGCTGCCCCCTCCTCCGGAGCGGCAGAGCTTGCCCTCGCGCCGACCGCGGCCCCGGGAGAGGTCCACCGGCCCATGGCGGGTCAGCCGCAGCCCCGGCCCGCCCCGCCAGCGGAGCGGCACACAGCCGTCGCCACGGCGCCCGGCGGCGGCCAGATTGTCGCGGCGGCCTTGCCCGTCCCGGCCCAGGCCCCGTCCGCCCCGGCGGCCGTCGCCGCAACCGGCCACGCCCCGGCCGCGCCCGACCGCCGCGGCGACGCTCCGGCACCGGGGCCGCAGGCGCCGTCCGCCGCCTCCCCGCCAGCGCCGATGCGGATCACGGTTTCCATGCCGGACAATCCGGCGCCCGCCACCAAGACCGAGCCTTCACAGACGCCGGCACCGGCCGAGGCAGCCCCCGCCCCCGTGCCGCCGGGCGAGGCAGCCCCCGATTCGCGGACGTCCGAGGCCCCGGTCCGGCCGATCACCACCGCGCCGGCAGGGGCCGCCCCGGCCATGGCCGCCGCGCTGCACCCGCCAGCCGCCGCGGCCGATGGGGTCGATGGGGTCGGTGGCGCCAGGAGCGCCCCCGCCGGCATAGCCCCCGATGCGGCCCCGCAACCGCAGCCGGCACCGGAGCAGGCCGGAACCGGGCGACCGGCCCCCGAGACCGGCGCGCAGACGGCCGCGGCGCCCGCCGCGCCCCCGATGGCGGCCCCCGCCGTCGCGGGCCGAGCCGATCCGCTGGGGTGGACCGCCGCGCGACCGGAGGCGCCCGCCCGGGCTGCGACCGGACCGACGGCGACAGAGCCGCACTCCCCCCCCCGTGCCGCCGTCCGGCCGCCCGCGGACGAGGGCGGCGATGCCGCGGGACAGACCCGCGCCACCGCCGCAGCGCCCGGCGCATCAGGTCCAGACGGCCCCGTCCTTGCCGCGCCGGCACCGACGCCGACGCTGGCACCGACACCGACACCGACACCGACACCGGCAGGCCGCGAGATCGGCCATGTGCCCGCGCATCACGTGCTGCGCCAGCTGCACGAGGCCGTCGTGCACCGCCCCGACGGCCCGGTCGAGGTCGCGCTGTCTCCCGAAGAACTGGGCCGCGTCCGCCTGACTCTGCATCCGGCCGAGCACGGCATCACCGTCGCAGTGCAGGCCGAGCGCCCCGAAACGCTCGACCTGATGCGGCGCAACATCGAAATGCTGGCGCGCGATTTCCGCGACCTCGGCTACACCGACGTCTCCTTCAGCTTCGGTGCCGAGAGCGGCCGGCAGCAGCGCGGCGAGACCGCCCCGGACAACAGCTTCGGTGCCGAACCGGATCGCCCCGCCCCCGCCACACCCACCGCCGCCCCGCCCCGCCCCGCGCCGCGGAGCACGGACGGCTCCCTCGATCTTCGCATGTAAGGACAGCGCCATGAGCACCGTTTCCGGCATCACCCCGGCCACCGCCGGCCCGGCCAGCAGCACCACCACCGGCTCGGGCACCAACATCAGTTCCGATTACCAGATGTTCCTGTCCCTGCTGACCACGCAGATGCAGAACCAGGATCCGACCGACCCGATCGACAGCTCGGATTACGCGGTGCAGCTCGCCACCTTCTCGGGCGTCGAGCAGCAGGTGAAGACGAACGAGCTGCTGACCAGCATGGCGACGCAGCTCGGCCTGCTCGGCGTGACGCAATATGCGGGCTGGGTGGGGATGGAGGCGCGGGTGGCGGCGCCCGCCTATTTCGACGGCACGACGCCGCTCACCGTCGCACCGAACCCGGTGACCGGCGCCGATCAGGCGGTGCTGGTGGTGAAGGACGCCTCGGGGACGGAAGTGGCGCGGCGGAACGTCGGCACCACGGCCGAGACGCTCGACTGGGCCGGCACCGACAATTCCGGCACCGCCCTGCCCGCCGGGGTCTATTCCTTCGAGCTTGAAAGCTACAACAGCGGCACCCTGCTTTCGACCGACACCGCCGAGGTCTACAGCCCGATCGCCGAGGTGCAGGGCACGGCGGGCGGGTCAGTGCTGGTGCTGCGCGGCGGCGCACAGGTGGCGCCCGCCGACATCACCGGGCTGCGCGACCCCGATCAGAGCACCTGAGCCGCGATCAGCCCAAGCGCGAAAGCCGCAAGCCCGCCAAGCGCCAGCCAGCCGTTGTGGCGGCGTTCGGGCGCGGGCGCGGGGGCGGGCCCGTTCACCCGCCGCTCGATCAGCTCCTGCAGCAGCGCCGGCATCCGCGGCCCGAAATGGCCCAGCACCAGCGCCGTGCGTTTCAGATCGCGCAGCGCCGCGCGCGGGCCGAGGTTCTCGCGGATGTAGGTCTCGACCACCGGCCGGGCCACTTCCCACATGTTCATCGCCGGGTTGAGCGAGCGCGACACGCCCTCGACCACCACCATCGTGCGCTGCAGCAAGATCAGCTCGGTGCGGGTCTGCATGCCGAAGCGTTCGGTCACCTCGAAGAGATAGGCGAGCAGCTTCGCCATCGAGATCTGCGTCGCGTTCATGCCGAAGATCGGCTCGCCCACGGCGCGCAGCGCCAGCGCGAAGGCGTTCACGTCGCGGTCGGCCGGCACATAGCCCGCCTCGAAATGCACCTCGGCCACGCGGCGGTAATCGCGCCGGATGAAGCCCATCAGGATCTCGGCATAGACGCGGCGGGTGTATTCGTCGATCTGCCCCATGATGCCGAAGTCATAGGCGATGACATCACCGTTCGCCGCGACCTTCAGGTTGCCCTGATGCATGTCGGCGTGGAAATAGCCGTCGCGCAGGGCATGGCTGAGGAACAGCTGCAGCACCCGCTCGGACAGCGCCACGAGGTCATGGCCGGCCGCGCGCAGCGCCGGCACATCGCCCATCGCCGTGCCCTCGGCCCAGTCCATCACCATCACCGTGCGGCCGGACAGCGCCCAGACCGGCGCCGGCACGCGGAAATGCGCGTCCCGCGCGGTGTTCGCGGCGAATTGCGAGGCGGCGGCGGCCTCGAGCCGCAGGTCGAGCTCGCCCAGAACGGTCTGCTCGAAATGGCTCACCACCTCGGTCGGTTTCAGCCGGCGGGTGCCGGGCAGAAGCCGCTCGATCATCCCGGCAGCGAAATGGAAGGCATCAAGGTCGCGACGGAAGGCGCGCTCGATTCCCGGCCGCAGCACCTTCACCGCGACGGTCTCGCCGGTTCCGGCCAGCACCGCCGAATGCACCTGCGCGATCGAGGCGGCGGCGACGGGTTCGGAGAATGTCGTGAAGATCTCCCCGACCGGGCGGCCAAGCTCCTCGGCGATCGCGGCCTTGGCCAGCGCCGTGTCGAAGGGCGGCAGCTTGTCTTGCAGCACCCGCAGCTGGTTCGCCAGATCCTCGCCCACCACATCGGGGCGGGTGGACAGCACCTGGCCGAACTTGATGTAGGCGGGCCCGAGCGCGGTGATCGCGCGCGTCACCGGCGGCAGCGCCGGATCGCCCTTGTAGCCGAGCCACTTGAACGGCCAGCCGATGATCCGCGCCACCAGCCGCAGCCGCGGCGGCGCCTCCATCGCCTCGAGCGCGACGCTCATCGCGCCGGTGCGTTCGAAGGTGGCGCCGGTGCGGATCAGCCGCCAGATATTGTGAGGGCCCCGCATCTCAGATCTTCCAGCCGGAATGCAGCGCGGCGATGCCCATGGTCAGGTTGCGATATTTGACATGCTCGAAGCCGGCCTCGCGGATCATCGAGGCGAAGATCTCCTGCGTCGGGAACTTGCGGATCGATTCCACCAGATATTGATAGCTGTCGCGGTCATTCGCCACGATCTGCCCCATCACCGGGATGACGTTGAAGGAATAGGCGTCATAGAGCGATTGCAGCATGTCGTTCGGGATCTGGCTGAACTCGAGCACCATGATCCGCCCGCCCGGACGCAGCACGCGATAGGCCTCGCGCAGCGCGTCGGGGATCCGGGTCACGTTCCGGATGCCGAAGGAAATCGTGTAGACGTCGAAGGTATTGTCCTCGAACGGCAGCTCCATCGCGTCGCCGACGACCCAGCTCAGCCGCTCGGCCATGTCCTCGGCCTCGGCGCGCTTCTGGCCCTCGATCAGCATCGATTCCGTCATGTCGCAGACAGTGGCCGTGGCGCCCGGCGCGCGCTTGAGGAAGCGGAAGGCGACGTCGCCGGTGCCGCCTGCCACGTCGAGCAGCCTCTGCCCCGGCCGTGGCGCAAGCCAGTCCATCATCGCATCCTTCCAGATGCGGTGGATGCCCATGCTCATCAGGTCGTTCATAATGTCGTATTTCGAGGCCACGCGCGAGAACACGCCATGGACCATTCCGGCCTTCGCGTCCTCGTCCACGGTCTGGAAGCCGAAATGCGTGGTTCTCGTCTGTTCTGTCGTCATGGTCTCTTGCCGATCCCGAAATCTCCCCCTTCTTATAGGGGCCCTTGCGGCCAAGACAATGCGACAGGAAAGAAGATGCCCGAACTGCCCGAGGTGGAAACCGTGCGACGGGGCCTTGCCCCGGCGATGGAGGGGCGGCGGATCGAGGCCGCGCAGGTGAACCGCCCCGACCTGCGCTGGCCGCTGCCCGAGCACATGGCCGAGCGGCTGACCGGGCGGCGCGTCGAGCAGCTGCGGCGGCGCTCGAAATACATTCTGGCCGATCTCGACAGCGGCGAGAGCCTGCTCATCCACCTTGGCATGTCGGGGCGGATGCTGGTGTCGGGGGTGATGCTCGGCGACTATCACCTCGACCATCCGGCGCCGCAAAAGCACGATCACGTGGTGCTGGAAATGGAAGGCGGCGCCCGCGTCACCTTCAACGATGCGCGCCGCTTCGGGGCGATGGACCTTGTGCGCACCGACCGCGAGGCAGCGCACTGGCTGCTGGCGGGGCTCGGCCCCGAGCCCTTCGGCAACGAGTTCCACGAGGACTATCTTGTCGAGCGGCTGAAGGGCCGGGCAAGCCCGATCAAGACCGCGCTGCTGGATCAGCATGTCGTCGCCGGGCTTGGCAACATCTATGTCTCCGAGGTGCTGTTTCGCGCCGGCATCGACCCGCGCCGGCCCGCCGGGCGGATCGCGGCGAAGCGGATCGCGGCGCTCGTGCCGCTGGTGCGCGAGGTGCTGAGCGAGGCGATCGAGGCCGGCGGGTCGTCGCTGCGCGACCACCGTCAGGCCGATGGCGAGCTTGGTTATTTCCAGCATTCCTTCCGCGTCTACGACCGCGAGGGCGAGCCCTGCCCCACCTGCGGCACCCCGGTTCGGCGCATCGTGCAATCGGGCCGGTCGAGCTATTTCTGCCCGCAGTGCCAGAAATAGCGGCTATGCTGCAGCTGCGAGGGGGTCTTGATAATCGCCCAGACCCTGTTACGACTCCGGCCCAGCATAAGGAAAGGCACTGCCACATGGCCTACCAGACCCTGATCGTCGAGATCGAAGACTATGTCGCCCTGATCCGACTGAACCGTCCCGAAGCCCTGAACGCCCTGAACTCGACCCTGCTGGGCGAGCTGGCCGATGCGCTCGCCGCGGCGGACAAGAACGACAAGGTGCGCTGCATCGTCATCACCGGTTCGGAGAAGGCGTTCGCGGCCGGTGCCGACATCAAGGAGATGTCGGAGCAGAGCTTCGTCGACATGTTCACCAAGAACTTCTTCAGCACCGAGACCGACGGCATCCTGAAGACCCGCAAGCCGGTGATCGCGGCGGTGGCGGGCTATGCGCTCGGCGGCGGCTGCGAGCTGGCGATGATGTGCGATTTCATCATCGCCGCCGAGAACGCCAAGTTCGGCCAGCCCGAGATCAACCTCGGCGTCGTCGCCGGCATGGGCGGCACGCAGCGGCTGACCCGCTTCGTCGGCAAGTCGAAGTCGATGGACATGCATCTGACCGGCCGTTTCATGGATGCGGCCGAGGCGGAACGTTCGGGCCTTGTCAGCCGCGTCGTGCCGCTGGCCCAGCTGCTGCCCGACGCGATGGCCGCGGCGCACAAGATCGCCGAGAAATCGCTGCTGAGCACGATGGTGGTGAAGGAATGCGTCAACCGCGCCTACGAGACCACCCTCGCCGAGGGCGTGCATTTCGAGCGCCGCGTCTTCTATGCGCTGTTCTCGACCGAGGACCAGAAGGAGGGCATGTCGGCCTTCCTCGAAAAGCGCGAACCGCAGTTCCGCGACCGCTGAGCCGTCCCGGCTCCGATTGGCCGCCGAAGGGGCTTTCCTTTCGGCGGCTTTTGCCGTAATGGCAGCCCTCACATGCGCGTGCAGCCCGCTTTGGCTCGAATCATCCGGTTCTCCGAGAGACCGGGCTTTGTGCGCTATCCTGACGCAACTGACCCGGAAAGTGGGAAAGAACCATGGCCAATACGCCCCAGTCCAAGAAGCGCGCCCGTCAGAACGAGCGCCGCAACGACATCAACCGCGCGCGCCGCTCGCGCATCCGCACCTTCCTGCGCAAGGTCGAAGAAGCGATCGCCTCGGGCGACGCGACCGCCGCCAAGACCGCGCTGCTGGCCGCCGAGCCGGAACTGGCCCGCGGCGTGACCAAGGGCGTGCTGCACAAGAACACCGTCTCGCGCAAGGTTTCGCGCCTTTCGGCCCGCGTGAAAGCGCTGGCGAACTGAGCCGCAGATTGCTGCAGCGCAGAGACTCGGTTTAAGGGCGCCTTCGGGCGCCCTTTTTCATATTTTCAAGACATTTCAATGCATTATTCGCGGCTGTTGCGCGTTTTCCCATCCCCGGAGATTCGATTTCGGGAATCCCCCGTCAAGCGCGAAGTTCGGTTGCAGCACGGCAGGAGGGCGCGCTAGCTTGCCTCAGCGATTCACATCGCCTTGGGGGACATGACGCGTCTTCGACCGCCGGAGCAGGCATAAAGTCTGCCACGACAACGAAAAAAGCCGGGGGTTCCGGTGTCGAAGAAGCGAATCCGATTCTGAAGGCTGCCGCCTTCCGAGATTCGGCATCCAGTGCCTTGCCCGGTTTTCACCGGGCCTGTTGCCGTGTCCTATTGCAGGGGTTCCGACCCGCGTCCGCGCGGGTCCCTGTTCCGGGGAGATGTGTGCACCGAAACTGCATGTAGACTCTAAAGGCAACAAGAAGATGACCAAAGAAACCTGGGGGCGGGTGTGCAATGAACTTCTCAAGACTGTCGGCAAGAGCAACTACACGACCTGGATCGCGCCGCTGCGCATGATCGACATGGCCGAAGGCATCGCCGCCTTCGAGGCTCCGACGAAATTCATGCGCGACTGGGTGTCGCGCAACTTCGGCGAGGCGATCCTGCGCGAGTTGCGCAACGACGGCCACGTCGTCGAGCGGATCGAATTCCGCGTGCCCGAACTGCGCCCGATTCCGGCAAACGAGGTCTCGCGACCCGTTGCCGCACCGGCACCTGCCGCACCGAAGGCCCGCAGTGACGAGGACCTGCCCGGCGCACCGCTCGATGCCCGCTTCACCTTCGACAGCTTCGTCGTCGGCAAGCCGAACGAGCTTGCCCATGCCGCCGCGCGGCGCGTGGCCGAGGGCGGCCCCGTCACCTTCAACCCGCTGTTCCTCTATGGTGGCGTCGGCCTCGGCAAGACCCACCTGATGCACGCCATCGCGCACGAGCTGCAGATCCGCCGCCCCGAGGCGCGGGTGCGCTATCTGTCCGCCGAGCAGTTCATGTACCGCTTCGTGCAGGCGCTGCGCGAACGCCAGATCATGGACTTCAAGGAGATGTTCCGCTCGGTCGACGTGCTGATGGTCGATGACGTGCAGTTCATCGCCGGCAAGGACAGCACGCAGGAAGAATTCTTCCACACCTTCAATGCGCTCGTCGATCAGGGCAAGCAGATCATCATCTCGGCCGACCGCGCGCCGGGCGAGATCAAGGATCTCGAGGAGCGGATCAAGTCGCGCCTGCAATGCGGCCTCGTGGTCGACCTGCACCCGACCGATTACGAGCTGCGCCTTGGCATCTTGCAAACCAAGACCGAGGCTTACCGCGCGCAATATCCGGGGCTGACGATGGCCGATGGCGTGCTCGAGTTCCTCGCGCATCGGATCACCACCAACGTGCGTGTGCTCGAAGGCGCGCTGACCCGGCTCTTTGCCTTCGCCTCGCTCGTCGGCAAGGAGATCTCCCTCGACCTCGCGCAGGAATGCCTCACCGACATCCTGCGCGCCTCGGACCGCAAGGTCACGATCGAGGAGATCCAGCGCAAGGTGGCCGAGCATTACAACGTGCGCCTGTCCGACATGATCGGGCCGAAGCGCGTGCGCACCATCGCCCGGCCGCGGCAGGTGGCGATGTATCTGTCGAAGCAGCTCACCACCCGCTCGCTGCCGGAGATCGGCCGCCGCTTCGGCGGGCGCGATCACACCACGATCATGCACGGCATTCGCAAGATCGAGGAACTGATGGGCTCGGACCGCCAGATCGCCGAGGATATCGACCTGCTGCGCCGTCTTCTCGAGTCCTGACGTCTTGACGCTTCGGCCAAAGCGGCCGAATGTCCGAAAAAACTTGTGCCGGTGCGGGGAGATGCTACCTTTCCGCCCCCGGTTGCCGTGAGGGATGGAAATGAAGATCAGCATCGAACGCGCCGCACTGCTCAAGGCCGTGGCGCAGGCACAGTCGGTCGTGGAGCGGCGCAACACCATCCCGATCCTGGCGAACGTGCTGGTCGAGGCAGAGGGCGACAGCGTCTCCTTCCGCGCCACCGACCTCGACATCGAGGTGGTGAACAAGGCTCCGGCGCAGGTCGAACGCGCCGGCGCCACGACGGTTTCGGCGGTGATGCTGCATGAGATCGTGCGCAAGCTGCCCGACGGGGCGCTGGTGGTGCTGGCCGATGATCCGGCCGCGGGGCGGCTGACGATCCAGGCGGGGCGGTCGAGCTTCAACCTCGCCACGCTGCCGCGGGAAGATTTCCCGGTCATGGCCTCGTCGGAATACACGGCGAATTTCACCGCCAAGGCGGGGATGCTGAAGCGGCTGTTCGACAAGTCGAAATTCGCGATCTCGACCGAGGAGACGCGCTATTACCTGAACGGCGTCTACATGCATGTGGCGACCGGCGAGAGCGGCCCGGTGCTGCGCTGCGTGGCGACCGACGGCCACCGCCTGGCCCGCATCGACGCGCCGCTGCCCGCGGGCGCCGAGGGCATGCCGGGCGTGATCGTGCCGCGCAAGACGGTGAACGAGCTGCGCAAGCTGCTTGATGACGACGAGGCCGACATCGCGGTTTCGGTGAGCGAGACCAAGGTCCGCTTCGCCACGCCCGAGATCACCCTGACCTCGAAGGTGATCGACGGCACCTTCCCCGATTATTCGCGCGTGATCCCGATGGGCAATGCGCGCCGGCTGGAAGTGGATGCGGCGGAGTTTGCCAAGGCCGTCGACCGCGTGGCCACCGTGTCCTCGGAACGCTCGCGCGCCGTCAAGCTGAGCCTCGAGGAGGACCGGCTGGTGCTCTCGGTCAATGCCCCCGATTCCGGCGCGGCCGAGGAAGAGCTGGCCGTCGCCTATGACGACGAGCGGCTGGAGATCGGCTTCAACGCGAAATACCTGCTGGAGATCGCCAGCCAGGTCGACCGCGAGAACGCCGTCTTCCTGTTCAACTCCTCGGGCGATCCGACGCTGATGCGCGAGGGCAATGACACCTCGGCGGTCTATGTCGTGATGCCGATGCGCGTGTGAGGCGGGCGAACGCCTCCGGCGGGAGTATTTTTGCCAGGAAAACGAGGGGCCGATGCTGCGGGATCTGACGCTGCTGCAGTTCCGCTCGCATCGCCGCGCGCAGTTCACCTTCGATGGCCGGCCGGTGGCGATCTGGGGGCCGAACGGCGCCGGCAAGACCTCGGTACTCGAGGCGGTGTCGCTGCTCTCGCCCGGGCGCGGGCTGCGCCGGGCCGGTTCCGAGGAGCTGATCCGCCGGCAGGAGGCCGTGGGCTGGAAGATCCGCGCCGAGATCGGCGGTCAGGCGGTCGAGACCATGGCCCTGCCCGGCGCCTCGCGCGAGGTGACGATCGACGGCAAGGCCGCGCCGCAGCTGGCGCTTGGCCGGCTGATGCGGGTGCTGTGGCTGGTGCCCTCGATGGACCGGCTCTGGATCGAGGCGGCGGAGGGGCGGCGGCGCTTCCTCGACCGGATGACGCTTTCCTTCGATCCCGCCCATGCGGAAGCGGTGCTGGCCTATGAAAAGGCGATGCGCGAGCGCAACCGGCTGCTCAAGGACATGGTGACCGACGCCGGCTGGTATGGCGCGCTCGAGACGCGGATGGCCGAGGCCGCCACCCGCATCACGGCGGCCCGCGCCACGGCGCTGTCCCGGATCGCGGCGGCGCAGGCCGGGGCGGCGACGGCCTTTCCGGCCGCCGCGCTGACCCTGGTGAACGAGGGGCCCGCGGATCTGGCGGCGGCGCTCGCCGCCGGGCGGCGGCGCGACATGGCGGCCGGCCGCACGCTCGAGGGGCCGCACCGCGCCGATCTCGAGGCGATCTATGCCGAGAAGGCGATCCCCGCCGCGCAATGCTCGACCGGCGAGCAGAAGGCGCTTCTGATCTCGCTGCTGCTGGCCAATGCGCGGGCCGTTGCGGGGGCGCCTTGCGTGCTTTTGCTCGATGAGGTCGCGGCGCATCTGGACGCGGGCCGGCGCGCGGCGCTTTATGACGAGGTCTGCGCGCTCTCCGCGCAGGTGATGATGACCGGCACCGGGGCGGAGCTGTTCGACAGTCTCGGCGCGCGGGGTCAGGGCTGGCAGGTGACCGAGGTGGGGGGAACCTCGCAGGTCGAGGAGGTGCGATGAGTTATCCGGTGCAGCGCGTGAGCCTGATCACGCTCGGCGTGCGCAACCTGACCGCGGCCCGCCGCTTCTACGAGGCGCTTGGCTGGCGCCCGGCCGAGGCGACGCAGGCGGTGGTCTTCTTCCGCCTGCCGGGGATGGCGCTTGGCCTCTTCGGGCTGAAGGATCTGGCCGAGGATCAGGGCCGGCCCGAGGTGCCGCTGGGCACCGGCGCGATCACGCTGGCACAGAATTTCGCGACCGAGGCCGATGTCGACGCCGCCTTCGCCGCCGCGCTTGCCGCCGGCGCCGAGCCGGTGAAACCGCCCGCGCGCACCTTCTGGGGCGGCTATTCCGGCTATTGGGCCGACCTTGACGGCCATGTCTGGGAAGTGGCGCGAAATCCGTTCTGGCCGCTTGACGAGACCGGCGCGCTGAGCCTGCCGGACGGGGCCGTCCTGCCCTGAAAACCCCCGCTATCGCGTGACATTGCCGCGCCGAACTCCTATAAGTCCGCAACACTTGTCAGGATAGGCGCGCATGACCGAAAACAGCCCGAAGAAGTCCGACTACAGCGCGGAGTCCATCAAGGTTCTCAAGGGCCTGGAGGCCGTGCGCAAACGGCCGGGCATGTATATCGGCGACACCGACGACGGCTCGGGCCTGCATCACATGGTCTATGAGGTCGTCGACAACGGCATCGACGAGGCACTTGCGGGCTATGCCAATTACGTCGCGGTGAAGATCCATGCCGACAGCTCGGTCTCGGTGCGCGACAACGGCCGCGGCATCCCGGTCGACATGCACCACGAGGAAGGCGTCTCGGCGGCCGAGGTCATCATGACCCAGCTGCACGCCGGCGGCAAATTCAACAACACCGACGAGGGCGGCAACGCCTACAAGGTGTCGGGCGGTCTGCACGGCGTCGGCGTTTCGGTGGTGAACGCGCTGTCCGACTGGCTCGAGCTCAAGGTCTGGCGCAACGACAAGGTCTATTTCGCCCGCTTCGAGAAGGGCGAATGCGTCGAGCATGTGCGCGAGATCGGCGATGCGCCGGGCGAGAAGGGCACCGAGGTGCGCTTCATGGCCTCGGCCAAGACCAACGACCCCGAGGGCACCTTCTCGAACCTCGACTACAGCTTCAAGACGCTGGAGACGCGGCTGCGCGAGCTTGCCTTCCTGAACTCGGGCGTGCGCATCCTGCTCGAGGACGAGCGCCCGGCCGAGCCGCTGCATGTCGAGCTGCATTACGACGGCGGCGTCAAGGAATTCGTGAAATACCTCGACCGTTCGAAGAGCGCGCTGATCCCCGACCCGATCTACATGGTGGGCGAGGTGCGCGGCATCGGCGTCGAAGTGGCGCTGTGGTGGAACGACGGCTACCACGAGACCGTGCTGCCCTTCACCAACAACATCCCGCAGCGCGACGGCGGCACCCATCTTGCCGGCCTGCGCGGCGCGCTGACCCGGACGCTGACGAAATACGCCCAGGACAGCGGCATCGCCAAGAAGGAGAAGATCGACTTCACCGGCGACGACGCCCGCGAGGGGCTGACCTGCGTGCTGTCGGTCAAGGTGCCAGATCCGAAATTCTCCAGCCAGACCAAGGACAAGCTCGTCTCCTCCGAAGTCCGGCCGGCGGTCGAGAACCTGGTGAACGAGAAGCTCAGCGAATGGTTCGAGGAACATCCCGGCGAGGCGCGCACGATCGTCGGCAAGATCGTCGAGGCGGCGCTTGCCCGCGAGGCGGCGCGCAAGGCGCGCGAGCTCACCCGGCGCAAGACGGCGATGGACGTCGCCTCGCTGCCCGGCAAGCTTGCCGATTGCCAGTCGAAGGACCCCGCCGATTCCGAACTCTTCCTGGTCGAGGGGGATTCGGCCGGCGGCTCGGCCAAGCAGGGGCGCGAGCGCAAGAACCAGGCGGTGCTGCCTCTGCGCGGCAAGATCCTGAACGTCGAGCGCGCGCGTTTCGACCGGATGCTCGGCTCGGAGCAGATCGGCACGCTGATCACCGCGCTTGGCACCGGGATCGGCCGTGACGAGTTCAACATCGGCAAGCTGCGCTATCACAAGATCATCATCATGACGGATGCCGACGTCGACGGCGCCCATATCCGCACCCTGCTGCTGACCTTCTTCTTCCGGCAGATGCCCGAGCTGATCGAGCACGGCTATCTCTACATCGCGCAGCCGCCGCTCTACAAAGTCGCGCGCGGCAAGTCCGAGGTCTATCTGAAGGACCAGGCCGCCTTCGAGGAGTTCCTGATCCATCAGGGCATCGAGGGCGCGCGGCTGCGGCTTGGCGATGGTCAGGAGATCATCGGCGCCGATCTCGAGCGCGTGGTCGAGGAGGCGCGGATGATCCGCCGCATCCTGCAGGCCTTCCCGACGCATTACCCGCAAAGCATCCTCGAACAGGCGGCGATCGCCGGCGCGCTGGTGCCGGGCCGGGTCGATGCCGATGCGCAGGGCGTGGCGAATGCGGTGGCGACGCGGCTCGATCTTGTCGCGCTCGAATACGAGCGCGGCTGGAGCGGCCGTCCGACGCAGGACCACGGGCTGCGTTTTGCCCGCATGGTGCGCGGCGTCGAGGAGCACCGTGCCCTCGACGGCGCCGTGCTGCGCTCGGGCGAGGCGCGGCGGCTGGCGCAACACACGGCGCTGCTGCAGGAGGTCTATGGCACGCCCGCGAAGCTGATCCGCAAGGACCGCGAGCAGCTGATCTACGGCCCGCTCGCGCTGTTGCAGGCGATCCTGTCCGAGGGCGAGAAGGGGCTGACGCTGCAGCGCTACAAGGGGCTGGGCGAGATGAACCCGGAACAGCTGTGGGAAACCACGCTCGACCCCTCGGCGCGCACCCTGCTGCAGGTGAAGATCGACGACGTGGCCGAGGCCGACGACATCTTCACCAAGCTGATGGGCGACGTGGTCGAACCGCGCCGCGAGTTCATCCAGCAAAACGCGCTGAACGTCGAGAACCTCGACTTCTGAGTCCCGATCGGGCACCGGCACGCCGGCGCCCGATCCCGCCACCGGGCCTGCCCGCCCGTCGATGGCAATTGTTTCCCCGCGCAGGGCAATTCCCCCGTATTGTCCCCGCCGGGCCCCATTTGTGCCCGATTTCACACCGATGCATGAGGGAACCGAGAAACGTTCCCGAAGGGTGCACAATGGACCGCCTGACCGAAATGGAAGCCTTCGCCACCGTCGTCGATCAGGGCGGCTTCACCGATGCGGCGAAGAAGATGGGCATCTCCAAGTCCGCCGTGTCGAAACATGTCTCGGCGCTCGAGGCGCGGCTCGGGGCGCGGCTTTTGAACCGCACCACCCGCCGCGTCTCGCCGACCGAGATCGGCCTGGCCTATTACGACCGCGCCCGGCGCGTGCTGAACGACGCGGGCGAGGCCGATGCGCTCGTCACCGCGATGCAGGTGGCGCCCTCGGGTCTGCTGCGGATTTCGGTCGCCACCGATTTCGGGGTGAACCTGCTGTCGCCGGTGCTGGGCGATTTCCTGCAGGAATATCCCGAGATCACCGTGAACATGGTGCTGACCAATCGCTATGTCGAGCTGATCTCGGAGGGCTTCGACATGGCGATCCGGGTGGGCGAACTCGAGGACAGCACGCTGCGCGCACGCAAGCTGACCGAAAGCTCGCGCCGGATGATTGCCGCGCCCTCCTATTTCCAGAAATACGGCCGGCCGCAGAAGATCGACGACCTGAACGAGCATAAACTGCTGCATTATTCCAGCCAGTCGAACGGCAACGTCTGGAAGATCACCGCGCCCTCGGGCGAGCGGCGGCAGGTGCGCTCGGCCGGCTGGCTGACGGTGAACGACGGGCAATCGCTGCTGCATGCCTGCATCGCCGGGCTCGGTATCGCCTATCTGCCCTCGTTCCTCTACGCCGACGCGCTGAAACAGGGGCTGGTCGAGGAGGCGATCCCCGATCTGCCGATGGAGACGCTCGGCATCTATGCGGTCTATCCGCCCGGGCGCTTCACTCAGCCCAAGGTGCGCGCCTTCATCGACTTCCTCGCCCAGACCTTCGCCGACAAGGGCCCCGACAACTGGTGAATTCCCTCGCGCGGCGCCACTCCGTCCGGCGTCGTCACTGACGGGTCGGGGCCAGAACGGCTTCGACCCGTCTGTTTTTATCCCGCCCCTCGGGGGTCAGGCTGCTCGCCCGCGGCGCAAGCCAGCCCGCGCCCTCGGCGCTCAGCTGCTCGGGGGCGACGCCGTAATCGGCCAGGAGCCGCGCCCGCACCGAATCCGCCCGCCGCTTCGACAGCGCGATATTCGCCTCGAGCCCGCCGGTCGCATCGGTGTGGCCGACAAGGACGATCACCGCCTCGGGCCGCGTCGACAGATAGTCGGCCATGGCGCGCAGCGACGCGAAATCCTCGGGGCCAAGGTCGGTCGCGCCGCTCTCGAAGATCAGATCGTCGAGCGCCACCGCCCCCTTCGCCTCGATCTGCGTGGCGAAATCCGAGGGCGCGATCGCCGGCGCAGGCGTCGGCGCGGCAAGCGGATTGTCCGGCGTGGCCGGCCGCACGTCCTGCACCGTCATCGTCGTCAGGTGCACAAAGCCCGATTCCGACGAGCGCGAGACGGTCAGCGCCAGCCAGTCGGTGCCATGCCGCGCCGCCAGATAGCGGAAATCGCCCAGATCGACATGCATCTCGGGCTCGGCCAGCAGGTCGAGCTCATAGCGGAAGTCGAAGCCGCCGCAGGCCTCGGTCTCGCATTGGTAAAGGATCGTGTAGCCCGCTGCCTGGATCTGGTCGCGCAGCGGCGCCAGGATCTGCAGCGTCGTCTCCTGATCGGCACGCAGCCGCCAGGCAGTGTCGGTGCGCGTGCCCTCGAGCGTGCTTGCCGGCCCCGCGCCTTCCTGCCAGGGGCCGGTCAGCAACCGATAGCTGGTGGCTGCCGTGGTCGCCTCGGCCGAAACCGCGGCCCCGTCCGGCAAGGCAAGCTCAAGCGGGGCGGCAAGCGCCGGGGTGGCAAGCAGGGCGGCGGCGGTCAGCGCCAGAAGGGACAGTCTCATGCGGCGGGCTCGCGACGATAGTGATAGCTGCCGGCCGGCACCATGCCGAGCGCGGTATAAAGGGCGATGGCCGGGGCATTGGCGCTGCGTACGACGAGGGCGAAAGTCCCGGCGCCTTCGCCCCCGGCCCAGCGGACGGCCTCGGCGATGATCGAACGGGCAAGGCCGCGGCGGCGGAAGGCCGGCAGCACCTCGAGCGCGTGCAGCATCGCGACGCCCTCATGGATCGCCACGAACCCCGCCCCCGCGGCACGGTCCGAGGTGCGGCCGAGCACCGCGGCCTTCGGGCCCGCCGCGCGCTCGGCCACCGCCTGCCGCTCGGGCCCGATCTCGCCCTCGGCCCAGACCTCGCGGGTGATCGCGAGCGGCGGCCAATGCGCGAAGGCGGTCACCGGCGGCACCTCGGCGGGCAGCGCGGCAATCGGCGCGGTGAAAAGGGTGACCGGATCGAAGATCTCGAAGCCGCGGGCGGCAAGTGCCGCATCCAGCGCCGCCTCGCCCGGGCGGATGATGAATTTCGGCGGCTGGCCGAGGGCGCGATGCGCGGCGACGGCGGCACCGATGTCGGCCTCGTGCAGCGGCACTTCAAGGCTTGCCGTGCTGACCCGCGAGCCGCCGCCCAGCCCCTCGCGCACCTTGAAGCCGCCCGCAAGCCGGGTGCTTGCGGCGGGCCAGGTGGCGTCGATCACCTCGAAGAGATCGGTCATTGCCCCTCCGGGAAGGCGGCCTGCAGCGCGGCGAAGGCCCCTTCGAGCGCCGCGGGATCGGTCGAGCGCACCACGAGGTTGGTGCCATAGCGGCCCTCGGTGACGAAGGGATAGGAGCCGAAGCTTGCCTCGGGATGGGCGCCGGCAAGCGCGCGCAGCGCATCGGCGATCGTCGCCTCGGGCACCATCAGCTGCCAGCTGCGGCTGAGAAGCGGCGCGCCGCCGGTCAGCCGCGGCAAAAGCCCCGCCACCATCGCCTGGAAGATGTTCGGCACCCCGGCCATGACGTGGCAGTTCCCAACCGAGAAGCCCGGCGCCGAGGACACCGGGTTGTCGATCAGCGCCGCGCCCTCGGGGATGCGCGCCATCCGCAGCCGCGCCTCGGTGAACTCGAGGCCGCGGGCGGCGTAATGGGCGGCAAGGATCGCGCGGGCATCGTCGCGCACGCCGATCGTGCGGCCAAAGGCATCGGCCACGGCATCGGCGGTGATGTCGTCATGCGTCGGCCCGATGCCGCCCGAGGTGAACAGCTGGTCATGTGCGGCGGAAAGCTCGCGCACCGCTGCGACGATCGTCGCGTGATCGTCGCCGATGACGCGGATCTGGCGCAGGTCGATCCCGGCCTTTGCAAGTTCGCCGGCGAGGAACCAGGCGTTGCCCTCGCGGGTGCGGCCGGTGAGGATCTCGTCGCCGATAATCAGGATGGCAGCGGTCGGATTGGGCATCTCGGGCCTCCTTTTGCGCAAATGTATAAGCCCGCGCCTTGTGTCGGAAAAGCCCGGCTCTGGCCAAGCCATGCTTTTGTGACTATCTAGGGGGCCAACAAGCAGGAGAAGACCAGTGGAAGAGAGTCGGGGCCACGTCACCAAGGACGGGATTCGCATCTACAACACAACCAGCGATTTCGATGGCATCCGGGCCTCCTGCCAGGTCACCGCGCAGATCCTCGACGAGGTTGCAGACCTCGTGAAGCCGGGCGTGACCACGGCAGAGCTCGACGATTTCATCCGCAAGCGCATCGGCGAGCTCGGCGCCACCTCGGCGACGATCGGCTATCGTGGCTACAAGCACGCCTCGTGCATCTCGGTGAACCATGTCGTGTGCCATGGCATCCCGTCGGACAAGGTGCTGCACGACGGCGACATCCTGAACATCGACGTCACCGTCATCCTCGACGGCTGGTTCGGCGACAGCTCGCGGATGTATGTCGCGGGCAATCTCAGCCGCAAGGCCGAGCGGCTGATCGACGTCACCCATGAATCGCTGCTGATCGGCATCGAGCAGGTGAAGCCCGGCAACACCTTCGGCGACATCGGCCACGCGATCCAGACCTATGTCGAGGGCAACCGAATGAGCGTGGTGCGCGACTTCTGCGGCCACGGCGTCGGCCGCGTGTTCCACGCCCCGCCGAACGTGCTGCATTACGGCCGCGCGGGCTCGGGCCCGGTGCTGGAAGAGGGGATGATCTTCACCATCGAGCCGATGGTGAACCTTGGCCGCTATGAAACCAAGGTGCTGGCCGACGACTGGACCGCGGTCACCCGCGACAAGTCGCTGTCGGCGCAGTTCGAGCATTGCGTGGGCGTCACCGCCGACGGCTGCGAGATCTTCACCCTCTCGCCCGCGAACCGCTTCCACCCGACCTGGCGCTGAGCCGGGCGGAAAGAGCCGGGGGCCCTGCCCCCGGACCCCCGGAGTATTTTCGCCAAGAAAAAGCCGGAAGCTCAGAGCCCGATCAGGGCCGGGACCTGTGCCATGTCGGTGAAGATCTCGGCCCCCGCCGCGGCGAGGCGCGGGTTCTCGCCCTGCGGCGCATAGCCGAGGCAGCGCATTCCCGCAGCCTTCGCCGCGCGCGCGCCGGTCGCGCTGTCCTCGATCACCACACAGTGCGCCGGATCGGCGCCAAGCGCGCGGGCCGCGTGCAGGTAAAGGTCGGGCGCCGGCTTCGGGCAGCCAAGATCCTGGCCCGAGAACAACAGCCCCTCGAGCCGCGCACGGATCTTCGGGTGCTGGCCCAGTGTCGCCTCCATCTTCGCGCCGCGCCCGTTCGAGCCGACGGCGAAGGGAATGCCCTCGGCATCGAGCCGGGCAAGCAGCGTGGCCACCCCCGGCATCAGCGGCGTGCCGGCGCGCAGCCGGGCGTAAAGCCGCGGGTAATAGCGCTCGACCCAATCGGCGGGCAGCGTCGCGCCCAGTGCCCGGCCCTGCTCGGCCACGCCCTCGATCGTGCCGCCGATGAACAGATCCTCGAGCGCCGGGATCTCCATCGTCAGCCCATGCGCGGCGAAATCCGACTGGATCAGGGCGAAGGTGGCGGGCTCGCTGTCGACGAGCACGCCGTCGCAGTCGAACAGAACAGCCTGAGGTTTCATGCGGGCATCCGGGCAAGGGTGACAAGGGTATCGCCATAACGGCGCTGGTCGATCTGTTCGAGCGGCGCCGGCACGGCGGGGGGAACGCTTTCCTCCCAGACGACCATCGCGCCCGGGGCGATCCAGCCATTCGCAAGGCAGGAGGCAATCGCCTTCTCGCCCAGCCCCATGCCATAGGGCGGATCGAGGAAGACAAGGTCATAGCCCGCGCCGCGGCACGGGCCCATGGCGGTGGCGTCGCGACGCCAGACATCGGTGATGCCCATCGCCCGCATCAGCTCGATGTTGCGGCGCAGAAGGGCGCGCGCCGCAGTGCCGTCGTCGACGAAGGCGACGCGGGCGGCGCCGCGCGACAGCGCCTCGAGGCCGAGCGCGCCGGTGCCGGCGAAAAGGTCGAGCACCCGCGCGCCGGGCACCGGGTTGCCGTGCGTGCCGTTGATGAGAAGGTTGAAGATCGACTCGCGCACGCGGTCGGTCGTCGGGCGCAGATGCGCCTGCGCATCGCCCTCGCCCACATCGGCGAGCTTCAGGCCGCGCCGCTCTCCCCCGATGATCCTCATTTCATCAGCGCCTTCAGGTCGGTTTCGGTGGCGATCTGCTCGGGCGTCACGGGCTTGCCCGCCTCGATCAGCCGCTTGCCGATCATGTAGGCCCGGGCATCGTTCAGCGCATCGACGGCGATCAGCGTCTCGCCGCGGAAATACCAGAACGAGGCGCCCTCGCCCTGCCGCGTCACCACCCGGTCATAGCCGGCGTTGAGCCCGGCGATCTGCAGCTTAGCCTCGAACTGGTCGGACCAGAACCAGGGCTTCGGCACATAGGCCTTGCCGGCGCCGAGCATGTTCTCGGCCACCAGATCGCCCATGTCGATGGCATTGCCGACGCTTTCCATCCTGAGCCGCGCATCCTTCCAGGGGAAGGCGGCACAATCGCCCGCGGCCCAGATCGAGGGGTCCTCGGTGCGGCCCGTCGCATCGACGGCGATGCCGTTCTCGACCTTCAGCCCCGCCGCCGCGGCCAGCCCGGTCTCGGGGGTGACGCCGATGCCGGTGATGACGAAATCGGCCGCGATGACCCGGCCGTCGGCCAGCTCGGCGCCGGTGATGCGGGTCTCGCCGGTCAGCCGCTTCAGCCCGATCCCCTCGAGGATGGTGACACCATGGGCGACATGCAGGGCGCGGATGGCATCGGCGGTCTCGGCGCAGGCGACGCGGCCGAGGATGCGCGGCGCCGCCTCGATCAGCGTCACACTGAGCCCGAGTTTCGAGGCGACTGCCGCCGCCTCGAGCCCGATATAGCCGCCACCGATCACCACGAGGCGGCGGCCGGCGCGGAACTCGGGCGCCATTGCATCGACATCGGCGAGGGTGCGCACGGTATAGACGCCGGGCAGATCGCCGCCGATCGCCGCGGGCAGGCGGCGCGGCGGGGCGCCGGTGCACAGCGCCAGCTGGTCATAGGCGACGGTTTCGCCCGCCGCCGTCACGACCGTCTTCGCGGCGCGGTCGATCGTCTCGACGCGGGTGCCGGTGCGCAGGGTGATGTCATTGGTCGCCCACCAGTCGTCGCCGCGCAGCGTCAGCCGGTCGAGCGGCATCTGGCCGAGCAGATAGCCCTTCGACAGCGGCGGGCGCTGATAGGGCGCCACCGGCTCCTCGCCAAGGATCGTCACGGCGCCGACATAGCCGAGCCCTCGCAGCTTTGCCGCCATCGACGTCGCCGCCTGGCCGCCGCCGACAATCACGATCCCCGCCATCATCTCACCTCTGGTCCCGTTGCGCGCCGACCCTATATCCTCGGGGCAACGACATGCAACGCGAGAGGGACAACAATGACTGTTACGGTTGGGGACGTGCTTCCCGGCGCCACGCTGCTGGTTCTGGGAGACAACGGGCCCGAGGCGGTGAGCCTTGGCGCCAAGATGAAGGGCCGCAAGGTGGTGATCTTTGCCGTGCCGGGCGCCTATACCGGCGTGTGCACCACCGCCCATGTGCCGAGCTTCATCCGCACCAGGGACAAGTTCGCCGAGAAGGGCGTCGACGAGATCATCTGCATCTCGGTCAACGACCCCTTCGTGATGAAGGCCTGGGGCGATTCGACCGGCGCGAATGCGGCCGGGATCTCGATGCTCGCCGATGCGGAATCGGCCTTCACCACCGCGATCGGGATGGATTTCTCGGCCCCGCCCGCCGGTCTCATCAACCGCTCCGCCCGCTATGCGATGCTGGTCGAGGATGGCGTGGTGAAGATCCTGCACCGCGAGGAATCGCCCGGCGTGTGCGACATCTCCGCGGGCGAAGGTCTGCTTGCCGCGATGTGATCCCCAGGACGCGATCACCGGGGGGGCGCCGCGCGGCGCCCCTCAGCCTTCGGGCGGAGGCTCCGGGGCCGCCGCCGCGGCCTTTTCCGCGCACAGGCAGGCGATCGGGCGCGACAGGTCGAGCATGATCTCGGCCTCGGTCTCGATCGCGTCGAGGCAATTTGCGAGTTCGGTGTCGAGCACGCTCAGCCCGCCGCAGGAATGGGTGGTCAGGCGGATGTCCACCACGTTGTAGCTGTTGCGCCAGTCCGGGTGGTGATCCATCTTCTCGGCCTCGAGCGCAGCGCGCGCCATGAACCCCCAGGCCTGCGAGAAGCTGCGGAACTTCCAGACCTTGCGCAGCGCGTCGCCGTCGGGGGCGGCACGCCATCCCGTTGCCTCGAGCGCGGGCAGCAGGGCGGCGCGCTCTTCCTCGGTCAGGATCTCGGCCATATTCGGTCCTCCGTGCTGTTCGCCCCATCCTTGCACATCGGAACGCGGGGCCAAAGCCCGCGGTTCAGTCCTCGGCGCGGAAGGGGCCAAGATCGGCCAGCGCCTCGATTTCCCCGGCGACGGCAGGGCGTTCGGCCTGAAGATAGTCATCAACCGCCCGGCGCAGCCCCGGGTGGGTGAGAAGATGCGCGGAATGGGTCAGCACCGGCATGTAGCCGCGGGCGAGCTTGTGTTCGCCCTGCGCCCCGGCCTCGACGCGGTCAAGGCCATGGGCGATCGCCCAGTCGACGGCCTGATGATAGCACAGCTCGAAATGCAGGAAGGCGTGATCCTCGAGACAGCCCCAGTAGCGGCCGAAGAGCGCCTCGCGCCCGATCAGGTTCAGCGCCCCGGCGACGGGAATGCCATCGCGCTCGGCCAGCACCAGAAGCACGTCGTCGCGCATCGCGTGCAGCGCGTCGAAGAAGGCGCGGGTGAGGTAGGGCCGGCCCCATTTCCGCCCGCCGGTGTCCTGATAGAAGGCCCACATCGCCGCCCAGTGCTCGGGGAGGATCGCGTCGCCGGTGAGGGACCGGATCGTGCCGCCAAAGCCCTGCGCCCGCTCGCGCTCCTTGCGCAGCGCCTTGCGCTTGCGCGAGGCGAGATCGGCGAGGAAATCGTCGAAGCTGTCATAGCCGCGGTTGGTCCAGTGAAACTGCATCCCGGTGCGGTGCAGCCAGCCCGCCCCGGTGGCGGCCGCCACCTCGTCTTCGGTGCAGAAGGTGAGATGGACGGACGAGAGCCCCGCCCCTTCGGCCACCTCGGCCATCGCCTGCAACAGCGCGCCCTGCCCCGCGGCCTCGTGGCCCGGGCGGGTCAGCAGGCGCCGGCCGGTGACCGGGGTGAAGGGCACCGCGCCCTGCAGCTTCGGATAATAGCGCCCGCCCGCCTGTTCGAAGGCCTCTGCCCAGGCGTGGTCGAAGACATATTCGCCCTGCGAATGGCTTTTCAGGTAGAGCGGCGCGACGGCGATCACCTGCCCCGCCGCCCGCGCCACCATCGGCCGCGGCGTCCAGCCGGAGCCCGCGCCGACCGAGCCCGAAGCCTCGAGCGCGGTCAGGAAGCGATGCGTGGTGAACGGGTCGAGCGGACGCCCGCCGTCCTGCGCCTCGGGACAGGCGCAGGCGTTCCAGTCACTTTCCGAAATCTCGGAAATTCCGGAAAGAATCGAAACCTCGACCGACGTGCTCATCTGCCCCCTCGGGAAACCTGCCCCGATGGTGGCGCGCCGCGGCGCGGCGTCAAGCCGGGATCGGCGCCGGATAGCCCTCGAAGGTGATGTTCTGCGCAATCTCGCGCGCTGCGGCCTCGGCCGCGGGCGAGCGGATCGTCCAGCACAGGATGGCCGCGCCCTGCGCCTTCAGCGCCGCAACGCGCGGGGCATCGAGCGCCGCCGCCTCGTGCGAGATGAAGCACGCGCCGACGCGGTCGTAATCGGGGATCTCGCGCAGGCTGTCGCGCACTGCGGCGGGCAGCAGCGGCCAGTCCTCGGCGGTATAGGCCGAGGTCGTCAGCCCCACCGCCACATCGGGCGCCGCGGCGCGGAAAGCCGCGATCGCATTCGGGTTGAAGGACATCACCGCGACCGGCCCGGCATAGGCCGCGATCTGCGCCGCCGCCGCGCGTTCGAGCGCACCATCGGTGCTCCCCATCGCGCCGTGCTGATCCTTGAGCTCGATCAGCAGCGGCACCCGGCCGGCGACAAGGGCCAGAAGCTCGGCGAGCGTCGGGATCCCCTCGTCACCGCCCAGAAGCGGCGTTGCCGCCAGCTCGGCCGCGGTAAAACCGCCGATCCGGCCGGCGACGCCGGTCAGCCGGCGCAGGTCGTAGTCGTGAAACACCATCGGCACGCCATCGGCCGAGGGCTGCAGATCGCATTCGATCGCATAGCCCGCGGCAATCGCCGCCCGCGCCGCGGCAAGGCTGTTCTCGGGGCGCCCCGCGGCGCGGTCGTGATAGCCGCGATGCGCGACCGGCAGGCGCAGGAAATCGGGGGACAACATCATGCGACCTCGAAGATCGCCTCGATCTCGACGGCGACGCCGAGCGGCAGCGAAGGCGCGGCCACCGCCGAACGGGCATGGCGCCCGGCCTCGCCGAAGACCTCGACCATCAGGTCGGAGGCGCCGTTCACCACCTTCGGCTGGTCGGTGAAGTCGGGCGTCGAGTTGACGAAACCCACGAGCTTCACCACCCGCGTCACCCGGTCGAGATCGCCCAGCGCGGCGCGCGCCTGCGCGATCAGCGCAAGGCCGCAGCGGCGGGCGGCGGCGGCGCCCTCCTCGATGCCGAGATCGGCGCCGAGCCGGCCGATGATCAGCCCCGCCGCATCCGACGAGATCTGTCCCGAGACGAAGAGCTGGTTGCCCGTGCGCACGAAGGGCACGTAATTCGCGGCCGGCGCCGGGGCCGGCGGCAGCTCGAGGCCAAGCTCGGCAAGGCGCGTTTCGATCAGGCTCATGATTCCCTCCATGTCCGGGGCGACGCTAGGGGCTCGGCGCCGCCGGCTCAAGCGCTTTTGCCGACGAAAGAGGCTGTGAAATGCGCCGCGACGCGCTAGATCAGGGGGCAGCCGGCGGCACAGGCCGGCGCCGTCGAAAGGGGATGCGATGCGCGAGAGCCACCAGATCGAAGCCGCCGTCAGCCGGGCCGAAGAGGCAAGCCCGATGCCCGACCCGGTCGATCCGCGGCAGTTCCGCGACGCGCTCGGCCGCTTCGCGACCGGTGTCACCGTCATCACCACCCGCGAGGCGGAGGGGGCGGCGCCGGTGGGGATCACCGCGAACAGCTTCGCCTCGGTCTCGCTCGACCCGGCGCTGGTGCTGTGGTCGGCGGCGCGGTCGTCGATGCGGCACCGGCATTTCTCGCTGGCGCAGGCCTTCGCGGTGCATGTTCTGGGCTTTGGTCAGCAGGCGCTGGCGCAGCGTTTCACCGGCAAGGGCGAGGGATTTTCCGGGCTCGACCACCGGCTGAACGCCGAGGGGGTGCCGGTCTTCGACGATGTTCTCGCGCGGTTCGAATGCCGCACCGAGGCGACGCACGAGGGCGGCGACCACACCATCATCATCGGCCGGGTGATCCGCTTTGCGCTGTGCCGCGAGGGCGAGCCGCTGGTCTTCGCCGGCGGTCGCTTTGGCCGGTTCGAGCCGAGCTGAGCGCAGGGATCAACGCGACCGGGAGGCGCCTGTCCCGCTGAGAAACCCGGCGCGATGACCGCAGTGGCCTCTGTCCACGATCTGAGGCAGACGCCCCGGATCTTCATCGTCAGGCCGATGCCGTCGGGGGCCAGATCCTCAACGCCGGGGAAGCCGACACCGCTCGAAGCGCGCCGAAGGCTTGCGCATGTCGAGGGCGCCTCGCCCGGCGCGCTTGTCCGGAACGACCGGCCCGACGGCCGATCTCATCCCGCAGACCCGCGTGGGAAAGGAGAGCCCAAAGGGTCAGGGCCGCCAAGGTCCGGCCCCGGCCGGCGCAACCGGAGCGGCTTGCATTTTTGCCCCCCGCGGTATCGGATGCTCGGCGAGATGCCTCGCCCCCGGACCGATCCGATGACGCCAACGCCTTCGAAAACCGTGCGCTCGGTCGAACGCACCTTGCAGCTGCTCGAATTCATGAACCGGGTCGCCGTGGTCCGGGTGCAGGATCTGGCGGCGCAGACCTGCCTGCCGGCGCCAACGGTGGTGCGGTTGCTCGAAACGCTGATTGCCGCAGGCTATGTGCGCAAGCTGGGCCGGACCGCGGGCTATTGCGTGACCGAGAAGGTCACCGCACTCGGGGCCGGGCATCACGGGCTGCCACAGGTTTTTGAGGTCGCGCGGCAGGCCGCCGAAACGCTGACCCGGCGCACCCTGTGGCCGGCGGCGCTTGCCACGCTCGACGTCGACGCGCTGGTGATCCGCTTCAGCACGATCCCGATGAGCCCGCTGTCGCATTACCAGTCGACGATCAACCGGCGGATGACGCTGCTCGACTATGCCCATGGCCGCGCCTATCTCGCCTTCTGCCCGACGGCCGAGCGGCGCCATCTGGTCGCGCTGCTGCAGCAATCCGCCGCGACCCCGGCCGAGGCGCAGGCGATCGAGGAGCGCGCGGCGGCCGTGGTGGCGATGACCCGCGCCAGCGGCTTTGGCGAGCGCAGCGGCAATGTCCAGCCCGAGACCCATTCGCTCGCGCTGCCGCTGCGGCTTGGCGCAAAGCTCGTCGGCACGCTCGGCGTCACCTATTTCGCCCGCGCGCAGGTCGATGTGCCGGCGCTGAAGGCCGAGCTGCGCGCCGCCGTCGCGGCCTGCGAGAGCGGCGCTCAGGCAGTCGGGTAACGGGTCTTCGCGCGGGCGTCATCGGCGCCCGAGGCGATGCGGCGCGGCGCGGCATGGCACAGGTGGCGGGCATAGCGCGCGGCCGATTGCGCGAGCGCCGCGTCGTCGCAGTCGCGCACGCCGGTCAGGGTGAAGGCGGGCAGATAATGCATGCCGGTATGGATCGCCAGCAACTCGAAGGGCAAGGTGACTGCGTCGAGCGTGTGGCCGTAGCGGCCATCGGGGCTGTAATCCGCACCGTTCGAGCCGGTCGAGACCGCGATGCCGAGCGTCTTCAGCCGCAGCGCCCGCCCGCCCGGACCATAGGCCCAACCCCGTTGCAGGACCGCGCCCATCCATTCCGACAACAGCGGCGGGCAGGAATACCAGGTCAGCGGGAATTGCAGCACGATCCGGTCATGGGCGTCGATCCGCGCGCGTTCGCGCGCGCCATCGATCCGGCCGCCGGGGGTCTCGGCATAAAGGTCATGGACGGTGCAGCCCTCGCAGCCGCGGGCCGCCGCGGCCCAGGCGGCATTGATCCGGCTGTGCGCCAGATCCGGATGCGCGACGATCACCAGCGTGCCTGTCATCTGTCTCTCCCTCTGCTTCGGGGGGACCGTCTCATCGCACGGGCAGTGGCTCAAGCGCGGCGGGCGTCAATTCCGCCTCGTGGAACTGGCACAGGTTTTGCGTGCACCCTCTGTGGTGCTGTGAGAGCTGTGGACCGGCATGAAGACGGAGAGACAGCCCCATGTTCGACGACAGCGACCCGCGCAAGGCGCTCCTCAAGACCGCTCCGGCCGAGACAGTGGCGACCGGGCCGTTCTGCCTGCCGCAGGTCAGCCGCTTCCACGATGCCCCGCCGCATGCGGCGGGCGCGGGCTGGCGGGCCTGGATGCTCGGCGCGACGCAGATGGTGCTGCGGGTGGTCGAGTTGGACGGCATGGCGGAATTCACCCGCTCCGGCCAGCTCGACGAATACATGGTCTTCTCCCTCGAGCCCGGGGTGCGTTTCACCATCGCCACCGGTGCGGGCCGGGTCGAGGATCACCCGGGCAACCACCTGTTCATCGTGCCGCCGGGCGACAGCCGGGTGACGCTGCAGGGCCGTGGCACGGTGACCTTCGTCTTCACCAGCCGTTCCGCCGACCTCGTGGCGCAATGCCCGCCCGAGGTGCGGCCGGCCGCGGTCAATCCCTGCATCCCGCCGTTCCAGCCCTGGCCCGACCCGCCCGCAGGCTTCCGGCTGCGCGCCTATGATCTGGACGTGGCGCCGCAGGAGGGGCGCTTTGGCCGCATCTTCCGCTGCACCACACTGATGGTGAACATCCTGCCGCGCTTCACCGCACCGCGCGACACCGCGAAGGTCTCGCCGCATTTTCATGCGAGCTTCGAGCAGGTTTCGCTGACGCTGGCGGGGGAGTTCGAGCATTTCCTGCGCTGGCCCTGGACGCCGGATCAGGCGCATTGGCTGCCCGACATGCGCATTGCCTGTTCCAGCCCCTCGGCCACGGTGCTGCCGCCGCCAGCGCTGCACACCACGCTCTGGACCTCGCCCGAGGCGCAGATCGTCGACATCTTCGCCCCGCCGCGGATGGATTTCTCGCAGCACGCAGGCTGGGTTCTGAATGCGGACGACTATCCGACGGCGCACACCGCAATCGAATAGGGCGCGGCGTTCAGCGCCCGCCCGGCTGCTCCGGGCCGCCGATCTCGCCAAGCGCCGGCATGCTGGCGATGACGATCTTTTCATGTGCAATCGCCGGCAGCACCGGCAGCGGCCGGGTGGCGATCTCCTGCGCCTCGGCCGCGGTCATGCCGAAGGCCAGCAGGATGTGACGCGCGATCTGCTCGGGGTAATCCGCGGGCGTGGCGCCCTGGGTGATCGAGACCATCGCCGCCGCGACCGCCCCCATCAGGATGTCTCGGCCGATCTCGGCCGAGCTGATGGTGAACACGCCCTGATCGAGGCCGCGCCGGATCGTCACCAGCGAATTGTGCCAGACCGTTTCGCCGAAGGTGTGGCCCGGCGCGCTCGAGTGGATCATCGCCCAGCCCCAGGCGGAGTTTTTCCCGGCGGCGTGCAGATAATAGCGGATCGCGACGGCGGTCTGCTCGGCCGGGCCCTCGAGCGCCGCGAACATCAGGTGGACGGCGCGGTCGAACTCGCCGGTCAGCTCCTCGAGGAGCTGGTATTTCAGCTGCCCGAGATCCTCGAAGTGGTTGTAGAAGGTGCCGCGCGCGACGCCGGCGCATTTGCAGATGTCCTCGATCCGCGAGGCCTGGCCGGTCTCCTGGCCAAAGCAGGTGAAGGCGGCGGTCAGGATCGTGTTGCGCGAGCGGGCGCGGCGGGCGGCGCCGATCTCGGCGCGGCGCCCGCTGCCGGCGGTCCGGTAGCCGAGGGTCGAAAGCTGGCTGTCGTCGTTTTCCGCCATGAACCGGTCTTGCTGCCCCTGCATCCGAGCCGGAGAATCGCCCGGCCTGCCGCGTTGCGGCGCCGTGCCGGCCGCGCCTTCCGGTATGGGGCGGATTGTCCCCGAGGTCCAGCTTTGCGGTGGCGGAACGGGTCCGGCCACACTGTCCGGCGTTGGGGACAGGCCGTTCCGGGAAGGGGGAGTGCGGGGCTTGCTCTGGCCCGGCCGCGGTCTGTCAACCATTTGAAATCTCGTCCTGCAAAAGCTGTCCCCGCGCCCCTGGCAGGGCGGCGGAAAATCGAATGTGTCCCGAAGTTATTCCGTCTGGTGGAATTTGTAAAATGACGATTTGTCATTTTGACATTCTGTCGTAGTCTTTCCGGGCAGCTTGGAGGGCTGCAAGGGAGAGGATCGGCCCGGAAGAGCCGAACGGAGGAGATCACGATGGCTGACGCAATGCGACCGGGCTGAGCCGGTCCGTGCCGCGTGGGGCCTGCGCCGGTCGGCGTGGGGCCGCGGGCCGAACATTCCATGACATTTCGCGGCGGGCTGCGCGCATCGGGTGCGCAAGGGCCGGGGTCTGCCCCGGGCGTCCCCTCTGCCACCGCCGCTTGCGACATCCGGCGCCACATCCCGTGGCCGCCGCAGCGAACACCATTGACTGAACACGAGAAGGACCAAGACATGGGGATCAACCGCATCGACCACGCCGCGATCTATGTCGGCGACATCGGCAAGGCGCTGAGCTGGTACGAGGACGTTCTGGGCTTGACGGTGCTGAGCCGCAGCGACGACAGCGCGCATCTGGCCTGCCGCGGCACGGCCGCCGATCTGACGCTGGTGAAGGGCACCTGCTCGCTCGACAATTTCACCTTCGGCGTCGATGACGAGGAGGATCTCGACCGGGTCGGCGCGATCCTGACGCGCGAGGGCGTGGCGCATGAACGTTTCGCCGGCGACAGCCGTCCGGGCGAGGGCGCGGCGCTGAAATTCCACCTGCCCTCGGGGCATCAGCTGCGGCTGGCCACCGGCGGGGCCGAGCGCCGCGCCGGGATCTCGGATTTCGACGGCCGCGGCTCGCATGTGCCCTGCGACATGGACCACATCAACCTGCTCGGCGAGGTCGAGCCCGAGGTGATGCGCGACTTCCTGATGATGATCGGCTTCAAGTCGTCGCTGAACATCTCGGTCGAAGGCAAGCTCGCGGGGATCTGGCTGCGCGGCTCGGCCTATGACCACGACATCGCCTATATGAAGGCAGTGAACCCGGCGCACCGGCTGCATCACGTCGCCTTCGCGGTCGAGGACGGCAACCACTATTTCCGCCTCTCCGACCGGCTGATGGAGACCGGCCACCGCTGGGAATTCGGCCCGGGCCGCCACAATGCGGGGCTGGGCTCCTCGACCGGCTTCGGCACCAACAATTACGCCTACATCTTCGACCCCTTCGGCAACCGCAACGAGTTCTCCTCGGGGATGGAGCAGTTCGCCGACGACGCGACGCCGCTTTGCGTCGACATCGTGCCCGCGCAGATGCCCGAGGTGATGAACGGCTGGGGCTATGAGATGGCCGAGACCTTCATGACGGTCGGCTCGTAACTGCAGGAGCAGGGCGTCTTCCCCGCGCGGGGAGCCGCCCGAACGGAGGGCATCCCATGACACTCACCTGCCAGCAGTTCCACATGCTCGAGGATCTGGTCCTGCGCTTCTGGGCCTGCGTCGACGAAACGGCGCCGATCGACGGGCCGGAGCTGTTCATTCCGGACGGCGCGCTGGTCATCGAGAGCTTTCGCGCCGAGGGGCAGGCGGCGCTGGCGCGCTATTTCACCGCGCGCCGTGCGCTCTCGGCCGCGCGCGGGCGCCTCACCCGCCATCTGTGTACGAACCTGCGGGTGTTGAGCGGCGAGGGTATGCGACTGGCGGCGACGATCACGGTGTTTTCCGGCACCGGGGCGCGCCCGGTCGCGCTTGGGCCGCCGTCGTCGCTTGCCGATTTCACCTTCGACTGTGTCGAGACCGCGGCGGGCTGGCGCCTTGCCTGCGTCACCGGCGCGCTGATCTTCGCCGGCGCCGACACGCCCGACCTGAAGCAGGCCGCCGCCGCGGCAAGGGGAGAGACGACATGAGAAAGGTCGCGCTGATCCATGGCTGGGGCGGCTCCTACGCCGCGACCTGGCAGGCCGACGGCTGGGACGCGGCCCTGCGCGCGGCGGGGTTCGAGCCGGTGGGGCTCGACATCGCCGGCCATGGCCCGCAGGGCGGATCGCACGATCCGGCCGATTATGCCGACCTTGCCGGCGATCTGGCGGCGCGGTTGCCGGGCGATCTGTTTGGTGCGATCGGCTTCTCGCTCGGCACCAAGCTGCTGCTTGAACTCGAGGCGCGGCGCCCCGGCGCGAACGGGCGGCTGGTGCTGGGCGGGATCGGCGACAATCTTTTTGCGCCGGAACAGGCCGGTCCCGCGCTTGTCGCCGCGCTGCGCGGTGCGGCGCAGGAGCCGCTCTCGCCGCAGGTCGCGGCCCTCGTCGACTATGCGCAGCGCAGCGCGTCCGATCCGGCCTGCCTCGCCGCGGTGCTGGAGCGGCCGGCGAACCCGGTGCTGACCGAGGCGCGGCTCGCGCAGGTGCGCGCGCCGGTCCTGATCTTCAACAGCCGCGACGATGCGGTGGCACAGCCCGATGCGCGCCTGCGCGCCGCGCTGCCCGGCGCCGCGCATCAGCTGATCGCCGGAACCGGCCATGTCGGCCTGACCGCCGACATCCGCTTCCGCGACGCCGCGCTCGCCTTTCTGAGCCGGGGCTGACGCCGCCGGCAGACCACGACACCGACCAAAGGGAGGAACCCATGTTCGACGCGTCCACCACCATGATCGAGCGCATCCGCGCGATCCTGCCGCAGATCGCGGCGAATGCCGTGCAGGCCGAAGAGGGCCGCATGGTCCCGAAGGAGAACATCGCGCTGCTGAAGGCCACCGGCCTGCACCGCGCCTTTCAGCCCAGGGCCTATGGCGGGCTCGAGCTGCCGGTGCCCGAGTTCGAGAACTGCATCGCGCTGATCGCCACCGCCTGCGGCTCGACCGCCTGGGCCTTCTCGCTGCTGGCCGAGCACAACCACCAGATCGCGCTTTATTCGCGCGAGCTGCAGGACGAGATCTGGGGCGAGGACCCGGACACCGTCGCCTCCTCCTCGATCGCGCCCTATGGCAAGTCGGTCGAGGTCGAGGGCGGGGTGCGCTTTTCGGGCGAGTTCGGCTGGTCCTCGGGCTGCGACCATGCGCAATGGGCGATCCTCGGCTTCCTGCGCGACGCGCCCGAGGGCGGCAAGGTCTACAGCTTTGCGATCGTGCCGCGCGCCGATTACGAGATCCGCGACACCTGGTTCACCCAGGGGATGCGCGGCACCGGCTCGAAGACGCTGGTGGTCAAGGACGCCTTCGTGCCGAACCACCGCATCGAGAGCGTGCCGGCGCTGATGAGCCTGACCTCGGCAGGGGGACATCTCTATCCCGACAGCAAGATCTTCCACGTCCCCTTCATCTATGTCTTCGCAAGCTGCTTCTCCTCGGTCAGCCTCGGCATCGCGGAACGGATGATCGCGCTTTACACCGAGCGCACCCAGGGCCGCGTGCGCGCCTATACCGGCGCGAAGGTCGGCCAGTCGATCCCCGCCTGCATGCGTCTGGCCGAAAGCGCGCATCAGGTGGCGGCGGGCCGCGCCTTCCTGGAAAAGACCTGGGAGGACATGCGCGACCACGCCGAGCGCCGGGTTTTCCCCGATGCGCAGAAGATGGCCTATTGGCGCACCAACCAGGCCTATGCGGTGAAGATGTTCGTCGCCGCGGTGGACCGGCTGTTCGAGGCCTCGGGCGGTTCGGCCTGGTTCGACGACGCCGAGGCGCAGCGGCTGTTCCGCAACAGCCACATGACCGCCGCCCATGCCTATACCGACTATGACATCTGCGCGCAGATCCTCGGCCGCGCGCTGATGGGGCTCGAGCCGGACCCGTCCCTGTTCTGAGCCCGCCCGGCCCGGCCTCCCCCCGGGCCGGGCCCCCGCGCCGGCGCGCCCTGCGCGTCGTCCTGACAGGAGTTCCCATGACCGATCTTTCTTCCCCCGCCACGACCGGGTTCGATCCGCGCGCCTTCCGCGCCGCGCTTGGCTGCTTTGCCACCGGCATCACGGTGATCACCGCGCAGGCCGGCGGCCGCCGCGTCGGCGTCACCGCCAACAGCTTCAATTCGCTCTCGCTCGATCCGCCGCTGATCCTGTGGAGCCTGGTGAAGACCTCGGCGAGCTATCCGGTGTTCGAGGCCGCCAGCCATTTCGCGGTCAATATCCTCGCGCATGACCAGATCGCGCTCTGCCGCGCCTTCGCCGCGCGGGGCGACGACAAGTTCGCCGGCGTCGCGGTGACCGAGGGCCAGGGCGGCTGCCTGCTGCTGCCCGGCACCTGCGCCACGATCGAATGCGCCCGCGAGACCGTCCTTGATGGTGGCGACCACTGGCTGCTGATCGGGCGCGTCACCGGCTTTGCGCAGACCGACACCGACCCGCTGCTTTACCACCGCGGCGCCTATTCGCTGGCGCAGCCGCACCCGCAGGCCGCCGCACGCTGACCATCGTCGCACATCATAAGGGAGGAGACCTTGATGAAGATGACACAGACCCTGGGCGCCGGCGCGGTTGCGCTTGCGCTTGCCGCGCTGCCTGCACGCGCGATCGACGTCGGCCCGGCCGACTACACGATCCTGCCCAGCGGCACGGCACTTGCCATGCTCTATCTGCAGCACCTGAGCGCCGACAGCCTCGAGGTGAACGGCGCTGCCGTGCCGGGCTCGTCCTTCGAGGCGAATGTGGGGATCCTGCGCGGGCTCTACTACACCGCCTTCGGCGACCTGCCCGCGGCCTATCACCTCGTCATCCCCTTCGCCGACATCGACCGGGCCCGGATCGGCGGCGCGGACCAGCCCACCAGCAGCGGCCTTGGCGACACCACGCTGGGCCTGACGGTCTGGCCGGTGCAACCCGAGACGCCCGAGACCGGCACCAGCTTCGGCGTCTCGCTCTTCGCGACGCTGCCCACCGGCAACTACGACCCGGAACGCCTCGGCATCGGCGAGGGCACCTGGTCGCTGACGCCGCAGATCGGCGTGATTCAGGGGCTGGGCGGCGGGTTCTTCTTCGACGGCGCGCTCGACGTCGCCTTCCAGGGCGATCACCGCGAGGCCGGGGCCGAGCATTCCCGCAGCCCGTCGTGGCAGCTGCAGGCGATGCTGCGCAAGCAATGGGGGCCGGCCACCTCGCTGACGGTCGGCTATTCCGGCCAGCGCGGCGGCAAGCAGAAGGTGGCGGGCGCCGAGACCGGCCTGAAGACCCACCGCGATCAGCTGCGCCTCTATCTGACGCATTTCATCGACCCCACGACCCAGATCCAGGGATTGCTGGCGCGCGATTTCAATGTCGAAGGCGGCTACAAATACGACAGCGCCGTGCAGCTGCGCCTCGTCAAGGTGTTCTGACCCCGACCGGCCCGGGCAGCCCCGGGCCGTCTTCCTGAAAGGAGTGAACATGTCAAAGACCATTCTGTTCCGAGCCGCCGCCGCCCCGCGGCGATCCGTGCCGCTTTGCGCCGCGCCGCGGGCAGCCTGCGCCCCGGGCGCGGAAAGGGCCGGGTCGCGATGCTGAGCGGTTTTCGTGCCCGCCTGCGGGAGACCGAGCCGCTGCTCGGCACCTTCCTGAAGATCCCCTCGACACAGCCGGCCGAAATCCTCGGCCAGCTCGGCTTCGACTTCGCGGTGATCGACGAGGAACATGCGCCGCTGAACCCCGAGACCACCGATGCGATCGTGCTTGCCTGTCGGGCGCATGGCATGGCCGGGCTGGTGCGCGTGCGGACCGCCTCGGAGATCCTGCGCGTGCTCGACTGCGGCGCCGATGGCGTGCTGGTGCCGCATGTGACCGATGCCCGGGTTGCGCGCGAGGCGGTGGCGCGGGCGCGCTATGCCGCCGCGCGGGGCTTTTCCCCGAGCACGAGGGCGGGTGCTTTCGGCACCCTGGGCATGGCCCAGCATCTCGCGCAACAGGATGCGCGCTGTGCCGTCATCGCGATGATCGAGGATGCCGAGGCAATCAGCACGATCGAGGAAATCGTCGCGGTCGAAGGGCTTGATGCAATCTTCATCGGGCGCGCCGATCTGGCGGTGTCGATGGGCGGAAATCTGCGCGGCAGCGATCTCGAGGCGGCGGTGAACCGGGTGCTTGCGGCGGCGGTGGCCGTGGGCCTGCCGGTGATGATCCTGGCCGCCAATTCGGTCGAACTAGCCCATCTGCGCGCGCGCGGGGCGACGAGCTTTCTCACCGGGTCGGATCAGGGCTTCCTGCTTGCCAGCGCGGCGCAGGCGCGGGCAAGCTTCCTGCCACGCCCGGGCAGCTGAGAGGCATGTCGGGGAGCCGCACGAGCCGGGTGTCGAGGCTTTGCAAAGAGACCCGCGGCAAGGTGAAGGCGTTCCTCCCCCACCCTCCCGAAGGTGGCTGACCCTCCATGTGGATCGGCGCCACCGACCGCAAGGTCCGGCGCGGCGGGCGGATCGTCGCCGCCCGCTTCCGGAACAGAGCGACGAATGGTCCGTCCAGCGCGCCCGCGACAGGGCGCGGGAAGCCCGCCGACGGGCGAAGGTGCCGTCATCAGCTTGCCCGCCGCGGCATCCTGATCAGGCAGGCCCGCGCCAAGTTCCACGGTGACGATCACTGCCAGCTCCCGCCGTGGAACACGCATCGGCGTCCCGGTCAGAGCTGGACCAAAGCCGGCACCGGGGAAACACGCAAACGAGGAGCCTCAAAGAGGCGGCGCATGCGATGCATCGAAAAATCCGCGAAAAGCCCCTTGCAAATCCCCGGGCGACTCTGTAGTTCCGCGCTCACGGTCGGAGCGTAGCGCAGCCTGGTAGCGCACCTGCTTCGGGAGCAGGGGGTCGGAGGTTCGAATCCTCTCGCTCCGACCAAATTTCCCGTTGTCGATAGTCAGGGCATTTGCCCTTTCGCGTCAGGATGTGCCCTTTGGAGGCCATTGTACCTTGGCTCGGTTTGTCCGCCGCTAGAGGGCAAACACCTTGTCTGCGCAGGTGCGCCGTTTCATGAAAATCTGAAGGCTGACAGCCGAGCCTGTTGTTTACCGTGGTCCCGCGGTAATTTCGGCCCAATGCCGCCGGTCGATTGGGCGCAACGCTGCCAGTTGGCAGCCCCGGAAGCATCCGTTCATCTGATGCCGCAGCAAATGCGTGGCTCGGTCGCAGTGAAGCCCTCCAAAGCAGCTGGTCGAAGCACGGGTGGAAATGTGGGGCCAAGGCGAGAACGTCCTACCTTATCCGGTCAGGACGGCCCCGCACTGCGATCTGCCGCACGCCTTCCGTATCTCAGGCGGCCAGGGCGACGGCATCCGGCCCGGCGGGATAGCGCAGCCGGTCGGTGCCATCGGTCGCGGCGTGGAATACGGCCTGCGCCACGTCGGTTTCCCTGGTGGTCAGGGTCGGGTTGGCGAAGGCGGCAAAGATCGGCCGGGCGAAATCGGCATAGGCTTCGGGAATCATGTCCTCGATGGCGAAGTCGATATTCTGCGCGAAACGCGTGGTCGGCGCATAGCCCGGCTCGACCAGCTTTGCCCGCACCCCGAAGGCCGCCAGCTCATGCGCCAGCGATCCGGTGAAACCTTCGATCGCCTGCTTGCTGGCGGTATAGGCAGCGGCCAGCGGCATCGCCGCCAGCGTCACGCTGGAGGTGACGTTCACGATCACCCCCGAGCGCCGCGCCCGCATCTGCGGGGTCACCGCCTGCACCATGGCCATCGTGCCGAAGGTGTTGGTGTCGAACATCTTGCGGACGTAGGCCATCGGCGCGACCTCGAAGGCACCGACAAGGCCGATGCCGGCGTTGTTCACCAGCACGTCGATGTGGCCGGCGGCTTCAACGGCGGCTTTGATACTGGCCGGATCGGTGACATCCAGCGGCAGGATGCGGACACCTTTGGGCAGGAGCCCGGGGTGCGGGGTCCGCATCGTGGCGATGACAGTCCAGCCCTGGGCGTGGAAATGGCGGGCAGTTTCCAGCCCATAGCCAGACGAGGCGCCGGTGATGAGAACGGTGGTCATGGAAGATCTCCGGTGTTTGCGGTTGACGAGAGGAATTTAGCGCGCATGATCAGGATGATCATCAATCGAAAATCCTGATGGAATTTGCGAAAGTCCTGAATGTCCGATCCTCTGGCCCAGGTCATGGAACTCTTGCGCCCGCAGGCGGTGTTCTCCAAGGGGATCACCGCGGCAGGTCGCTGGGCGGTGGAATATACCGAATTTGGCCGCCCGGCCTTTGCGGCGATGACCCTGGGGTGCTGCCGGCTGACCGTCGAAGGCGAAGCGCCGGTCATCGTCGAGGCCGGCGATTTCGTGCTGCTGCCCGCCACGCCGCGCTTCGGCATGTCCAGCCTGAACCCCGGCCCGCTGCGGCGCATCGACGCCCGCACCGCCCCGCCACAGCACGAGGTTCGCCATGGCCAGCAGGACGGCCCGCCCGAGATGCGGCAGTTCGGCGGCTGGTTCACCTTTGCCGCACCCGATGCGGCGCTGCTGGTGACGCTCTTGCCACGGATGATCCATCTGCGCGGCGTGCCCCGCCTGACGCAGCTGGTTCATATGCTGGGCGAGGAGGCCGCGCGCGACGATGTGGGCCGCGATCTGATCCTGTCGCGTCTTGTCGAGATCCTGCTGATCGAGGCACTGCGCGCTGTGCCCGCCGGGACTGCCGCGCCCGGCCTGCTGCGCGGCCTGGCAGATCCGCGCATCGCCAGCGCCCTGCGGAAACTGCATGGCGACATCAGCCGCGCTTGGACGGTTCCCGACCTCGCCGACGCGGCCGGCATGTCGCGCTCGGCCTTCTTCGATCGGTTCACCCGTATGGTCGGCAGCCGGCCGATGGAATACCTGACCATTTGGCGCATGGCAGTGGCCCGCAATCTCTTGCGCGGCGGCAGACTTGCGCTGGACGAAGTCGCTGCACGCGTCGGCTATGGCTCCGCCAGCACCTTCAGTACTGCCTTCAGCCGCCACACCGGCCAGCCTCCGGGACGCTTTGCGAAAGCGGCACTCCCGGAGGGATGAGAAGGGTGGCTCCCCGCCCCTTGCGAATGCTCTTAGGCCATTGATGTGCCCGGCCCTTTCCCGCCGCTCGATGCATGACGGGTACTGCCGAGATGCTTCGTCAAACCCGACGCTCGTGCTTTGTGCAGCGAAATCGAGCCGGTATAGATCTGCTATCGTGAGACAAAGCGAACGGTCAGAATGAAATGTTGCCAAACCGCAGTCGGCGCACACTTCCTGCCGGAAGCACTTCGGGAGGATGGGAATGAACCTGATCGAGACCTACGATGACTTACTATGCAACTGCGCGGAATTGGAGGAAGCACGGAAGGGTGGCGGTCAGGTCAAGGGCCTTTATGCTGGTCTGATCGGTCGCGGGTCGGTCTTTCTCCCCTATCTCACCAGCGATGGGATCGCCTTCGCCCCATCGCGTTTCATTGGATATGCCGAAAACACTGTGCTCGGACATGGGCGGCTGGAGGGGCGGCATGGATGGCATACCACCACTAGGGTGCGGGAGATCTTGCGTGCCCAGTTCGGCTTCACGATCTGGAACGTCGTGGATGAAGCCGCCAACTCGCATTATCAGAGCTTTTGCGGCAGCCTCGGTATTGTGCCGCGGAGATCCAAGAAGACCTTCTGGATTACACCGGAGGTGGGAGACTGGCTCGAGCAAAATACTATCGACCACGCTGATGCCCATGAGGAGATCGCCGCGCTCGAGCACGACGTATTGATCGATACCTCATTTCCCGAGACAACCCGCGAGGCAATCGTCAAGGCTCGGATCGGCCAAGGACTGTTCCGACGGCGCGTCATCCAAAAATACGGTTGCTGTCTGATCACTGAGATCGAGGAGCGCAGTCTCCTAGTTGCCTCCCACATCAAGCCATGGAGGGATTGCCGGAAGGACCCGCGGGAATGTCTCGATCCCGAGAACGCGCTATTACTGTCGCCAACATGGGACAGGCTCTTCGACCAGGGCTTTATCAGCTTCACCGATCGGGGTGAGATGATAATCTCAGACGACCTGACGCAATCGACACGTAAGGCACTCGGTGTCAGGAAACGAAAAATCAAGCTGACGCGGGGCCAAGTGGCTTATATGGCCTGGCACCGCGAGATCCACGGTTACGAATAACCCCGGCCCTGAGCTGCCGGTCGCGCCTCGACGCGCTTTTCCTGAAAGCAACCGTTCAGGCACGGCGCAGCGACCGGGCAAACAGCCCATTTTGATTGTTTCAGTTCATTCGGCGGACACCATGCAAGAGAGTTTAACCTGTCCATTCGGAGGTAATCGCTCTGTCTGCGGGACTTACCTACCTCGAGAAAGATGGAGGATTCTGAGGAATATGAGAATCGCCTTACTCTCCCCCACCATCTTTTTCAAAGCGAATACGTCTGATAATATCAGTGCTAGAGAATCCTGGGGTGTCGGGTATGATAACAATGTTTGCGCCGAAACCCCAGCCATTAATTTTTTCCTGCTTTTCGGATTGGCTTTCTGGGATGAAAATCACATCTGGAGTGAGCTTGGCTATGTAGAAGCGTGAGGTGCTGCGTTTCACAAATGACATAAATCCGATGTTTTCTACATTTCCCACCCTCACGTATTCATCATCATACGGACGATCCGCACCTTTCATTTCCCGAACTCTATGATCTGAGTCGACGCCAACCACTAGAGTTCCGCAATGTGACGCGCAGATTTCCAAGTATCCCCTATGCCCAGTATGAAAAACATCGAAGACTCCACTGGCATAACCCAATGTGCCAGACCTTCCATTTTTAATGACCAACCTGATCTCTTCGAAATTCATCTCCTGCCAGCCTGAGAATTAAGGGCGATCATAAGATCAGCGAGGTCTTCCTCTCTATAGACCCCCAAGTAAACCATTATACGCCTATTCTCTGTACGCAAAACATTGCAAACGCTTTGAACCGTTATGGTGACTGCGCGCTCCGAAGGAATGCCTCCGCTACCCAACCCGAAAACGGGGAGAAAAATAGATCTATATCCTGACGCCAAAGCATTTTGAATGGCCCCACCTATTATTCTATGTATGGCTCCGTCATCAAATTCAACACCCCCTTGTGGTCTTTTTCGTATTGCGACGGCGAGGGTGATGGCTTGAATATTGCAACGTTCGGCGCAGAAGGCTTCGTGAATGAAAACTGTGTGCCCTAAATCGAAGTTGTCATATTTTCCCACGCGCGCCTTCCACTCTAATACGTAATTCTGAAGATGGTCGACTTGCACCTCTCCGCACTCATTCACTTCGGCTGCAAGCCTGCGGACGCGTCCTGAAACTGATGTTCCTGAAATTGAGCCAAGATCCAGGCTGGTATCCTCTGATGTTACAATTACCTGCGCCTCTGTAATGTGGGAAATGTCTCCCAAATAGCAGTATACGTATGAGTTTCCGAATTGAAATCCTTCAAATATTGACTTCAGGCTAACAAGGTTGGAGGTCTTTCCGCTCGAAGCTCTATTTGCAAAGTATACAAAAATGACACTTATTGAGATCATCGTGAAAAATGCGACAGGTTGCATCCATGTAAAATCTCCTGCCACTCGGTATGCTGAGGCGAGTGATACATTCTCCCCTCGAAAAAATAGATCGAGCGCTCCCAATATTACCTGCAAAAGCGTCGGCCCTGCCAAACAAGCAACAGCTGCCAGTGCAAAGAATTTCGCCATGCTAACCAGAACGCCTTGCTTCATTTTGCGAATGAGATATTTTAGAGCGTACTCTTGAACAAATCTGAGGGCGGAACTTGTGTCGGACATATCTGATCTCAATCAGCTTTACGTAAGGGCTTTTCATGGAACGAACTTGCAATATGCAAATAATATCCTCGAAGGCGGCTTTTATTTAAGGGATGATGAAGAGGGGTGGCTCGGTCAAGGTGTATATTTTTTCCTTGATGGCATATGCGAAGGACTGCCCATGGCTAAGGACTGGTCTGAGTTTCGTTACGCCGATTCAACTCCAGTCGTGGTAATGTCTGACATTGTCGCACCGATGAGTTCTGTTTTAGACCTAAGGTCAATGGATCAGTTGCGCGAATTTCATAAATTTCGTCTTTCTTTTACCGAAGGGAACTCCGACTCTCTTTCAAAGAGGCGAGACCTTATGGTGAAAAAGAGGAGGGATATTAGATTGGATGATGCTATCATTGCCAAGGCAGCCATGGAAGCGCCAGGGAAGTCAGTCCTTATACACAACATTTACATAAAGACGCGAAAACTTAGGGAGCTCCAGCTTGAATCATCATATCCGACTTGCACGGCATGTTGCGTTTCAAATATCTCATTCATTAAAAGCAGTCAGATCATTGATTGAAGCATTTTCGACACACCTTTCGAGACAACGAGTTGAGGTCGCAAACCTCGTGTGGCTGACTTGTCACCTCACGATGAATACCCTGAGGTCGGAGTCGATACCAAGTTCAAAGTGCGACGATTGCTCCAGTTAAGGTCTTCCCGATAGTCTCGTTGATTGAGTTTTTTGTGCTTATCCTAAGTTCGACAGTGGAGCCGAGAATTTCCGCTTCCTGCGCAACGCATCGCGCCCCATGGAACCCGCGAGCGGCGGCTTCCGCTGATTGCTGGGGATGCAATGCCGCAACCTCACAGTCCGCTCTCCGCCCTTTTCGCCCAAAAAGGTATCTGGCTCTGGCAAAGTTTCCCCAGCCCGAGCCATACCGCCACCCCAACCAACTCGCCTGTTTGACTCCAAAGGAGTGGCGGCCCTACGCCATCTTTGACAAACAAGAAGAACATTATGACGTGTGCCGCTGCAAGATACGCTCTTTTGTGGCTGTCGGCAGTGGTCGTAAAGCGCTCGAAGCGATACGCCGCATCGGCTCCATGTCGGGTGTCCAGGAAGTTCACGCGTCCGGACCGGGATGACCTTGGATCCGGGGCCAATGCCGACAGGGTGACAGCTCGTGGGCCTGCCATCGTTGAAACTGTATCCGCGCAACGACATTTGGCCTGATCTCGCCGATTGTCGGGGGCGCTGCCGAAGGAGCAACTGAGATGATGCATAGTCCGCCGCATCCAGGCGAAGTCCTCAGGGAAGATGTAATTGCTCCGTTGGGGCTGTCGGTGACCGACGCTGCCGAAAGGCTTGCCATGTCCCGCGTCGCGCTCTCGCGGGTGCTGAACGGCAAGGCGGGTATCAGCCCTGATCTGGCCATTCGGCTTGAACTGACCTGCCACGGGGTTTTTCCTCCACCATCGATTAAAGTCTACCCCAACCTGAGGACGGACAATGAAGCGAACAAGATTCACGGACGAGCAGATCATCGGCATCCTTGCCGGGCATGGTCGACGCATACGTCGACGGTGCGAAGTGTGTGGACCTGTGCCGCAAGCACGGCATGTCGGAAGGCACCTTCTACAACTGGAAGGCCAAGTTCGGCGGCATGACGATATCGGAGGCGAAGCGACTGAAGGCGCTCGAGGATGAGAGCGCGAAGCTGAAGAAGCTGCTGGCCGAGCAGATGCTGGATCTGGCGGCCATGAAGGATCTGGTCGCAAAAAAATGGCAGGGCCCGCCGTGAAGCGCGAGGCGGTCGCACACCTTCGGGCCGCCCACGGTCTGTCGGAGCGGCGGGCCTGTCGGATTGTCAAAGCGGATCGCAAGATGGTCCGCGACCAGTCGCAGCGTGCGCCAGACACGGTGCTGCGCAGGCGGCTGCGGGAGCTGGCCAACCAGCGCCGGCGGTTCGGCTATCGCCGTCTCTTCGTCCTGCTCGCGAGGGTGAGCCTTCCGGCATCAACCGGATCTATCGGCTCTACCGCGAAGAGGGGCTGACGGTGCGCAAGAGGAAAGCCCGGCGCAAGGCCGTCGGGACACGGGCGCCAATCCTTGTCGAGGCGCAGCCCAATGCGCGCTGGTCATTGGATTTCGTCCATGACCAGTTCGCCAACGGGCAGCGCTTTCGGGTACTCAACGTGGTCGACGACGTCACCCGCGAGTGCCTCGCTGCGATCCCGGACAGCTCAATTTCAGGACGCCGTGTGGCGCGTGACCTGAAGGCGCTGATCGAGCGCCGCGGAAAGCCGGGGATGATCGTCTCCGACAACGGCACGGAACTGACCTCGACCGCAATCCTGCGCTGGCGTTCCGGGCACCGGGTCGAGTGGCGCGACATCGCGCCCGGCAAACCGATGCAAAATGGCTTCGTGGAGAGCTTCAACGGGCGGATGCGGGACGAGTTGCTCAACGAGACCATGTTCCGCAACCTGGCCCACGCACATGTCGTGATCGCCGCCTGGGCCGCCGACTACAACACCGAGCGACCGCACTCGGCCTTGGACTACCAGACCCCGATCGACTACGCGCGGCCCCTGACCACCGCAATCGCCCGCCCCGCTGCGCGAGAGGAAAGCTCCGCGCGTCGGGCGATTGCTCAACCTGCGCCGAATGGCGTAAACACCAACTGGGCTCCGGTCACCGCTGGATGAAAGTTCAGTGACAGGTCACTGCGCGGCGGCGATGGCATGTGCCACCGAGGCTCGCGCCCGCGGCGCATCCGCCCAGCAGGTCGTGCCCAGATGCGCCGCGACCAGCCGGCACAGGTCTTCGGGCACCGCCGCGGCGAGGGCTTCGACGGTGCCGAAGCCCACTTCCTCGAACCGGCGCAGGACCCGTCGGCCCCACCAGAGGCGCGGCCAGCAAGGCTGCCCGCTGCTCTGGCGAGAAGGCCATCAGACCAGCTCGATGGCCAGCGCAATGCCCTGGCCGCCACCGATGCACATGGTGATCAGGCCGCGTTTTCCGCCGGTGCGCTCGAGATGGTAGAGCGTCTTCACCGTCAGGATCGCGCCGGTGGCACCGATCGGATGGCCAAGCGCGATCGCGCCGCCATTCGGGTTCACCTTCGCCGGGTCGAGGCCGAGCTCCTTGGTCACCGCCAGCGCCTGCGCCGCGAAGGCCTCGTTCGACTCAATCACGTCGAAATCGGCGACGGTCATGCCGAGCTTCTTGCACAGCTGCTGCACCGCCGGGATCGGGCCGACGCCCATCACCTCGGGGCGCACGCCCGCGACCGAATAGCCGAGGATCTTCGCGCGCGGCTTCAGCCCCGCGGCCTCGGCGGCATCGGCACGCGCAAGGATCAGCGCCGCGGCGCCGTCATTGATGCCCGAGGCGTTGCCGGCGGTGACGGTGCCGTCCTTCTTGAACACCGGCTTCAGCCCGGCCAGCGCCTCGGCCGAGGTCTTCTTCGGGTGCTCGTCGGTGTCGAAGACGACGGTGGCGCGGCGCGAGACGATCTCGAGCGGCACGATCTCGTCCTTGAACAGGCCGGCCTCGATCGCCGCGAAGGCACGCTCCTGGCTTTGCAGCGCCAGCGCGTCCTGTTCTTCGCGCGAGATCGAATGCTCACAGGCGACGTTCTCGGCGGTGACGCCCATGTGGCCGGTGCCGAAGGGGCAGCTCAGCGCGCCGGTCATCATGTCGATGGCCTTCACGTCGCCCATCTTCTGGCCGAAGCGGGCCTGCTGCAGGATGTAGGGCGCGCGCGACATGCAGTCGACGCCGCCGGCGAGCGCGAATTCGGCATCGCCCAGCATCAGCGACTGCGTCGCCGAGACGATCGCCTGCGCGCCCGAGCCGCACAGCCGGTTCACGTTCATCGCCGGGGTGCCGACCGGAACGCCGGCCTGCACCGAGGCCACGCGCGAGACATACATGTCGCGCGGCTCGGTGTTGATGACGTGGCCGAAGACCACCTGGCCGATCTTTTCGGCGTCGATCCCGGCGCGGGCAATGGCCGCCTTCGAGACATGGGTGGCGAGGTCGATCGGGCAAAAGCCCGAGAGGCTGCCCCCGAAGGTGCCGATAGCGGTGCGCGCACCGGAAAGGATGACGATGCCGGTCATGGAGAACTCCCCCTTTGAGATATGGGGGGAGGTTATCGTGGCGCCGCGGCGGGCGCCAGTTGCCCCAGGGGCAAGTGACGGGGCGTCATATCGCCTCAGACGAGGGGAACGCGCCCCTCGGGGGTCAGCAGCCAGGCCTGGCGCCCCTCGATCACCGCGGCCGAGACCGGGCCGCCATAGGCCGCGCTCGAATCCATGTTCAGCCGGTTGCCGTAATGGGTGACCTTGTCGATCGCGGTATGGCCATGCACCACCAGCACGCCGTGATCGCGCGGATCGTCGAGGAACTCGGCCCGGATCCAGAGCAGATCGTCCTCGACCTGGTCGGCCAGCGCCACGCCCGGGCGGATGCCCGCATGCACGAAAAGCTGTTCATCCCGGCGGAAACTGGTGGGCAGCGCCGCGATCCAGGCCCGCGCCTCGGGCGCTACCGCGGCCAGCGTGTCGGCATGGACCTCGGGCAGCGGCCGCTCCTCGGGGTTGCGCACGCCCCAGGAGGCGAGCGTCGTCACCCCGCCGACGCGCGGGTGCATCCATTCGATGCCACTGCGCAGCATCGGATCGTGGGCGTAGGGGTCTTCGAGGAAGCGCTCGAACATGCGGTCGTGGTTGCCCTTCAGCACCACCCAGTTCTCGCCCCGCGCCTGGCCCGCCATCAGATGCTCGACCACCTGGCGCGAGCGCGGACCACGGTCGATCAGATCGCCGATATGGACCAGCGGCGCCTCGCTGTCGCCGACCCGGGCGCGGTCTTCGGCGACACGGGCCTGTGCCGCCTGCAGCAGGTCGAGATGACCGTGGATATCGCCGATCGCATAAGTGCGCATGCTGTTCCTCCGAACGCCGGGACCGAATGCAATGGGCCCCCCGCGGCAGCGGAGGGCCCGGATCTCATCCTCTCATGTCGCTCAGGCGACGAGGAATTCAAGCGGCTTGACCTGCTGGAACAGGCCCGTCGCTTCGAGTTCCTTCACCACTTCCGGGGCGAGCGGCGCATCGAGATAGGCGATGGCGATCGCTTCGCCACCCGCCGCCGAACGGCCGAGGGTGAAGTTCGCGACGTTGACCTTGTGATCGCCGAGCAGCGTGCCGAGCTTGCCGATGATGCCGGGGACGTCCTTGTTCGTGGTGTAGAGCATGTGCGGCCCCACTTCGGCGTCGACGTTGATCCCCTTGATCTGGATGAAGCGCGGCTTGCCATCCGAGAAGCAGGTGCCGGCCACGGCGCGCTCGCGCACCTCGGTGACGACGGTGACCTTGATGTAGCCGTCGAACACGCCCGACTTGTCCTGCGTGGTCTTCGAGATCTGGATCCCGCGTTCCTTCGCGATCACCGGCGCCGAGACCATGTTCACGTCCGGGTTCGCCTTCTTCATGATCCCGGCGATCACCGCGCAATCAAGCGCCTTCAGGTTCATCTTCGAGACGATGCCGTCATAGGTGATGTTGATCGCCTTGATCGGTTCGTCGGTCATCTGGCCGATGAACGAGCCGAGGTATTCGGCCAGCTTCACCCAGGGGCCCATGACCTTCGCCTCTTCGGCGGTCATCGACGGCAGGTTCAGCGCGTTCTCGACGGCGCCGTCGAGCAGGTAGTTCGACATCTGCTCGGCGACCTGCAGCGCGACGTTTTCCTGCGCTTCCGAGGTCGAGGCGCCAAGGTGCGGCGTGCACACGACGTTCGGCAGGCCGAAGAGCACGTTCTCGGTGGCCGGTTCGACGGCGAAGACGTCGAGCGCGGCACCCGCCACATGGCCCGATTTCAGCAGATCGGCGAGGGCTTCCTCGTCGACCAGACCGCCGCGGGCGCAGTTGATGATGCGCACGCCCTTCTTGGTCTTCTCGAGGTTTTCGCGCGACAGGATGTTGCGGGTCTGCTCGGTCAGCGGCACGTGCAGGGTGATGAAGTCGGCGCGCTCGAGCAGCTCGTCAAGCTCGACCTTCTCGACGCCCATCTTCGCGGCCTTCTCGTCCGACATGAAGGGATCGTAGGCGATGACCTTCATCTTCAGGCCCTTGGCGCGGTCGCACACGATGCCGCCGATGTTGCCGGCGCCGATCACGCCAAGCGTCTTGCCGGTCAGCTCGACGCCCATGAACTTCGACTTCTCCCACTTGCCGGCCTGGGTCGAGGCCGAGGCTTCGGGGATCTGGCGGGCGACGGCGAACATCATCGCGATCGCGTGCTCGGCGGTGGTGATCATGTTGCCGAACGGCGTGTTCATCACGATCACGCCCTTCTTCGAGGCGGCTTCCTTGTCGACGTTGTCGACGCCGATCCCGGCGCGGCCGACGACCTTCAGCTTCGTCGCCTTCTCGAGCAGGGCGGCGGTCACCTTGGTGGCCGAGCGGATCGCGAGACCGTCATAGTCGCCGATCACTTCGGCCAGTTTGTCCTTGTCCTTGCCGAGTTCCGGGCGGAAGTCGACTTCGATGCCGCGGTTCTTGAAGATCGCGATGGCGGCGTCGGAAAGCTTGTCGGAGATGAGAACCTTGGGGGCCATTTCTGGATTTCCTGAATATACGGGATTTCGGAAAGGGCGGGTCGTCACGGAGTCTATAGACGTCCCGCCGCACTTTCGCATGCGGCCCACCCGGAGGCAGGCCGCCTGAAATCAGGCCTGAGCCGCGATTTCGGCCTCGAAGGCGTATTCGATCCAGGGCATCAGCGCCTCGAGATCGGCCTTTTCGACGGTCGAGCCGCACCAGATGCGCAGGCCGGCCGGGGCGTCACGATAGGCGCCGACGTCAAGCGCGACGCCGTCCTTCTCGAGCCGCTTCGCGACAGCCTTGGCGAAGGCCGCGCCGTCCTTGATCCGGGCATCGTTGAACTTCAGGCACACCGAGGTGGTCGAGGCATTCGCCGGGTTGTTGGCGAGGTTCTCGATCCAGGGCTTCGCCGCGACGAAGTCCCACACCACCTGCGCGTTCGCCTCGGCGCGGCCGATCAGGCCCTTCAGGCCGCCGATCGTCTTCGCCCATTTCAGCGCCACGAGGTAGTCCTCGACGCAGAGCATCGAGGGCGTGTTGATCGTCTCGCCGACGAAGATGCCATCGATCAGCTTGCCGCCCTTGGTCATGCGGAAGATCTTCGGCATCGGCCATTTCGGGGTGTAGGTTTCCAGCCGCTCGACGGCGCGCGGGCTGAGGATCAGCACGCCATGGCCGCCCTCGCCGCCCAGCACCTTCTGCCAGGAGAAGGTGACGACGTCGAGCTTGTCCCAGGGCAGATCCATCGCGAAGGCGGCAGAGGTCGCGTCGCAGATGGTCAGGCCCTGACGCTCGGCCGGGATGTCGTCGCCGTTGGCGACGCGCACGCCCGAGGTGGTGCCGTTCCAGGTGAAGACGACGTCGGTGTTGAAGTCGACATCGGTGAAATCGACGATGTCACCATATTCGGCCTTCTTCACGTCGGCGTCGATCTTGAGCTGTTTCACCACATCGGTGACCCAGCCCGAGCCGAAGGATTCCCAGGCGCACATGGTGACCGGGCGGGCGCCAAGCAGCGACCACAGGGCCATCTCGACGGCGCCGGTGTCCGACGCGGGAACGATGCCGATGCGGTAGTCGGCGGGCACACCCAGGATCTCGCGGGTGGTCTCGATCGCCTCTTTCAGCTTCGCCTTGCCGACGGCGGCACGATGCGAGCGGCCAAGCGGCGCGTCAGCGAGCATGTCGAGGGAGAAACCGGGGATCTTCGCGCAGGGGCCCGAAGAAAAACGCGGATTGACCGGACGCGCGACCGGAGCTTCGTAAGCCATCAATGGTATCCTTCCAGATAAACGCCCCTCGTTGGGGAGAGGTGTCCCGCTGCGGCAGATACGCCTCCACCTGCTCTGGCACAAGGGGGGAAATTGCGATATTGCGCCGCATCGGCGCCCGAAAGCGACGCCGCGCTCCACTATCGGAAACTTCTCGCGGAATCCCCCAATGTTCATTGCCGTCCTCCTCGCCGATCCGAAAGCCGCCAATCTCGAGCGCGTCACCGTTGAATCGCTGCGCAACGCCTGGGGCGGGGGCGAGGCGCGCTGGCTGAGCCCCGGCATCGCCGCCGAGTTCGATCTGCGCGAGATGCCCTCGAATCGCTGGGAGGTGTGGGAAAGCCTGCAGGGGCTGGGCCACGACCTTGTCATCGTGCCGGCCGCGGGGCGGCGCAAGAAGATGCTGCTCGCTGACATGGACAGCACGATGATCCAGCAGGAATGCATCGACGAGCTCGCCGATGTGGCGGGCGTCGGCGCGCGGGTGAAGGAGATCACCGCGCGGGCGATGAACGGCGAGCTTGATTTCGAGGGCGCGCTGACCGAACGCGTCGGCCTGCTCCGGGGCCTGTCCGCCGACGTCATCCGCCAGGTGATCGACGAGCGGCTCAGCTTCATGCCGGGGGGCCACGACCTTCTGCGCACGATGAAGGCGAACGGCGCCTATTGCGCGCTGGTCTCGGGCGGCTTCACTGCCTTCACCGGCCATGTCGCCGAGGTGCTGGGCTTTGACGAGAACCGCGCCAACGTGCTGCTGGTCGAGGACGGCAGGCTGACCGGCGTGCCCTCGCGCCCGATCCTTGGCCGCGAGGCGAAGGTGCAGGCCTTCCACGAGATCTCGACCCGGCTCGGCCTTGCGGCAAGCGAGGTGATCGCCGTGGGCGACGGCGCGAATGACCTCGGCATGCTGCATCTTGCCGGCATGGGCGTGGCGCTGCATGCCAAGCCCTCGGTCGCCGCGCAATGCGACATCCGCATCAACCACGGCGACCTGAGCGCGCTTCTGTATATTCAGGGCTACTCGGTCGAAGACTTCGCCTGAACCGGAACGCCGCCGCGCCAGGTGCCCGCAAGGCGCCAGTCGGCGGTGAGATGCACGAGATCCGCGGCAAGGCCGGGGGCGATGCGCCCGGCCGGCGCGCCGATCAGCGCGGCAGGCCGCGCGGTCGCCATCGTCAGCGCCGCCTCGGGCGTCAGGCCAAGGCGGGTGATGCACAGCCGGATCGCCTCGGGCAAGGTCAGGTCCGCCCCCGCAAGCGTGCCGTTTTCCAGCCGCAGCGCGCCCTCGCGGCGCAGGATCCGGCGCCCGGCAAGGGTGAATTCCTGCGCCTCGGTGCCCGCGACCGCCATCGCATCGGTCACCAGAAACAGCCGCTCCCCCGCCAGCCGCAGCGCAAGCGACAGGGTCTCGGGAGAGACATGGATGCCGTCGGCAATCAGCCCCGCGGCAAAGGGCAGGCTCAGCGCCGCACCGACCAGCCCCGGCTCGCGCGAGCCAAGCTGCGACATCGCGTTGAAGAGATGGGTGACCATCCGTGCCCCGGCGGCATGGGCCGCCTGCGCCTCGGCAAAGCTTGCCTCGGCATGGCCGAGCGAGACGAGGATCCCGGCCGCGGCCAGTTGCGCGATCTGATCGGGGGTGGCAGAGGCGGGCGCCAGCGTCACCACCAGCGCCGGCAGGCCGGTCTTCGCCTCGGTCAGGATGTCGATATCGTCCTGCGTCAGCGGCCGGATGCACTGCGGCGGATGACAGCCCGGCCGCTTCGGGTCGAGATGCGGCCCTTCGAGATGCAGGCCCAGAAAGCCCGGCACCCGCGCCGCGGCGGCAATCCCCGCCGCCAGAACCGTGCGCGTCGCGGCCGCGGTGTCGGTGATCAGCGTCGGCAACAGCCCGGTGGTGCCAAGCCGCGCATGCGCGTCGCAGATCGTGGCGATGGTCTCGACCGTGGCCGTGCCGTCGAGCATCACGCCGCCGCCGCCGTTCACCTGCAGGTCGATCAGCCCGGGGGCGAGGGTGCCCCCCGAAAGCGCAACGCGCCGCCCCTCGGGCGCCTCGGCCTCGGGCAGGATCGCGGCGACGCGCCCGCCCTCGGTGACGAGCGCGGCGCCATTGTGAAAGCGCGTGCCATCGAAGATCCGCGCGCCGGTAAAGATCAGTCGGTCCATGTCATCTCCTCGCGCGCAAGCGCCAGCGCGCCGTCAAGCGCCGTGCCCGCCGGGCTCAGCGCCGGCCAGTCGGGCAGCGCGAGCCGCGGCCCGAGCCCGCCCATCCAGACCACGGGCAAGGGGGCCTCGGGTTGCAGCAGCTGCACGGCGGCGCGGATCTCGGCCGCGGCGGCCGCGCGCACCGCCTGCGCGGCGGGGTCGTCCTCGAAGGCGCGCGGCGCAAGGCGGGCCCAGTCGGCAGGCATCGCGGCAAGTGAAAAGGCCACCAGCCCCGCCGGCCCGCCCAGCTCGTCGGCGAGCGCGGCCAGCAGCGGCGTCAGCGCCACGAAGCCATCAAGCGCGCGGGTCGTGCGCATGACAAGCGCCCGGCCGATCCAGGCGCCCGAGGCCTCGTCGCCAAGTCGCAGCCCCCAGCCGCCGATCGCGTGCAGCCGCCCGCCCAGCTGCCGGGCAAAGACCGAGCCGGTGCCGATCGCCACCGCGATGCCGTCGCGCGGGCCAAGCGCGCCGCGCACCGAGGTGGCGACGTCCTGCACCACCTTCGCGGGAAACGGCAGCGCTGCCGCGAGCCGCGGCCCCGCGGCAGAGAGGTTCGCCCCGGCAAGGCCCAGCACCGCGCGCACCTGTGCTGCGGGGCGCTCGCCGATCACCGCCCGCGCCACGGCGGACACCTCGCGCAGCGCGGCATCGAAATCGGTGGCGATGTTCGCCGGGCCGGCCTCGGCCCGGGCCAGCACCGTGCCCGAGGCATCGGCCAGCGCCGCGCGGCATCCGGTGCCGCCGCCGTCGATCCCGAGATAGAACATCGCCCCTCCTGCCCGGTTGCGTGGCGCCGGGCCCGCATCGGCGCGAAGATGCCGCGCCGGGGCGCGGGGGGCAAGGCGAAAGGCCCCGGCCGCCGCGGCGCGCAGGCGGCCGGTCGCGCAGTCGCCCTTCACCCCTTCGGCACCGCCCGAGGCAAGGCTTGCCGGGCGCCGCCGCGCTCGCTATGCCTTTTGCATGAGCACAAGGACCTGTCCCTTTTCGCTGCGGCGCCTGCTGCTGCCGGCCCTGCTTGCGGGGCTTGCCGGCTGCGTCGCACCCGGCACGCCCGCCACCGACCGCGCCGAGGTGCTCGGCGGCACGATGACCCTCGTTGCGCCGAAGGGGTTCTGCGTCGACCCCGGCTCGCGGCGCGAGGAGCGCGCCGGCAGCTTCGTGCTGTGGGGCAATTGCGCGGCGATCTCGGGCGATCCGGCGGCGCCGAAGCCGCCCTATCGGGCGATGCTCACCGCCACCGTCGGCCCCGAGGGGGCGGGCCCGGTGGAGGCGACCTTCCCGGGCTTCGAGCGCTTCTTCCGCTCGGGCGCGGGGCGCGCGGCGCTCGCCCGTTCCGGCGCGCCCGACGATGTCGAGATCCTGAAGGTCCGGCGCAGCGGCCATCTGCTGCTGCTGAAGATCCGCGACCGTTCGAGCGTGCAGGGCGCGCCGGTGAGCGAGACCTACTGGCGCGCGATCACCGGCCTTGCCGGGCGGATCACCGCACTTTCGGTGCTGCCGCTCGAGGGTGCCTCGATCAGCGACACGGCGCAGATTCGCCTGCTGACCGATTTCGATGCAACCATTCGCGCGGCGAACCCGGAAACGGTCCCCGGTTCGCCGAAGGGTTGAGCGACAGCACCGGCTTTCCCGCGAAATCCCCGGAAACCGGAACGATTCCACTTTTCCCGCTTCAAATTCAGGAAGGGCGCGAATAAAACTCTGAAAAGCTGGGATTGTTTCCAAGAAGTTAACGATTTGTTACAAGGGTCGCGGCATGGTCAAGAAGCAGGACTCTTTTCTCGATCGGCTGGTGCAGCGACGGGCGCTGGCGCGCTGGCAGCGGGCGACGCGCCTTGCCCCCTCTCTTGACCTCGATGACCTGCGTCAGCTGCGCGCAGATGCCGCGCAGGTGCGCCATGCCGTCGGTCAGCTTCTGCATGTCGCCGACGGCCGGCTGACGATGCCGGTCAGCAGCGGCGACGGTATCGAGCGGCCGCTCGGCGCGGACTGGGCCTGGCGGCCGAACCTGTGGCGTGGCCCGATCAGCCCGGCCGGCATCGCCGCGGCGGAGAACCGCGACCGGCTCGGCGACGAGATCACGCTGTTCCACGACTGCAAGGTTTCCGAGCTGACGCTGCGCCAGATGCGCAATACCCGCGACAAGGATCTTGCGCCCTACGGGCTGCGCATGGACGTGTTCCGCTTCGACGGCTCGTTCCTCTCGCTGGTGCTCGATCTGCCCGAGAGCGGGCTGCGCGGGCTGCGGCGCACCCATCTGCTGCGGCTGAACATGGAGGTCGAGGTGGAAAAACCGCTCGAGATCTTCTGCCGGCTGAACGTCAAGCACGGGCCGAACACCGAGCAGCTGGTGCGCGAACTGCCGCTGAGCTCGGGGCCGAGCCATGTCGATTTCGATCTGGCCTATACCAAGATGAACGAGAAGCGGCTGGAGAAGGCTTGGGTCGACCTGATCTTCGAGGGGCCGCAGATGAACCAGGTGGTGCTGCGCGACGTGACCTTCGTGCGCCACCCGCGTGCGGATATCTGAGGGGGAAGCCATGCTGGAAATGTCGCGGGTGCGGGGCGGCCGCTGGGAAGCGATCTGGGACGGGGCGAATGACGCGCGCATCGCCGTGCTGCACCAGGGCGAAGAGCTGACGGGGCTGAGCTTCGAGGCGACGGGCGACGGCAAATGGCGGCTGAGCCTGCCGCTGCCGCCCGAACTCCTGTCGGACGGGGTGCAGACCTTCGTCATCCGCGAGGGCAGCGAGACGGTCGGCAGCTTCGCGATCGTCACCGGCGCGCCGCTCGAGGATGACCTGCGCGCCGAGCTCGACCTCTTGCGCGCCGAGCTCGACCTGCTGAAGAAGGCGTTCCGGCGCCATTGCGTCGAGACCGGCGCGGCCTGAGCGGCGACGGCCGGGGGGCGCCGCCCCCCCCGACCCCCCGAGGTATTTCGGGCAAGGAGAAAGATCAGAGCGCGGCGCCGAGGCGGGTGCCCTGGTCGATCGCCCGCTTCGCATCAAGCTCGCCCGCGACATCGGCGCCGCCGATCACCTGCGGCGTGATCCCGGCGGCGATCAGCCGGTCGGCAAGGCTGCGCTCGCTGAGCTGGCCGGCGCACAGAACCACCGTATCGGCGGCGATCAGCGTGGGCTCCTTGCGCTCGGGGCCGAAGCTGACCTGCAGCCCCTCGGCGGTGATTGCCTCGTAATTCACCCCGCCCAGCATCCGCACGCCCTTGGCCTGCAGCGCCGCGCGGTGGATCCAGCCGGTGGTCTTGCCAAGCTTGCGACCGGGCTTTTCCGGCTTGCGCTGCAGAAGCGTCACCTGCCGTGCCGGCGGTTCGGGCTGCGGCGGCGCGAGCCCGCCCGGGGTCTGCGCCGGATCGCCGACGCCCCATTCGCGCATCCATTCCGCCGGGTGCAGGGTCGGGCTGTCGGAGACCGTCAGGAACTCGGCCACATCAAAGCCGATGCCGCCCGCGCCGATGATCGCAACGCGCGGGCCGGCGGTGACCCGGCCGGTCAGGATGTCGATATAGCTGGCGGCCCGCTCCTCGCCCGGGATGGCGGGGCTGCGCGGCGTGACGCCGGTGGCGATGATGACATCATCGAAGTCCGCGAGCGTGTCGACCGTTGCCTCGGTGTTCAGCCGCAGCGTGACGCCGGTGCGCGTGAGCATCGTCGCGAACCAGTCGGTGAGGCCGTGGAATTCCTCCTTGCCCGGCACCCGGCGCGCCATGCACAGCTGTCCGCCGATCTCGGCCGCGCGGTCGAAAAGGGTGACGGCATGGCCGCGGCCGGCGGCGGTGATCGCGGCGGAAAGCCCCGCGGGCCCCGCGCCGACGACGGCGATGCGTTTCGGCGTGGCGGCGGGGGCAAGGGTCAGCTCGGTCTCGTGCCCGGCGCGCGGGTTGACGAGGCAGCTCGAGATCTTGCCCGCAAAGGTGTGATCGAGGCAGGCCTGGTTGCAGCCGATGCAGGGGGCGATCTCATCCGCGCGGCCCGCGGCGGCCTTGGCGACGAAATCGGGATCGGCGAGGAAGGGACGGGCAAGCGAAACCATGTCGGCATCGCCGCGGGCGAGGATTTCCTCGGCGACGCCCGGGGTGTTGATCCGGTTCGAGGTGATGACCGGGATCGAGACCTCGGGGCGCAGCCGGGCGGTGAGCCAGGTGAAGGCCGCGCGCGGCACCGAGGTGGCGATCGTCGGCACCCGCGCCTCGTGCCAGCCGATGCCGGTGTTGAGCATCGTGGCGCCGGCGGCCTCGATCGCCTTCGCGAGCCTCACCACCTCGTCCCAGGTCGAGCCCTCGGGCACCAGGTCGATGAGCGAGATCCGGTAGATCACGATGAAATCGGGGCCGACCGCTTCGCGCACGCGTTTGACCACCTCGACCGGCAGGCGCATCCGGTTCTCGTAGGAGCCGCCCCAGCGGTCCTCGCGCCGGTTCACGTGGCGCACGAGGAACTGGTTCAGGAAATACCCTTCCGAGCCCATCACCTCGACGCCGTCATAGCCCGCCTCGCGGGCGCGGGCGGCAGCGGTGGCGATGTCGGCGATTTGCTTCTCGATCCCGGCCTCGTCGAGTTCGCGCGGCGGGAACGGCGAGATCGGCGATTTCACCGCGCTCGCCGACACGCACTCGGGCGAATAGGCATAGCGGCCCGCATGCAGGATCTGCATCGCGATGCGCCCGCCGGCCGCATGCACGCGCTCGGTGACGAGGCGGTGATGGGCGATGTCCTCGGCGGTGAACAGCCCCGCCGCTCCCGGAAACACCCCGCCCTCGCGGTTCGGCGCCATGCCGCCCGTCACCATCAGCCCGACGCCGCCGCGGGCGCGCTCGGCGTAGAACTCGGCGACGCGGTTCCAGTCGCCGGTCTCCTCGAGATTGGTGTGCATCGAGCCCATCAGCACGCGGTTCTTCAGAACGACGTGACCGAGGTCGAGCGGCGCAAGCATATGCGGATAGTGGCTCATAGGTCTCCTCCCTGGCTGGCGCCAAAGTGACGTGCACGGAAGCCTCTGTCACGCCGAACGCGGCGTCAATGGCGGGCCGGTGTCGGCCGGACCGGACCGGCTCAGCCCCGCGCCGCGCCGAAGCGCACCGCCGCCTCGCCCAGCCCCTCGATCCGCGCGACATACCGGCTGCCGGGCGTCGCCGTCAGCATCGGGCCAAGCGCGCCCGAGAGCAGCACGTCGCCCGGGGCAAGCGGATAGCCCACCCGGGCCATCCCCCGCGCCAGCCACAGCGCCGCGTTCAGCGGCGAGCCGAAACAGGCGTCGCCGCGCCCCTCGGAGAGCGTGCCGTCCGTTCCCTCCATCCGCATCGCGCAACCGAGCAGGTCGAGCGTCTCGAGCCGGCGCGGAAAGGGCCCGAGGGTGAAGAACGCGGAAGAGCCGTTGTCGGCCACGGTATCGACGAAGCGGATGTCCCAGTTCGCGATGCGCGAGCCGACGATCTCGATCGCCGGCACGGCACAGTCGATGCCGCGGATCAGTTCGGCCATGCTGAGGTCCGCCGCGGTCAGCTCGCGGCCGACGATGAAGGCGATCTCGGCCTCGACCTTGAACTGGGCGCCGGGGTTCCAGGCGATCTCGGCGTCGTGCATCACCTCCATGTCGGCGAAGAGCATGCCGTAATCGGGCTGATCGACGCCCAGCTGGCGCTGCACAACGGGGTTGGTCAGCCCGACCTTGCGCCCGACGAGACGGCCGCCGGCGGCGAGGCGGTGCGTGGTGTTGATCTGCTGCACCGCATAGGCCTCGGCGCCGGTGCTCAGCCGGTCGCGCAGCGGCGCGATGGTGCGGCCCCCGGCCTCGGCGGCGCGCAGCTCCGCGGCGATGGTTTCAAGCGTCATTCGGCCCTCCTCTGCCCGGTCGGGGCGTTCCTGTGCGGGCCGGCGCGGGCCGCGCGAGCTTACCATAGGCGCAAGGCGGGCGGGCGCAACAGCGCGGGGCCGGTCAGGACCGCGCCTGCCGGTCGAACACCCGATGCGCGACGAAGAGCGTGACAAGCGCGATGCCGAACAGCGCCGAGACCGCCGGCACCACCTCGGCCAGGCCAAAGCCCTTGAGGAAGATCCCCTTCGACAGCGCGATGAAATGGGTGAGCGGGTTCACCGCGCTCAGCAGCCGCAATGCGGTCGGCATGTTCTCGACCGGGGCGAGATAGCCCGACAGCACCACCGAGGGCACCATGAAGCAGAACACGCCCAGAAAGGCCTGCTGCTGGCTCGCGCTGATCGCCGAGATCAGCAGCCCCACGCCGGAGAGCGCCAGCGCATAGGCGAACATCGCCAGCAGCAGCATCCACAGCTGCCCGGTAAAGGGCACGCCGTAAAGGAAGACTGCCGCCGCGGCGATCACGCTGGCCTGCACCATCGCTACCAGAATGCCCGGCACCGCCTTGCCGACCATGATGTAGCCCGGCGTCAGCGGCGTGACGAGGAGCTGGTCATAGGTGCCCTCCTCGCGCTCGCGCGCCAGCGACAGCGCGGTGACCAGCAGGCAGCCGATGGTCGAGATGATCGCGACAAGGCTGGGCAGCACGAACCACTTGTAGTTCAGGTTCGGGTTGTAGAGGTTGCGCCGCTCGATCCTTGCGGGCAGCACCTGCCCGGCGCGCTCGTCGGCGAAGGTCGAGGTGATGTCGCGGATGTAGGAAAAGGCGATCTGCGCCGCGTTCGACTTGCGCCCGTCGATCAGCGCCTGCAGCCTGACCGGGGTGCCCGCCAGCACCTTGCGCGAGAAGTCGGGCGGGATGCGCAGGCCGAGGAGCGCCTTTTGCCCGTCGATCGTCTGTTCCAGCTCGGCCTCGCTGTGCACCGGATAAAGCGTGCCGAAGGCCGAGGCGGCGGCGATGCGGTGCATCAGTTCGACCGCCTCGGCGCCCGGATCCTCGTTCAGGATCGCGACGGCGGCATTGCGCACCTCGAGCGTGGTGGCGAAGGGAAAGACGGCAAGCTGCACCAGAAGCGGCATCATCAGCATCGCCACATTGCGGCGCGAGGACAGCAGCTGCGCCAGCTCTTTCGCGATCAGGGTGAGGATGCGGCGCCACATCGTCAGCCGTCCAGTCGCATGCGGGTGCGCCGCGCCGTCAGGCCCAGCCAGAACAGCGCCGAGACCAGCAGGAACAGCAGGTTCGGCAGCAAGATGGCGGCGATGTCGCCGGCCTGGAACAGGGTCTGCATCACCGTCACGAAATAGCGCGCCGGCACGATCAGCGTCACCGCCTGCACGACGGCCGGCATCGAGGAGATCTCGAAGATCAGCCCGGACAGCATCACCGCCGGCAGGAAGGCTGCGTTGAGCGCCGCGAGCGCCGCATTGAACTGGTTGCGGGTCAACGTCGACAGCAGCAGCCCGAGGCCAAGCGCGCTGCCCAGGAACAGGCTGGTGGCGATGAACAGCATGGCGATCGAGCCGCGCAGCGGCACCTGCATCAGCGTCACCGCGATGACCACGCAGACCGCCATCGCGATCAGCCCGAGCCCGTAATAGGGCAGCGCCTTCGACAGCAGCAGCTCGGCCCGTCGCACCGGGGTGGCGAGCAGCGCCTCCATCGTGCCGCGCTCCCATTCCCGCGCGACGACGAGCGAGGTCAGCAGCGCGCCGATGATCGTCATCACCACCGCGATCGAGCCCGGGATCAGGAAGTTGCGGCTTTCGGTCGAGGGGTTGAACCAGTAGCGCGGTTCCAGCGACACCGGCGGGTCGGCGCTGAGGCCGCGGGCATCGGCGCGGGCATGCAGCCAGGTTTCGAACAGGCCCTGGGCATAGCTGGCGACGAAATTCGCGGTGTTCGGCTCCGAGCCGTCGGTCAGCACCTGAATCCGCGCGCTGCCGTCGCCAGCGGCCAGCCGCGCGCCGAAATCCTGCGGGATCACGATGAGGCCGCGCAGCGCGCCCTCGGCCATCGGCGTGGCCAGCTCGGCCCGGGTCCGGGCAAAGCGCGGGCGGATATAGGGCGAGCCGGCGGCCACGGCGGCAAAGCGCTGCGCCTCGGCGCCCTGATCCTCGAGCACGATGCCGAGCGACAGCCGGTTGGTATCAAGCGAGATGCCGAAGCCGAAGATGAACAGCAGCACGACCGGCAGCACCACGGCAATCAGCAGACTGCTCGGATCGCGCAGGATCTGCTTCGTCTCCTTGATGCAGAGCGCGCGCAACCGGCGCAGCGAAAACCCCTCGTGCGGCGCGCGGCTCATGGCGCGCCCCCTGCCGCAGCGCGGGTGGCATCGTCGCGCTCGATCAGCCGGATGAAGGCATCCTCGAAGGTCGGGTCGGGCAGCGCGGCATCGGCCACCTGCCGTTTCAGATCGTCAGGCGGGCCGACGGCAATCAGCCGGCCGCGATAGACCAGCCCGATGCGGTCGCAGTATTCCGCCTCGTCCATGAAATGGGTGGTCACCATCACCGTCACGCCACGGTCGACAAGCGCGTTGATATGCGACCAGAACTCGCGCCGGGTCACCGGATCGACACCCGAGGTCGGCTCGTCGAGGAACAGCAGCGGCGGCTCGTGCATCAGCGCGCAAGCGAGCGACAGGCGTTGCTTGAAGCCAAGCGGCAGCTCGCCCGCCTGTGTGCGGCGATACTGGTCAAGCTCGAAGCTTTCCAGCATCTGCGCCACCTTGCGGTCGCGGGTGCGGCCGCTGAGCCCGTAGATGCCGGCGAAGAAGCGCAGGTTCCGCTCGACCCCGAGGTTGCCGTAGAGCGAGAATTTCTGCGCCATGTAGCCCAGATTCTGCCGCGCCTCGGGGGCCGAGTGCTTCAGGTCGATGCCCATCACCTGCGCCTCGCCGGATGTGGGCGCGAGCAGGCCGCACATCATCCGGAAGGTGGTCGACTTGCCCGCGCCGTTCGGGCCGAGCAGGCCGAAGATCTCGCCGCGCCGGACCGAGAAGCTGACGTGATCGGTGGCGACGAAATCGCCGAAGCGGCGGGTCAGGTCATCGGCGCGGATCACCGCCTCGGGGTCGACATGCGCCGGCAGCGTCACCTCGGCGAGCGTGGAGGCGAGGGGCGAGCGGCCGTCGGGCCCGCCGCCCACAAGGTCGATGAAGGCGTCCTCGAGCCGCGGCTCGACCGGCACGATGCGCGGCGCGTCCGCGCCCAGCTCGGCCACGGGCGGCGCCTGCCCCTCGGCCAGCACAAGCCGCACGGCATCGCCCTGGATCACCCCGTCGATCACACCCGGAAGGCCGAGCGCGCGGCGCAGGAAATGGCGTCGGTTGCCGCGGATGTCGCAAGCCAGCACCGCGCGGCCGCGCATCCGCGCGATCTGCTCGCCCGGCGGACCCGCAAAGATCACCCGCCCGGCGTTCATCAGGCACAGCGCATCGCAACGCTCGGCCTCCTCGAGGTAGGCCGTGGCCCAGACCACCGCCATGCCCTCGGCGGCGAGCGCCTGCACCATCCGCCACAGCTCGCGCCGCGAGATCGGATCGACGCCCACCCCGGGCTCGTCCAGCAGCAGCAGTTCCGGCTGCCCGACCAGCGTGCAGGCAAGACCGAGCTTCTGCTTCATCCCCCCCGACAGCTTGCCGGCCAGCCGCCCGGTAAAGCGGTGCAGATCGGTGAAATCGAGCAGCCGGCCGAATTGTGCCTGCCGGGCCGCGCCGGTGACGCCGCGCAGATCGGCATAGAGAACCAGGTTCTCCATCACCGTCAGATCCTCGTAGAGGCCGAATTTCTGCGGCATGTAGCCGACCCGCAGATGCAGCTCGGCGCCGGCGCGCAGCGGGTCGAGGCCCAGCACCTCGATCTCGCCCGAGACGGGTTTCAACAGCCCCGCCATCAGCCGCATCAGCGTGGTCTTGCCCGCGCCATCGGGGCCCGCAAGCCCGGTGATGACGCCGCGCGCCACGGTCAGCGAAACGTCGTCGAGCGCATGTTCCCCGGTGCCCTGCCCGGCATAGCGGTGGGTCAGGCCGCGGATCGAAACCGCCAGACCCGCCGCCATCGCGCTCACCCCGCCTCGGCGGCAAGGCGCACGGTCACCGGCATGCCCTGACGCAGCGCGGCGTCGCCATCCCCGACGGTGATCCGCAGCCGGTAGACGAGGGCGCTGCGCAGGCTTTGCGTCTCGACCTGCTTCGGGGTGAACTCGGCGCGCGAGGACACGAAGCCCACGGTGCCGTGATAGGGTGCCCCCGGGCGGGCGTCGGTGAAGACCAGCACCCTGGTTCCGGGCGGAACGCGGCCAAGGTCGGGCTCCTCGACATAGGCGCGCACGCGGACGGGGGTATCGAGCGACAGCGTCACCACCGTGGTGCCGGCCGCGACCATCGCCCCCGGCTCGACCGCGCGGGTCAGCACTGTGCCCGCCGCGGGTGTGCGCAGCACGGTATCGTCAAGCTGGATCTGCGCCGCGTCGCGCGCGGCTGCGGCGGCCTGGCGCTGTGCCGCGGCCTGCGCGATCTCGGCCGGGCGGGGCCCGTTCACCGCCGCCAGATGCGCCTGCACCGCGGCCTCGTGCGCCGCCTGCGCCTGACCAAGCGCTGCCTCGGTGGAATCGAGCGCCTGCTGCAGCGAGACCGAGGTGGTCTTGAGCGCCTTTTGCCGCGCATAGCTCGCCTCGGCATTGCGCAGCGTCGCCTCGGTGCCTGCGACCTCGGCCGCAAGCCGGGCGATTTCCTCGCTGCGCGCGCCCTCCTTCAGCAGCGTCTCGGCCGCCGTCGCGGCATCGAGCGTGCCCTGCGCCTGCGCGCGCGCGGCACGCTGCGGCGCCGCGTCGAGCCGGGCGATCTCGTCTCCGGGCGCAAGGCGATCGCCCTCCTCGACGGCAAGCGACGCGATCCGGCCGCCGGTGCGGAAGGCAAGGTCCAGCTCGCGGATGTCGACATTGCCGCCCAGGACAAGCGCCCCGGGCGCCGCCGACCGCGCCTGCCACAGCACAAGGCCCGCCGCCAGTGCCACCACCGCCAGACCTCCGATGATCGCGCCCCGTCGCATCGCGCCGCTCCCTGTCATGCCGCGCCAGCCTAGGTAGGCGCCGCGCCGCTGACAACTGAAAAATGACTGGCGGGTCATTTTGTCCCGTGCCATGCTGGCGCCATGCAGGATGCCGCACCCGCCCCCGCGGACGTGCCGCCCGAAGCGGGGCTGCGCGACCGCAAGAAGGAAGCCAAGCGCGCCGCGATCATCGCGGCGGCGCAGGCCGAGTTCATCGCCCATGGCTTTGCCGAGGCGCGGCTGGCGCGGGTGGCGGCGCGGGCGGGCGTGGCGAAGGGCACGCTCTACCTGTATTTCGACAGCAAGGAGGCGCTCTTCGATGCGGTGCTGCGGGGCGCGCTGCCGCTGATCTTCGCGCCGCCCGAGGCCGCCGATCCGGGCATCCCGCCGCAGACCGCCTTCCGCCTGCGGCTGCGTGCGGCGATCGCCGACATGCAGGCCTCGGGGCGCGACAAGCTGGCGCTGATCGTGCTGAGCGAAAGCGCGCAGTTCCCGGGCCTGGCGCGGATCTATCTCGAGACGATCCTCGAGCCGCTGTTCGGGCTGGTGCGCGACTATGCCAGCAGCTCAGGGGTGGCGCGGCTCGAACCGCTCACCCGCTATCCGCAGCTGCTGCTGGCGCCGATGCTGGCGGCGACGATGTGGAACCGGCTGATGACCGAACGCCCGCCGCTCGACCTGCCCGAGCTGCTCGAGACGCATCTGACGCTGGTGCTGGGCCCGCCCGAGGGGGAGGCCGCGCCGCTCACAGGGTGAAGGCCGCGACGAAGGCATCGACCGCGGCGTCGCTGTCGCCCGCGGCGAAGGCCTCCATCCCCACCGGGCCGCGATAGCCCATCGCCCAAAGGCCCCGCGCCACGCCGGGATAGTTGATCTCGCCGGTGCCGGGTTCGCAGCGGCCGGGGTTGTCGGCGACCTGCACCTCGCCGATCCAGGGCAGGCATTTCTCGCACCAGCGCAGCAGATCGCCCTCGCCCAGCTGGGTGTGATAGAGGTCGAGGTTGATGCGCAGCTGCGGCCGGTCGACCGAGGACACCAGCGCCAGCACATCCGCGGTGCGACCGAAGGGGCAGCCGGGGTGGTCGAGCGGGTTGAGGTTCTCGAGGGTGAAGACCACGCCCTCGGCCTCGGCCAGATCGCAGATCCGCATCAGCGTGTCGCGCGCGCGCAGCCACATCGCGCCGGTGACGACCTCGCTTTGCCGCAGCGGGATGCCGCCCGGGCCAAGGCCGGTGCCGTGCAGGTTCAGCCGCGCCACGCCAAGCCGCTTGCCCACCTGCACCGTCTCGCGCGCCGAGGCCAGCAGCCGCTCGGCCCCCTCGGCATCGGCGAGCCGGCCCTCGAGATAGCCGTTCATGATCGTGTAGCTCGCGCCCAACCGTTCCAGTTCGGCGATGTCATGGTCGGGCCAGTTCCACAGCCCGACGCCAAGGCCGCGCTCGGTCAGGCGGGCGACGCGCCACGCGATCGGGCGCTCGGGCCAGAGCATCTCGGCGCAGACGGCAAGCGGAAAGGGTCGGGTCATTCGCGTCACTCCGGTAGCCCGCGCTCAGCCGTCGCGGTCAAGGATCCAGGTCACTGCCGGGTCGGGCTGAAAGCGCCAGTTGCGGCGCGGCCCGGCCATGACATTGAGGTAATACATCTCGAAGCCATAGGGCGCGCCGCAGGGATGGTGGCCGCGCGGCACCAGAACGACATCGCCGTCCTGCACCGCCATCGTCTCGTCGAGCGTGCCGTCCTCGGTATAGACCCGCTGGATGCCGAAGCCCTGCGCCGGGTTGATCCGGTGATAATAGGTCTCTTCGAGATAGGTGATGCGGGGGAAGTCGTCCTCGTCGTGGCGGTGGCTCGGATAGGACGACCAGTGGCCGGCGGGGGTGAAGACCTCGGTCACCAGCAGGCTGTCGCAGATGTCTTCGGCCTCCATCGCGATGTTGTGCACATAGCGGGTGTTGGTGCCCCGCCCGCGTTCGGTGAGCGCGATGCCCCCGGGCCCGATCCGGCGCGCCGGATGGTTGCCGCGGCCCGGCGCGGCACAGACCGCAACGGTGCACTCGGTCTCGGCGACAAGGCTCCAGTCCTGCCCGTTCGGGACGTAAAGGCAATGCGGCGGCGTGCGCTCGAACACGTTCATCCGCTCGCCCAGAACGCCCCAGTCCTGCCCGGCGGCATGGATGCGCGCCCGCCCCTCGACCAGAACGAGGATCACCTCGGTCGCGCCGGTCGCCTCGGCCGCGCTCTCGCCCGGGCGCAGCCGGTAGAGCGAAAAGCCGACATAGCGCCAGCCGGCCGAGGCCGGAGTGATCTCGTGCACCTTGCCATGGGTGCCGAAGGGTTTGCGCAGCAGATCCGCCATCATCCTCTCCTTTTCACCGACACCGCCTCAGGCGGCATCAAGCCCCGCCTCGCGCGCCGCAGCCTTCAGCGCCTTCAGGCCCATCGACTGGTAGACGAGCGGCGACCGGACCTTCGGGTCCTGCTCGGCCTCGATCACCAGCCAGCCGTCATAGCCCGCCTGCGCCAGCAGCCGCAGCAGCGGCACGAAGTCGATCGCGCCCTCGGGGTCACCGGGCACGGTGAAGGCGCCGGCCAGCACCCCCTCGATGAAGGACAGATCCTCGGCCCGGACCCGGTCGCAGACCGCGCGGCGGATGTTCTTGGCGTGGAAATGGCGCACCCGGCCGACGTGGCGGGCCAGCACCTCGGCCGGCACGCCGCCGCCAAAGGCGCAGTGCCCCGCATCGAAGAGCAGATGCGTCGCCGGGCCCGTCGCCGCCATGAAGGCGTCGATCTCCTCGGGGCTTTCGACCACGGTGCCCATATGGTGGTGATAGACGAGGGTGATCCCCTCGCCGGCCAGATAGGCTGCGAAGGCCTCGATCTTCGCGCCGAAGTCGCGCATCCCGTCGGCGCTCAGCCGCGGGCGGTCGTTCACCGGGTGGCTCGGGTCCGAATGCACCGCGTTCGAGGTCTCGCAGACGATGCAGACGGCACAGCCGTTCGCCTTCAGCTTCGCAAGATGGCCCTGCACCGCTTCGATCTCGGCCTCGACGGAGCGGGTCAGAAGCTCGGTCGAATACCAGCCCGAGATGAAGGCAAGGCCATAGGAGCCCAGCAGCGCACGCAGCGCCTGCGGCTCCTCGGGCCAGCGATGGCCGTTCTCGATGCCGTCGAAGCCGATCACCTCGCCCGCCTCGTGCAGGATCTGCGCGGTCGGGATCTCGGCGCCGATCGAGCGGTCGTCGTCATTCGCCCAGGCGATGGGGTTGGTGCCATAGCGGATCATCTGATTCTCCTGTCGGCGGGTGTCAGTTCGCACGCCGCACCCGGGCGGCCTGCGCAAGGTAACGGTCATAGGCGGCGGCGATCTCGGGGCGGTGGCTGACCTCGGGCACGGCCACGTCCCACCAGTGCCCGGCGGCACCGAAGCCCGGCCCCTCGGTGGCGCGGGTCTCGATCACGATCACGGTGGGGATGTCGCGCCCGCGCGCCGCAGTCACCTCGGCCTCGAGGTCGGCGATGGTCACGGCGCGGACGGCATGGGCGCCAAGCGAGGCGGCATGGGCGACATAGTCGATCTCGGGCTGTGCCTCGACCGCGCACTCCGTGTAGAGGTTGTTGAACGCGGCCCCGCCGCAGGCCTGCTGCAGCCGGTTGATGCAGCCGTAACCGCGGTTGTCGGTCAGCACCACGGTGAAGGGCACGCGCCGCATCACCGCCGTCGCCAGCTCCGAATTCGCCATCATGTAGCTGCCGTCGCCGGTGAAGCAGATCACCTCGCGTTCGGGGTGCGCCAGTTTCAGCCCGATCGCGCCGGCGATCTCGTAGCCCATGCAGCTGAAGCCGTATTCCATGTGATAGCCGCCCTGCGACGCCTGCCACAGCAGCTTGAGCGCGCCGGGCATGGTGCCCGCGGCCCCCATCGCGATCGCCTCGGGGCCGGTCGCGCGCTGCACCGCGCCGATCACCTGCGCGTCGCTCGGCAGCGGGCCGTCCGGGTCAGGGGCGGCGCAATGGGCATCGACCGCGGCAAGCCAGGCGGCGCGCGCCGCCGCATCGACCGTGCCACGATAGCCGCCCATCTGCGCCGACAGCCGCTCGAGCGCCACCCGCGCATCGGCGACCAGCGGCACCGCGCCATGCTTGAGCGCGTCCTGCGCCTGCACGTTCACTGACACCAGCCGGCGGGCGGGATTGGCGAAAAGCGACCACGAGCCGGTGGTGAAATCCTGAAACCGGGTGCCGATGCCCAGCACCAGATCGGCCGCCGCCGCCGCCGCATTCGCCGCGGCCGAGCCATCGACCCCAGCCGCGCCAAGGTTCATCGGATGTGCCTGCGCCAGCGCCGACTTGCCCGCCTGGGTCTCGATCACCGGGATCGCGTGGCGGGCGGCGAACTCGGCCAGCGCCGCCTCGGCGCCGGAATAGATCACCCCGCCGCCTGCCACGATCACCGGCGCCTGCGCCGCGCGGATCAGCGCCGCCACCTCGGCCAGCTCGGCCATGTCGGGCTCGGGCCGGCGGATGCGCCAGACCCGCGGCGCGAAGAAGTCGCACGGCCAGTCGAAGCCCTCGGCCTGCACATCCTGACAGAAGGACAGGCACACCGGGCCGCAGTCGGCCGGATCGGTCATCACCGCAAGCGCCCGCGGCAGGGCACTCAGCAGCTGTTCGGGCCGGGTGATGCGGTCGAAATAGCGCACCACCGGGCGGAAGCAGTCATTGGCCGAGACCGTGCCATCGCCGAAATCCTCGATCTGCTGCAGCACCGGATCGGGCCGGCGCCCGGCGAAGACATCGCCCGGGATCAGCAACAGCGGCAGCCGGTTCACATGCGCGAGCGCCGCCGCCGTCACCATGTTCGTCGCCCCCGGCCCGATCGACGAGGTCACCGCCATCGCCCGCCGCCGGGCATGGCCCTTGGCGAAGGCGATCGCGGCATGGGCCATCGTCTGCTCGTTCTGGCCGCGCCAGGTCGGGAAGGTGTCGCGCGCCTCGTGCAATGCCGCGCCCAGCCCCGCCACATTGCCATGGCCGAAGATCGCCCAGATCCCCTCGACGAAGCGCTCGCCCTCCTCGGTCATCTGCGCGGCAAGCCAGCGCACCATCGCCTGCGCCGCCGTCAGCCGGATCGTCTCCATCGTCATGCCTCCTTCGCGGCCGCGCGGGCCGTGTCCCAAAGCCCGGCGAGCCGGGCATAGCGGCGCGCCATCTCGTCAATCGCCGCCGCATCGCCAAGCGCGCCGGTCATCCAGGCCCGCGCGACCTCGCCGAAGATCGTGCGGCCGACGGCAAAGCCGCGCACCAGCGGGAAGGCCGCGGCCGCGCGGAAGCTTGCGGCCAGCTCCGCCTCGGGCGCGTCGAGGCCAAGGACGACGATGCCGCGGCTGTGCGGGTCGTTTTCCTCGATGGCGACACAGGCCCTGGCCCATTCGGCCCGCGTCGCCATCGGTTCCAGCTTCCACCAGTCGGGAAAGATCCCCGCTGCGTAGAACTGCCGGATCAGTGTGGGGGTGGTGTCGGCATCGACCGGGCCGACCTTCGAGGGGATGATCTCGAGCAGGAATTCGAGGTCGTTGCGCCGCGCCGCCTCGAACAGGCGCCGCACCGTCGCCTCCTGCGCCGTGCGGGTGGCCGGATCGTCGCCCGGGTGGCAAAAGCACAGCACCTTCACCACATCCTCGCGCGCCCAGGCCTCGAGCCCGCCGCAATCGGCGCCAAGGGCCGGCTCAAGCGTCAGCGGCCGCGAGCCCGGCCATTCGCAGGGCCGCCCGACCCAGAGCCCGCTGCCCGAGGCGGCATGAAGCGCGCGCCGGCCGATGCGGTCGTCGCACAGGATGCCATAGCCCGGCCGGCCCGCCTGCACCCGCTGCGCGGCCTGAAGGCACAGCGCCTTGAAGGCGCCGCCCTTTTCCGGGGTGTAACCCGCCATCTGCTCAAGCTGGACCCGGTGGTCGAAAGCGAAGATGCGGAGATCGGACCAGTCGGGCAGGCCGCGGCGGGCGCGGTTCGTCGACCAGTGGATCTGCTCAAGATCCGCATCGTTGCGCAGATCGGGGCGGACCACGCCGCGCGCGAGGAAGAAATCGAGTTCGGCGCGCGAGGGATAGGCCGGCGTGCAGCCGTGCCGGCTGACCGCAAGCGCGCCGCAGGCATTGGCGTATTCAAGCGCCTTCGGCCAGTCCTCGCCCTCGAGCCAGCCGCGCAACAGACCCGAGAAGAAGCCGTCGCCGGCGCCGAGCACGTTGAACACCTCGATCGCGAAGCCCGGGCCGCTGACGCCGTCATCGAGGCTGTCGGGGATGTCCCCCGCAAAGGCCACGGCGCCCGCCGCGCCACGCTTGCACACCAGCGTCGCGCCGCTCACCGCCCGCACCGCGCGCAGCGCCGCGATGGTGTCGGTGCTGCCGCCGGCGATGTGGAATTCCTCCTCGGTGCCGACGATCAGATCGAACAGCCCCAGATGCGCCTGCAGCCGCGCGGTGACGGCGGCGCTTTCGATGAAGCGGTTCTCGCCGTCGCCATGGCCCGACAGGCCCCACAGGTTCGGGCGATAGTCGATGTCGAGCGCCGTCCTCGCGCCCTGCGCCCGGGCCAGACGCAGCGCCTTCAGCACCGCAGCCTCGGTGCGCGGGTGGCTCAGATGGGTGCCGGTCGCCACCACCGAGCGGGTGTCGGCGATCAGCCCTTCGTCGATGTCGGCCTCGCACAGCGCCATGTCGGCGCAATTCTCGCGGTAGAAGATCAGCGGAAACTGGTCCTCGTCGCGGATGCCCAGAAGCACCAGCGCGGTCAGCCGTTCGGGATCGGTGGTCACGCCACGCAGATCGACGCCCTCGCGCGCCAGCTGTTCGCGGATGAAGCGGCCCATGTGCTCGTCGCCGACCCGGGTGATCAGCCCCGAGCGCAGGCCGAGCCGCGCCGTGCCGCAGGCGATGTTGGTGGGCGAGCCGCCGACGTATTTGCGAAACGACCCCATGTCCTCGAGCCGTCCGCCGATCTGCGCGCCGTAAAGATCGACACCGGCGCGGCCGATGGTGATCACGTCAAGGGTCTTCATCCGTCCTGATCCTCGTGCTGGAATGTCCGGTCCCGTCACCGGACCCGGTCTTTCGCTGTCTTGGGGCATGCGCTCCCGCTGCCCGCCCGCGCGGGGGGCCGATTGCGGGGGCGCCGCCGTCAGATGGTGCCGCCGAGCGAGCCCTCGAGCTCGGCAAGCTCCTGCCCGCCCGCCATCAGGTCCTGCAACTCGGCCGCCGAGATCTGCCCGCGCACCGCGGTGCCGAGCGTCTGGCCGCGGTTGAGCACGGTGAAGCGGTCGCCCACCGCCAGCGCATGGCGCACGTTGTGGCTGATGAAGACCACGCCCACGCCCTGCCGCCGCACCCGGTCGATGGTGGAGAGCACATTCGAGGTCTGCCGCACGCCCAGCGCCGAGGTCGGCTCGTCGAGGATCAGCACGCGCGCACCGAAATGCACCGCGCGGGCAATCGCCACGGTCTGCCGCTCGCCGCCCGAAAGCGTGCCCACCGCCTGATCGGGGCCGCGCAGGTTGATGCCCATCTTGCGCATCTCCTCGACGCAGATCTCGTTCGCGCGACGGTGGTCGAACCGCTTGAACAGGCCCCGTCCCTTCGTCGGCTCGCGCCCCATGAAGAAGTTGCGCGTCACCGACATCAGCGGGATCATCGCCAGATCCTGGAACACCGTGGCGATGCCGGCGTCCTGCGCGTCGCGCGGGCCGCTGAAGGTGGTCTCCTTGCCGTCGATCAGGATCCGCCCCTCGGTCGGTTTCAGCACGCCCGACATCGTCTTGATGAAGGTCGACTTTCCGGCGCCGTTGTCGCCGAGCAGGCAGTGGCACTCGCCCGGGCGCACGTCGAAGGTGACGCCGTTCAGCGCGATCACGTTGCCGAAGTGCTTGCGGATCTCTTCGAGCCGGATGATCGCGTCGGTCACGGCGACCTCCCCATGATGAAACTTGCTGTCCTGCATCATCTCAGCGCTCCCCGGTCACGCGCTTGCGGATCGCGTTGTTGAACACCACGGCGAGAAGCAGCATCCCGCCCAGGAAGACCTGGAACCAGTCCTGGTCGATCTGCGTGTAGGTCAGGCCGATCACCACCATGCCGAAGATGATCGAGCCGAAGAAGGCGCCGATCGCCGAGCCATAGCCACCGGTGAGCAGGCAGCCGCCGATCACCGCGGCGATGATGCCCTCGAATTCCTTCTGGAAGCCGCGCCGCGCATCGGTCGAGCCCGCGTCCATCACCTGCATGATCGCCAGCAGCGCGGCGCAGACGGCGGTGACCATGAAGAGCGCGGTCTTCACCTTGCGCACCGGCACGCCCGCATTCGCCGCGGCATTGGCATCGCCGCCCGAAGCAAAGATCCAGTTCCCCGCCGGGGTGCGCAGCAGCACCCAGGTGGCGGCGAGCGCAAGGCCCACGAACCACAGGATCTCGACCGGGATGCCGGGCACCTTCGGGGTGCCGTTCGGGAAGGTGTCGATCACCCCCGAGCGGGCGAGAGCGGCGAACAGCCCCTTGAACGCCTCGCCCGAGAAGAACGGCGCCAGCATGTCGCCGGCTGTCGCCTCGCGCAGGCCGCGCAGCTGCGTCGAGCCGCCGGTCAGCGCCTTCAGCCCGACAAGGGTCAGACCGCGCAGGATGAACAGGAAGGCGAGGGTGACAATGAACGAGGGCAGCCCGGTGCGGATGGTGAGCTGCCCGTTCACCACGCCAACCAGCGCCGCGACAGCGAGCGTCAGCGGGATCGCCACGATCAGCGGCAGGCCCAGATTGACCACCAGCGCACCGAAGATCATCCCGGCGAAGGCGACCATCGAGCCGATCGACAGGTCGAACTCGCCGCCGATCATCAGCATCGCCGCGCCGATCGCCAGAATGCCGAGCTGCGCCGCGGGGCTGAGGAAGTTCATGATCCCCGACAGCGTGAACATCGCGCTGTTGGCGGTGATGAGGAAGAAGACCGTCACCAGGATCAGCCCGGCGATCGAGCCGAGTTCGGGGCGTTTCATCAGCCGCGCGACCCAGGATTCGGTCCGGATCCGTTCGTCGGTCAATGGGGTGTCCACAGGCATTTCATTCTCCCTGCAAGCTGTGGTCCGGGCCGGGGCATGCCCCGGCCCGTCCGGATGCGGCTCAGCGGATGCCCTTGGCCGACAGCTCGACGACCTGCGCCGCCTTGTCCTTGGTGATCAGGTTCGGACCCGAGGGCACGTTGCCGCCCGGCATCAGCCCGTATTCGGCATGGAGCGCGAGGAAATCGACCGGCAGATAGCCCTGCAGGAACTGCTGCTGGTCGATCGCGAAAGCCGCGTCGCCCTGTGCCACCGACTCGAGGAAGCCCGCCGAAAGATCGAAGGTGGCGACATTGACCGAGCCGGTCTTGCCCATCGCCTTGACCGCCGCCACCGCGGGCTCGCCCGCGACCGAGGCATTGAGCGCCATCACCGTGTCGATCGCGGGATCGGCCTCGAGCGCGGCCCGCACCTTCGCCTCGATCTCGGTCGGGTCGGAACTGGTCGGAACGACCTTCGCCTCCCCGCCAAAGCCCTCGGCAAAGCCCGCACAGCGCTGGTCGAGCGAGACGTTGCCGACCTCCTGGTTGATGCAGATGCCCTTCTTGCCGCCCATCTCGCGCAGCTTCTCGCCCGCCGTCCTGCCGGCGTCCTTCTCGTCCTGGCCGACATGCAGCAGCGCGCCGAGCTTCTTCGACACATCCGAGCCCGCGTTGATTGAGATCACCGGGATGCCGGCGGCCACCGCGCGCTCGATCGACGGGCCAAGCGCGTCGGCATCGGGGATCGAGACCACGAGCCCGTCGGGATGCTGGTTCACCGCGGCGTCGATCAGCTGGCTCATCGCGACCATGTCGAAGGTCTCGGGCGAGCGGTATTCGACATGCGCCCCGGTGCGCTGCGCGGCATATTCCACGCCGTTCTTCACCACCGACCAGAACGGGTCGTTCGCCTGGCCATGCGCCACGACGACGATGTCGGTGGCAAGGGCCGGCAGGGCGATGGTGATCGCCGTCGCGGCCATCAGGCCGCCAAGCAGTTTCTTCATGGTCTCCTCCCAGAGTTTTCGTGGTCCCGGGGGCAGCCCTCCTCGCCGCCCCGCACCCCGGCGCCTTGTGCACCGGGGCAGATCCCGGAACGCCCGACCGGGCGCCCGGACTTCCCTCAGCCGCCGAGCATGTCGGGGGTGATCGCCACGGCGCAGCCGCTTTGCGCGGCGCGCGTCGCGGCCTCGGCGCAGGCCAGCGCCGCCACCCCTTCGGCAAGCGGCACCGGCATCGCCGTGCCGGCCGTCACCGCGGCAACGAAGGCGCTCCATTCCGCCTCGTAGGCGCGCATGTAGCGCTCGAGGAAGAAATAGACGGGCTTGGCCGAGCTGGCGCCCGCCGGGGTGATCTTCTGCACGGTATTTTCCAGCACGTTCTGCGCCGACAACAGCCCGCCCGAGCCCAGCAGTTCGAGCCGCTGATCATAGCCATAGCCCGCCCGGCGCGAGTTCTTGATGACGGCGATGCGGCCGTCAGCCCAGGTCAGCGTCACCACCGCGGTGTCGACATCGCCCGCCGCGCCGATTTCCGGATCGACGATCGCCGAGCCGGTGGCGCTCACCACCGCCGGCGCCCCGCCCATGATCCAGCAGGCCATGTCGAAGTCGTGGATCATCATGTCGCGGAACAGCCCGCCCGAGACCCGCACATAGCTGACCGGCGGCGGCGCCGGGTCGAAGGAGGTGATCGCCAGCAGCTCGCCCTTGCCGATCTCGCCACGGTCGAAGGCAGCCTTCAGCGCGGCGAAATTCGGGTCGAAGCGGCGGTTGAAGCCGATCATCACCGGCACGCCGTTGCCCGCCGTCGCCGCCTGACAGGCCAGCGCACGGTCAAGCGACAGATCGACCGGCTTTTCGCACAGCACCGCCTTGCCGGCCGCCGTCGCCCGTTCGATCAGCGCGGAATGGGTGTCGGTCGAGGTCGCGATCAGCACCGCGTCGATCGCCGGATCGGCGAGGATCGCCTCGACGCTGCGCGCCTCGGCCCCCACCTCGGCGGCGAGTGCCTGCGCCGCCGCCGCATTCACGTCGGCAATCGCGACCAGCGCGCTTTCGGCATTCGCAAGGATGGATTTTGCGTGCACCTGACCGATCCGGCCAGCGCCGAGCAACGCGACTTTCAGCATGACGTCCTCCCAGACCCGGGCGACTCGACCCGGTGATGGCGCTACCATCACGCCGTTTGCACGCGCGTGCAACCAATTTTTGCACGCGCGTGCATATTTTCCCGCAGCGCCTGAATTTCCATGTATCTTCGGGGAAAGAGGGCATAGAAGCAGCGCAGGAGGACCGATGACTCAGCACCGCGGCAAGATGGGCCCCGACGCCAATGTGACGGCCGACGACGTGGCGACGGCGGCCGGCGTCTCGCGCTGGACGGTCAACCGGGCCTTCAAGAAGGATGCCTCGATCTCGCCGCGCACACGCGACAAGGTGATGCAGGCGGCGCAGACGCTGGGCTATGTGCCCGACCTGCGCGCCGCTTCGCTGGCCTCGGATCGTTCGAACCTCGTGGCGCTGCTGGTCGACGATTTCGCCAACCCGCACAAGCTGGTGATGATGGAGCGGCTGACGCGGATCCTGCGCAAGCACGGCTGGGACACGCTGCTGGTCAACACCCTCGACCGCGCCGATACCGGCCATGCGCTGTTGAACGCCAGCCAGCGCCGCGTCGATGCGGTGATCCTGATCGGCATCCAGTTCGATGACGAGACGCTGGCCGCGGCGCAGCATGCCCGCCGCTTCCGCAAGCTGATCATCTTCGCGCGCACCTCGCAAAACCCCGACACGATCTCGATCGCGGTGGACGACGTGGCGGCGATGACCGAGATCGCCGATTACGTCCGTGCCCGCGGCTATCGCCGGCCGTTCTTCCTGGCCGGACCGCGCACGGTCTCGGCGCATCTGTCGCGCAAGGAAACCTTCCTGTCGCGCTGGAAGGCGCATTTCGGCACCGAGCCCGAAAGCGCCGAGGTCCCGGCCTATGACCCGATCCTCGCCGAGGCGGTGGTGACCGCGGTGCTGGGCAACCGTCCGCGGGCCGAGATGCCCGATGTGCTGGTATGCGAGAACGACGCGCTTGCCATCGGTGCGGTCGACGTGATCCGGCACAGGCTCGGGCTGCGCATCCCCGAGGACATCGCGGTCACCGGCTTTGACGACGTGCCGCAATGCCGCAGCCCGAACTACCGGCTGACCACCTATCGCCAGCCGCTGACCGAGATGGCGGAATACCTGGTCGAGGTGCTGGAAAGCAGCGAGGAGCGCGATTTCGACCGCGCCTTCACCGGCTGTCTGGTGCCGCGCGAAAGCGCCTGACCGGGGGCAGCGTCAGGTGCCCAGCTCGGACAGGATGCGCCGCATCTCCTGCAACTGATCGTCGCGGAAGGTCTCGGCGATGTGCTTCTCGTGATCGCCGCTGACGTCGCGCAGCTTGCGGCACATGGCCACCCCCGCCGCGGCCAGCGCGATGCGCACCTTGCGGCGGTCCTTCTCGTCGGGCACGCGGAAGACCAGGCTTTCACGCACCATCCGGTCGATGATCTTGGTCAGCGTGGCGGGCTCGACCAGCACCTTCTCGGCCAGCTGCCCCATCGGCGTCGGCCCGTCCTGCTCGAGCGCCTTGAGCACGCGAAACTGCTCGATCGCGATGCCGCCGGGCTGAAGCCGCCGCGCCAGATCGTCCTCGATCAGACGATTGGCCCGGGCGATGAGATATCCGATCTGCTCGGTGAGCTTTTGATCCGCCATGTGACTACTGTGCCGATTAATCTAATGCGTTTTTGATAGTAGCAGTTTCAAAAAAATAAATCCATGGGGTTTGCGCCGGTTCTGTGCAGACCCGCCCGCAATGCCAATTTTGCCGATCAGGCCATGAAGGTCTCCCGCACCTGGAACTCCACCCCCTCGGCCTCGGCCAGGCGCACGCCCGCGTCGGCATCGCTGCGCCCGATCAGCCGGTAGGCGGCGGCGCGCGGCAGCCGGTCGCGCAGGAAGCGCGCCATCAGATGGCCGTCGACCCGGCCGATCCGGTCGGCCAGCGCCGCCACCAGATAGATCGCGTCGTAGCAGTTGACCGTGTTCGTGGTCATCGACGGCAACTCGCCCGAGAAGCAGCTTTCATAGCGCGCGGCCAGGTCGTCGCGGTTGTGGCCGCGGCTCGAGTCGAAATAGGCCTGCGCGGCGAACAGGTTCTCGGAACAGCCGTCGGACACGCCCAGAAGCTGCGTTTCCTCGAAGGCGAGGTTGAGGCGGATGATCCGCCGGCTCAGCCCGGCATCGGCGAAGGCGCGGTTGAAGCAGACCGAATCCTCGCCCAGCATCGCCACCACCACCACATCGGGGCGCGCCCGCGCGATCTTCAGCAAGGTCTCGTCATAGTCACGCTGGCCAAGCGACAGGAAAGCATCGCCGACGAACTCGCCGCCGATCATCCGGATCGCGGTTTCCGTCGTGCCATGGGCCACGCGCGGCCAGATGTAGCGGTTGCCGACGAAGAAGAAACGGCGCGCGCGCCGGTGGGTGAACATCCAGTCGAGACTGGGGATCAGCACCTCGGCATCGGTGATGCCCAGCGTCGCGGTGCCCGGGCCGCAAAAGCCGCCCTCGTAATGCGGCGTGTAGATATAGGGGGCAAGCCCCGCCAGCCCGCGCCGCACCGCCGGGCGCAGGTTGCTCGACTGCAGGCCGATCACCGCGTCGACATTCTCCTCGATCGCCAGCCGCTGCGCGGCGCGAAAGGCGCTCTGGGCAGTCTCGCCCGAGTCGATATGGACGATCTCGACCTCCTCGCCGAGCACGCCGCCCGCGGCGTTCAGCTCGGCCGCGGCAAGAATCGCCCCGCCCTGGCACCCGAGTGTCCAGAGCCCAGCCAGGCCGTCATGCGAGAGGATCAAGCCGATTTTCATGCGGCAACTGTGTCGCAGCCCCCGCACGCCGGCAAACGTCGCGCGGGGTGTCGCCGGTGCCGCGCCGCGTTTGCCCATTCTTTGGTCGCCTTTGGCCCGCCGAATGCTGAATTTCACCCGAAAGCGCGCAGGGCCCGTTATTTGATTGATATGTCGTTTGTTTACTTTTCTACTAATTGAAAAGCAACCAATTGGGCCTGTCATGACCGCATATTCCATGGCCGTCGACCTGTCGACGCGCGAAATTCCCGATCTTTCGCTGCTCGAGACGCGGGCGCTGATCGCCTCGGGCGCGGCCAGCCCGCTCGAGGTGACCGAGGCGGTGCTCGCCCGCATCGACGCGGTCGATCCGGCGCTGAATGCCTATCTCACGCTGACCCGCGCGCATGCGCTCGAGGCGGCGCGGATCGCCACCGAGGAACGGGCGAAGGGGCTCGACCGCGGGCCGCTGCATGGCGTGCCCTTCGCGCTCAAGGACCTGTATGAGACCGATTTCGCGCCGACCTCGGCGGGGCTTGCCCTGCTGCGCGACAATGCGACCGGGCGCAATGCCACCGTCACCACGCGGCTCGAGCAGGCCGGGGCGGTGATCCTGGGCAAGCTCGGCATGACCGAGGGCGCCTATTCCGGCCACCACCCCGAGATGGCGGTGCCGAAGAACCCGTGGAACCCGAACTGCTGGGCGGGGTCGTCCTCCTCGGGCTCGGGGGTCGCGGTCGCGGCGGGGCTGTGCTTCGGCGCGCTCGGCTCGGACACCGGCGGCTCGATCCGCTTCCCCTCGGCCGCCTGCGGCATCACCGGGATGAAGGGCACCTGGGGCCGGGTCAGCCGCGCCGGGGTCTTTGCGCTCGCCGACAGTCTCGACCATGTCGGGCCGATGGCGCGCAGCGCGGCCGATTGCGCCGCGATCCTGTCGGTGATCGCCGGGGCGGACCCCGCCGACCCGACGGCGCTGCTTGACCCGGTGCCCGATTACCTTGCCGCCTGCACCGGCCCGGTCCGCGGCCTGCGGATCGGCATCGACCGCGCCGCGGTGCTTGAAAACGTGGCGCCCGAGACGGCGGCGGTGATCGCCGACGCCATCGCCGCCTTCGAGGCGCTTGGCGCCGAGATCGTCCCCGTCGCCTTCCCCTGGCCCGCCGACGCCACCGACCAGTGGTCGGTGCTCTGCGCGATCGAGGTGGCGCTGGCCCATGCCGGCCGCTTCCCGGAACAGCGCGCGGGCTATGCGCCGCATCTGACTGCGCTGCTCGATTACGGCCACGGGCTTTCGGCGCACGAGGTCGGCGCGGCGATGCAATGGCGGCTCGTCTACAACGGTGCGGTGGCGCGGGCGATGCAGGGGCTCGACATGGTGCTGCTGCCGGTCACCACCGCGCCGGTGGCCGAGCTCGACAACATCTATGCCGCGCCCTCGGCCGGCGAGAGCGACGAGAACCTCGGCGATCTGCTGAAGTTCACCGCGCCCGCCGATTTCACCGGCCGCCCGGCGCTGACCCTGCCGGGCGGCTTCGACCGCCGCGGCGCGCCGATCGGCTTCCAGCTCATCGGGCATGCGCTGGCCGAGGCCACGCTGTTTCGCGCCGGCGCCGCCTTCCAGCGGATGACCGACTGGCACACCCGCCGCCCCGACCTTGCGCCGTTCCGCAGCTAGGCGAGGCGGTCGCGCAGCAGGCGGAAGGCGCGGTCAAACGCGCCGCCGCTTTCCGCCGCGATGCGGATCGCCATGCCCAGCCCGCCGCGCAGCCGTGCCGCGGCGGCATAGGCGCCGGGCAGATCGAGCGGCCCCTCGGCCAGATCGTCGCGGCCAAAGAGCTTGACCGAGCCGAAGGCCGCCGCCCGCCCCGGCAGGGCGGCAAGCGCGATCAGCCCGGCCTCGTCCACCGCCTGCCGGTCATGCAGCAGCACCCGCCCCGCCGGGTCGGTGACCCGCAGCGCCGCCTGCCAGCCGCCACCGGCATCGGGCGCGGCGGGGGTCTGGCGGCAAAACCCGTCGAACAGGATCGCGACCGCACCGGGCTCGAGGCAAAGCTCGACCTCCTGCGCGAGCTGCGCGCCGGGCATCAGCACGGTCGGGTCGGGCATGTGGCGCAGCACCGCCCCCGCGGCGACATGGAAGGCCCAGTCCGCACGCGCGGGCCGCGGCGCGCCCCGGTCGGCATGGACCAGAAGCGCCCCCGCGCTGACCAGATCGACGCGCGCGCCGGGCTGCAGCGTGACGTGGTGGCGCCAGTGATCGCCGGGAAGCAGCGCCGCCCCCGCGCATTGCGGCAGCACCGTCAGCGGCCCGCTCACCCCCGCCCGCCGATAGCCGCGCGGCAGCGACCACGGCCATTCGACATGGCGCGCCAGCAGCGCCGTGCCGCCGTCTGCCGCGAGACCGAAGCGCAGCGACAGCTGGGCCCGACCGGCCGCGTCCTCGCCCCTCACTTGAACAGCACCTCGTGGCGCAGATGGGCGACGACCTCGGCCACGCCCTCGCCACGGCGGCAGACCGTCGCCAGCACCGGAGCACCACCGCGCACTGCCCGCGCCTCGGCCAGCATCTTCGGGAAATCGACGCCGACATGCGGCGCCAGATCGACCTTGTTGATGACCAGAAGGTTCGCCTGCAAGATGCCCGGCCCCTTCTTGCGCGGAATGTCATCGCCCCCCGCCACGTCGATCACGAACATCCAGAAATCGACCAGATCGGGCGAGAAGGTCGAGGCAAGGTTGTCGCCCCCCGATTCCAGCAAGATCAGGTCGAGCCCGGGATAATCGGCCTCGAGCCGGTCGGCCGCGGCCATGTTCAGCGTCGGATCCTCGCGGATCACCGTATGCGGGCAGGCCCCGGCCTGCACCGCGCGCACCCGGTCGGGCGGCAATTGCCCGCCGCGGCGCAGCCGCTCGGCATCCTCGTCGGTCACCAGATCATTGGTGATCACCGCCGTGTCGATGCCCTGGCGCGCCAGCTCGCCCAGCATCGCCTCGATCAGCGCCGTCTTGCCCGAGCCCACCGGCCCGCCGATCCCCACCCGTGCCGCGGTCATCGCAGGAAATACCGCCGCGCCAGCGGCACCTCGCGGGCCGGTTCCACCACCAGCGGCACGCCGTCCGCGGTCACCGCAAAGGTCTGCGGATCGACCTGCACGTCGGGCAGCGCGGCGTTGCGCAGCATGTCGCGCTTGCCGAGCCCGCGCACCGAGCGGATCTGCACGAAGTCCTTCAGCACACCAAGCCGCGCATGGGTGCCCGCCTCGATCGCCAGCCGCGAGACGAAGGTGACGCCCAGCCGGTGCTTGGCGCTGCCAAGCGCACCCCACATCGGCCGGTGAATCTGCGGCTGCGCCCCGGCGAAGGAGCCGTTGCCGTCGCCCATCGTCGCCCAGACGATGGTGCCGCCCTTGATCACCAGATCGGGTTTCGCGCCGAAGAAGGCGAAGGGCCAGAGCACGATATCGGCCATCTTGCCCGGCGCGATCGAGCCGACCTCGTGCTCGATCCCCGCCGCGATCGCCGGGTTGATCGTGTATTTCGCCAGATAGCGCAAAATTCGCTCGTTGTCGGCGCGGGCAGTTCTTTCCCCGGGCAGGCGGCCGATGCGGTCCTTCATCACCGAGGCAAGCTGCCAGCATTTCGCGACGTTCTCGGCCAGCCGCCCCATGCCCTGGGTGTCGGTGGCGAAGATCGAGATCGCGCCCATGTCGTGCAGCAGATCCTCGGCCGCCATCGACTGCGGCCGGATCCGCGCCTCGGCGAAGGCCACATCCTCGAGCAGATCGAAGCTCATCATATGGGCGAGCATCGTCATCGGCACGCCTTCCTCGAGCGCGGGCAGGGTGAAGGGATTGGTCGGGTTGGTCGAGGACGGCAGGACATTCTCGAACCCGTTCACCGCCAGGATGTCGGGGGCATGGCCGCCGCCCGCGCCCTCGGTGTGATACATGTGGATGGTGCGCCCGGCGATCGCCGCCATCGTGTCCTGATAGAAGCCGAATTCGTTGATCGTGTCGGTGTGCAGATGGACCGAGAAATCGGCCGCATCCGCCGCCCGCAGCGAACCGTCAAGCACCGCCGGCGAGGCGCCGAAATCCTCGTGGATCTTCACGCCAAGCGCCCCGCCCGCGACGCTTTCGGTGACCGCATCGGGGTTCGAGTTGCCACGGCCGAGAAAGCCGAAGTTCAGCGGGAATTCGTCGGCCGCCTGGATCAGCCGGCCGAGCGTGTGCGGCCCCGAGCAGCTGACGTCGAAATTCGGCCCGGGCGACATGCCGATCATCGTCGTCGTGCCACCGGCGAGCGCGTGCCAGGCCTGCTGCGGCGACAGGAAATGCGCATGCGCCTCGATCGCGCCGGCGGTGACGAAATGTTTGTCGCCATGCACCACGGTGGTGTTCGGCCCGGTAATCAGGTCGGGGTCGACACCATCCATGATGTCGGGGTTGCCGGCCTTGCCGATGCCGACGATGCGGCCACCGCGAATGCCGATGTCGCCCTTCACGATGCCAAGCTCGGCATCGAGGATGACGGCATTCTGGATCACCATGTCGAGCGCGCCCGAGGCCGCGGAGCCGCTGGTGCGAAAGCCCTCGCCGTCGCGCATCACCTTGCCGGCGCCGGTGGTCAGCTCGTCGCCATACTGGGTGTGGTCGCATTCGATCTCGGCCAGAAGCGAGGTGTCGCCAAGCCGCACCATGTCACCCGTGGTCGGGCCATAGAGGCGGGCATAATCCGCGCGCGAAATCCTCATCCGAGATATCCTTTCGCCTGTGCCCGCGCCATCGCGGCGTCGCGCCCGCCCTCGACCGGGCCCTCGGTTAGCCCGGCAAAGCCGTGCACCACCTGCAGCCCGCCATAGGGGACGAGCGTCACCTCCTTCTCGATGCCGGGATCGAAGCGCTCGCCGCCGCCCGAGGGCCGGTCGAGCCGCATCCCGAAGGACGCCGCGCGGTCGAAGGAGAGCGCGCGGTTGACCTCGAAGAAATGCGCGTGGCTGCGCACCTGGATGGTGCGGTCGCCGGTGTTCAGCACGCGCAGCACGCGGGACGGGCGGCCGGCGTTCAGCTCGATCTCGCCCTCGGCGGCGATCACCTCGCCCGGGCGGATCTCGCCCGGGGCGGGCTGGATCGGGTCGAAGACGGTGACGAGCTTGGTGCCCTCGGCCATCGAGACCTCGACCGAGAAGGTGTCGAGCAGGCTCGCCACGCCCGGCTCGACCTGATCGCCGGTCAGCACGGTGGCGGCATGGCTGACGATCTCGGCATGGGTCAGGCCCTGCCGCGCCACGGTCAGCAGCTCGTCGGCGATCAGCGCCACCGCCTCGGGATGCGACAGCCGGATGCCCAGCCGGACATAGCGGCGGGCAAGCTCGGCCGCGGTGAAGATCGTCAGCCGTTCGGTTTCGGTTGGGGTCAGATGCATTCCGTCCTCCGCTCAGTTGATGAACAGCCGCCCGTCGCGCGGCCGCATCAGCGCGATGTCGGACAGCGGCGAAAAGCCCGCAGGCAAGGTGCCGGGCACGGGCAGGTCGGCGGCAAGAGCGGCGATCGCCGGGGTGAGTGCCGCAAGCTCGCGCTGCATCGCGATCGCCCCGGTGGCGCCCAGCCGGACCGCGGCCGAAAAGCACCCCCGCGCCATCGCCAGCGCCGAGACCGCGAGTGCCGCGGCGAGATCGAGCCCCGAGACGGCGAGAAAATGGCCATGCACCACGGCGAAATGGCCAAGCCCCGCACGCTCTGCCGCGATCGCCGCGGGATCGAGCCCGATCCGCAGCGCGCGCGCCGAGGCGAAAAGCGCCTCGCCCGCCTGCACCGAGGCGCCGCGCAACCGCTCGACAGGCATCAGCGTGTCGATGCTGGCGAACCAGTCGCCAAGCACGGCCCCGGTGGCGCGGAACCCGCCCGCCAGCGCCAGCCGGTCGAAGCCATGCCAGCGCCCCTGCAGTTCCGCCAGCACCCAGCCCGACAGGCTGTGGCGGTCGACCCGGCCATCGGCCAGCGCGCTTTCCAGCCCCCAGGAAAAGGCGAAGACGCCGCTTGGAAAGCCACTGTCGGCGAGCTGCATCGCCCGCACCAGCGGCAGCATGCCCACATCCGCGCTCATCCGATGTCGAACCGGGCAAGCGGCGCAAGATCGCGCAGCCGGTCGCGATAGCCCGCCTCGGGCCCGTCGAGGATGACCTCCATCCAGCCCTCGCCGAAGACCACCTTCCAGTGCAGATTGCCGCACCAGTGGCCCAGCCGCAGCGCGTCGCCCAGCGACTGCGGCACCAGCCGCAGCCGCGCGCCGCCGTCGATCCGCGCCACGATCGCCATGCCGTCGCGGCAGTAAAGCACCGCGCCATCGGTCAGCTTCTGCGCGCGCGGCAGGGCGATGGCGCAGTCGCGGCCGCGGTCGGTGGTGAGGCGGATGCGCTTGCGCGCGGCCTCGGCCTCGGGGATCGCCACGGTCTCGAGCCCGCCCAGATGCTCGAGCGCATGCAACGTCTCGGCCCAGGGCGCCTCGGCGGCCTGGCCCAGGATCCGGTCGAGCATCAATGGCCCCTCGCCCGTCATCGGCTGTCCTTTCGAAGGCCCGCCCCGGCACAAGGACCGGGGCGGGGCGTTGCTCAGAACGATTTCCAGTCGCCCGATTTCTCGAAGGCGTCGCCCAGGGTGTAGAGCGTGCTTTCGTCCCAGAGCTTGCCGACCAGCATCATCCCCACCGGCAGGCCATCGACCATGCCGCAGGGCACCGACAGCGCCGGGTGATGCGAAATGTCGAAGGGCGCGGTGTTGGGCAGGATGTCGAAGCCGCGTTCGATGATCTCCTCGCGCGAGGCATCGGGGCCCGGCAGCGGCGTCGCCACCTTCGGCACCGTCGGCATCAGCAGCGCGTCGTAATCGGCCAGAACCGCGTCATAGGCCGCCCGCAGCGCATAGGTCAGGTTATGCGCCTTGCCGTAGAAGCGCTTGCCGTATTCGTCATCGGCGAACTGCGCGAAGATCATCGCAAGCTTGAGCGTCTCGGACAGCTCGTCCGCCCGCTCGCGCCAGCCGCGGTGGACGTCCATGAAGCTGGTGACGTAGAGGTCCTGGCGCGAGGTGCCATAGCCGTCGCCCAGCATCATTGTCTGCATCAGCCCCTGCAGCCCGATCGGGGTCCAGATATCGGGCCCGTCGAGGTGCATCGGGATCGAGACCTCCTCGACGATCACGCCGAGATCCTCGAGCCGCTTCGCCGCGGCGCGGACCTTGTCATCGACCGCCGCCTCGGATTGCGGATGGCCGAAGCCCTCCTTCAGCAGCGCGACCTTCATCCCCTTCACCGGCTTGCCGAGCGCCTCGGTATAGGGCGCGGTCTTCACCCCGATCTGGCGGCAGTCATAGCCGTCGGGGCCGGCCAGCACCTCGAGCATCAGCGCACTGTCGGCGACGGTCTTGGTGATCGGGCCGGCATGGTCGACGGTGATCTCGATCGGCACCACGCCGGTATAGGGCACGAGGCCGTGGGTGGGCTTCATGCCGACCGTGCCGCAGAAGGCCGAGGGCATGCGGATCGAGCCGCCCTGGTCGCCGCCGATCGCCATGTCGACCTCGCCCTTCGAGACCAGCACCGCCGAGCCCGAGGAGGAACCACCGGCCGAGCGGCTCGGGTCATAGGGGTTGCACACCGGGCCAAGCGCCGAGGTGTGGCTGCCGCAGGACATGCAGAAGCATTCGCAATGCGCCTTGCCGACGATCGTCGCGCCGGCATCGAGCAGCCGCGTCACCAGCGTCGCGTCGACGTTCGGGATATAGCCCTCGAGCGTCGAGGAGCCGTTCATCATCGGCACGCCGGCCAGCATGACGTTGTCCTTCAGGACCACGGTCTTGCCCTTCAGCTTGCCCTCGGGCGCGCCGGGCACGGTCGACTTCACATACCACGCATTGAGCGGGTTCTCGGCCTTCGGCGGCTGCACGCCCGGCGTGCGCGGGTATTTCACCACCGGCAGCGGGTCGATCATCCGGTCGACCTTGTTGTAGGCGGCGACATAGCCGCCGAGCAGCCCCTTGATCGAGGACACGTCCTCGGGCGAGAGGCTGAGGCCGATCCTTTCGGCCACATCCGCGATCTGGGCGTCGTTCGGAAGTCTGACTGCCATGGGGGAACTCCTTCGGTTTTGCGCGGCATGGCCACGCGGGCAGTTGCATGCGGCAAGGCCGCACGGGATCGTTCCCTTCCGCGACCATCGCGGAAGGAAGGAAGACAGGTGTCGGGGCGGGGGCTCCGCCGCAGCGGGTCTCCGTCAGGCGGTGAACCCCATGAAGGCGCTGACCGAGCGCGAGTCGGTCAGCTCCGCACGCGGGATCTCCTTCTCAAGGACGCCGTTCGAGATCGCGTAGACGCGCTTCGACAGGCCCGCGATGAACTCGAGGTTCTGCTCGACGAGGACGATGGTGATGTCGACCTTCTGCGTCAGCGCCGCGAGCGTTTCCGAGATCTCGTCGATGATCGAGGGCTGGATGCCCTCGGTCGGTTCGTCGAGCAGCATCAGCTTCGGCCGCCGGCACAGGCAGCGCGCCAGCGCCAGAAGCTGCTGCTCGCCGCCCGAGAGCGCGCCGCCGCGCCGGTCGAGAAGCCGCTTGAGCCGGGGAAAGAGCTCGAGCATCTCCTCGACGGTCTGCGCGACGACAGCCGCCTTGCCGGGGATGCCGACCTGCAGGTTTTCCTCGACGCTCAGGTTCGGGAAGATCTGCCGCCCCTGCGGCACCAGGCCGATGCCGGCGCGGGCGCGGGCGTTGACCGGCTGGCCGAGGACGGAGTTGCCCTCGAAGCGGATCTCGCCGCCGGTGACCTTCACATAGCCCATGATCGCGCGCATCAGCGTGGTCTTGCCCATGCCGTTGTGGCCGAGAATGCCGACCACCTCGCCGCGATCGGCGTGAAAATCGACCCGGTGCAGCGCCGGGACCAGCCCGTAGGCGGCGGACAGGCCGGAGACTTCAAGCAGATGCGACATTGGCCTGTTTCCCCAGATAGATTTCCTGAACCTCGCGGTCGGCCATGATCTCGTCGATCATCGCCTCGCGGAAGATCGCGCCGCGGTTGAAGACGGTGACGAATTTCGCGATCTGCCGGATGAAGACCATGTCGTGCTCGACCACGATCACCGCCGCCGAGCGCGCCGATTCCAGCACCAGCCGTGCCAGCCGGTCGCGCTCCTCGCCGGTCATGCCGGCGGCGGGCTCGTCGAGCAGGATCAGCGCGGGCTCGGCCGCCAGCACCATCGCCAGTTCCACAAGCTGGCGCTGACCATGCGACAGAGTGCCGACCTCGCGCTTCGCCAGATGGGTGATGCCACAGCGTTCGAGTGTCTTCTCGGCCAGCTCCTTCGCCTGCGGTGCCATGTGCTTGCGCCGCGAGGACAGCCGGACGTTCTCATAGACCGAGACCCCGTCGAACACGTTCGGCATCTGCGTCTTGATGCCGATGCCGAGGTTGACGATGTCATGGGTGTTCCACCCGGTCATGTCCTCACCCTTGAAGGTGACGCTGCCACGGGTCGGGATCAGCTGGCCGGTGAGGCACTTGAAGAAAGTCGACTTGCCCGCGCCGTTCGGCCCCAGCAGGCAGCGCAGCTCGCCGTCGCGCAGGGTGAAATCGACCGCATCAACCGCGGTGACACCGCCGAACTGCATCGTCAGGCCGCGGGTCTCGAGGATGTTCGTCCAGTCACTCATCGGCCTTGCCTCCGGTCTTCTTCTGCCGCGCCAGGGTCCAGCCATCGACGATCAGCTTGCGCAGCGTCGGCACGATGCCCTTGGGCAGGGCCAGCACCAGCACCATCATGATCGCGCCAAGGACGGCGAGGCTGTTCAGCAGCTCCATCGTGCCGAGCTTGAGCGTCAGCCATTGCAGCAAGATCACCCCGATGATCGGGCCGACCAGCGTGCCGACGCCGCCCGCCATCACCCAGACCAGCGCCTTGGCCGACATCTCCATCGAGAAGGCGTTGGGGTCGATGAAGGCCTGATAGGTGGCCCACATCGCGCCGGCGAGCCCGGCAATGCCGGAGCCGATGGCAAAGACCACCAGCTTGTGGCGCCGCACGTCATAGCCGAGCAGCGAGGCGCGGGTCTCGTTCTCGCGGATGCCGATCGAGACGCGGCCGAAATCCGAGGCGATCAGAACCCGCAGCACGATGTAGACGACGATCAGGAAGCCCATGAAGACCTGGAACATCTGCACCGGGTCGAGCATCGCCTCGGGCTCGCCCGGGATGTTCATCACCGGGATCGAGGGAATGCCGTTGAAGCCGCCAAGCCGCGCCGCGCCGATTGCATATTCGGGGCCGGCGGTGTGGTTCGCGAGCTTCCAGAACAGCAGCGTGACCACCATCGTGACGACGCCGAGGTAAACATCCGACAGCCGACCGTAGAAGATGAAATAACCGAGCGCCGCGCCGAAGAGGCAGGGGATCAGAAAGGCGAGGATCAGCGGAATCGTGGTCTCGCCGATGTTGATCGCGGCGACGGCGAAGGTATAGGCGCCAAGCCCGAAGAAGGCGGCCTGACCGAAGCTCAGGATGCCGCCGAACCCCCAGATGTAGCCGAGCGACAGCGCGAACACGGCCAGCACCACATATTGGGTGATCTGCATGATGGTGAACATGTCGAGCACCACCGGCAGGATCAGCATCGCCGCAAGGCCGATCGCGACCATCACGTAGAAGCCGGGGTCCCGGAGTACGGATTTCTCCATCTGCTGGGTCTCCTCAGAGGGAACGTTTGAAGATGCGGCCGGTGATGCCTTGCGGCAGCAGGCGCAGCAGGACGAGCGCGGAGACCAGAAGCGCCGCGTCGCCATAGACGGGGCCGGTCAGGAAGGTGACGCCCTGGCTGATCGTGCCGAGCAGCGTCGCCGAGGACAGCGTGCCGGCGATCACCGAGGCGCCGCCGGTGATCACGGTGATGAAGCTCTGCCCCACCAGGTTCATCCCCATCGTCGGCACCACGCCGGTCACCGGCGCCAGAAGCCCGCCCGCCAGCCCGGTGATCGCCGAGCCGATGCCGAAGGTGGTCATGTAGACCCAGCGGGTGCGGATGCCGAGCGCCTCGGCCATGTCGGCGTTCTGCATCGTGGCGCGGGCGATCAGCCCGGCCTTGGTGAATTTCAGCACGCACCAGATCGCCACCAGCACCAGCACCGCAAAACCGATCAGCACGAAGTTGTAGATCGGCACCTGATAGGCGCCGATCTTCATCCCGCCGAACGGCGTCGAGACCCCCTGCACGGTATTGCCGAAGATCATCGTGACGCCGCCCATCATCAGCATCGACAGCCCCCAGGTGGCCAGCAGGCTGTCGAGGATGCGCCCGTAGAGCCGCTGGATCACCAGCCGCTCGACGATGATGCCGAACACCCCCACCACGACGGGAGCGAGGATCAGGATGGACACCCACTCGTTGACGCCGGCATTGGTCGAGATGACGACGGTATAGCCGCCCAGCATCAGGAACTCGCCATGGGCGAAGTTGATGATGCGCATCATGCCGAAGATGATCGCAAGGCCCGAGGCCAGCAGCACGAGCCAGGCGATGGCCCGGATCATCTCGAGCGCGACAACGAGTGTGTAGTCCATGTCGGTGCTCCGCCTTTGCGCTTACAGGCTGATTTCGTATTGGGTGTTCGACTTCGGATCCTTGATCAGGTCGCACACCATCTGCGTGTCTTCGGGCTGCGAATCCGGGAAGGTCTCGTTGATTGCGAAGGCGCCATCCTTGCAGGTGGCGATATAGACGTCGCGCACCGCGTGCTGGGTCTTCGGGTCGATCTTCACCTTGCCCGCCGGCATGTCGTAGGTCTTGCCCGAGGTCAGCACCTCGAGCAGCGCGTCGCGCTTGGTCGAGCCGGCTTCCTTCACCGCGTCGGCCCAGATCTTCATGCCCTCGTAGGTGACTTCGGAAATCTCCGACATCACCCATTTCTTGTCCGGGTATTCCTGCGCGACCTTCTCGAGGAAGGCCTTGTTGGTCGGGTTGTCGATCGCCTCGAAATAGCCGAAGGAGGCGATGATGCCGTCCGATTCCTCATGCGTCAGGATCACCTGCTCGGTGCCGCCGGCGCCGTAGACGGTGGAGACGATCGGGATCTGGCTCTTCATCCCGGCCGCCGCCCACTGGCGATAGAAGCCGAGGTGCGAGGTGCCGACCATCGCCGAGAGCACGAAATCGGGCTTCGCGCCCTGGATCTTCGAAATCGTCGAGCCGAACTGCGCGACATCGAGCGGGAAGAACTCGGTCGCGATCACCTCGCCGCCGTTCTCCTCGACATAGCGCTTCACCCAGGCCGCGGTGATGTGGCCATAGTTGTAATCGGCGGCGACGGTATAGACCTTCTTGCCGTAGAGGTTCATCGCATAGGGGATGACCCGCTTCACCGTCTGCGCGGGGGTGGTGCCCAGCGTGATCTCGTTGCGGTCGCACACACCGCCTTCATACTGCGTGTTGTAGAAGTAGAAGGTGTTGTAGCGGTGGAAGATCGGGCGGATCGTCTCGCGGCTGGCCGAGGTGATGCCGCCCATGACCACGTCCACCTTGTCCTTCAGCGCAAGCTGGGTCGCGTATTGCGAATAAAGCGACATGTTCGACTGCGGGTCGTAGATCACCGCCTCGACCTGCTTGCCCAGGAGCCCGCCCGCATCGTTGATCTCCTTGATCGCAAGCTGGAACACCTGGTTCATCGGCACGCCGGTGGAATCGAGCGCCCCCGAGAGGTCGTGCAGACCCCCGACCTTGATCGTGTCGGTGCCCGCACGGGCCACCAGCGGCGAGGCAAGCGTCGCGGCCGCAGCGGCGCCCGTCGTGTAGAGGAAGTTGCGTCGGCTGAGCTTGGTCATTTCGAGAGTCCCTGTTGGAAAAGGATGCTCCCGATCAAAGGCATATTTGTTGAATTATCAAATATCGAAAGATGACAATTGGCCGACTTTATGGATTTCGCCCATTATTTGACCTGAATCCCGGGGCCGATGGTCGGTTTCGCATCGCCAATCTGCCGAAATAGGCGCGAATCTGCGACGAATCCGGCGAAAACTGACCGGATCGGTCCCATCCTCGGGCCGCGTCCCACCCGGGTCGCGTCGATTTGCCTCTTGCCGATGGATACTTTCCATTTCAATATTTTTCACGAATCCGGCCCATCCCTTCCGGAGCTTTCCGGCCGGAACCCCAGCTTACGGAGACCCACCATGCCCGCCCCAGCCCCGTTCCAGGTCGCCTCGATCCAGTTCGAACCGACGATGTTCGCGAAGGAGGCGAACATCGCCAGCCTCGCCCGGATGTGCCGCGAGGCGGCGCAGGGCGGGGCGCGGCTGATCGTGATGCCCGAGATGGGGACGACCGGCTATTGCTGGTACGACCGCGCCGAGGTCGCCTCCGAGGTCGAGACCATCCCCGGCCCGACGACCGAGCGCTTCCGCGAGATCGCCGCGGCGCATGACTGCTACATCGTGGTGGGCCTGCCCGAGGTCGATCCGGTCACCGACCTCTATTACAACAGCGCCGCGCTGATCGGACCCGAGGGGGTGATCGGCACGCACCGCAAGTCGCACCCCTATATCTCGGAACCGAAATGGGCGGCCTCGGGCGACATCGCGCATCAGGTCTTCGACACGCCGATCGGGCGGATCGCGATCCTGATCTGCATGGATCTGCATTTCTTCGAGACGGTGCGGCTTGAAACCCTCGCGGGCGCCGATGTGATCTGCCACATCTCGAACTGGCTGGCCGAGCGCACCCCCGCGCCCTACTGGATCACCCGCGCCTTCGAGAACGGCTGCTACGTGGTCGAGGCGAACCGCTGGGGGCTCGAGCGCACGGTGCAGTTCTCGGGCGGCAGCTGCATCATCGGCCCCGATGGCCGCGTCGAGGCGCAGGTCGATGCGGGCGACGCGATCATCACCGGCCTGATCGACCCGGCCCGCGCCCGCCTTGGCCGGGTGCTGGGCGAGCCGGTCTTCGAGATGCGCCGCCCCGCGCTTTACAAGACGCTGATGACGAATAGTTTCACGTGGAACTCCCTCGAATATTTCCGGCTCTACGGCCATCAGCCGTTGCCGCGCGCCGGGGCCTCGACGCTTGCCGTGGCGCAATTCACCCCCGGTGACGACAGCGCCGCGAACCTTGCCCGCATCGAAGCCTTCGCCGCCGAAGCGCAGGCGGTCGGTGCGGCACTTCTGGTGCTGCCCGAGCTTGCACTGACCGGTCCCCGCGACCCGGCGGCACGCGCCGAGCCGGTCGAGGGCGCGCTGATCGACCGTTTCACCCGGATCGCGATGCGGCACCGGCTGCACATCGTCGCGGGCTTTGCCGAGCGGGCGGGCGAGCGGCTTTACAACGCCGTGGTGCTTGCCGGCCCCGAGGGGCGGGTGGGCGTCTATCGCAAGATCCACCTCGCGCAGGCGGATCTCTCATGGGCCACGGCGGGCGATGACTGGGCGGTCTTCGATCTGCCCTTCGGCCGGCTCGGGTTGCTCACCGGCACCGACGCGCTGCTGCCCGAAAGCGTGCGGGTGCTGGCGCTGGCGGGCTGCGACATCGTCGCCTGCCCCGCCGCGCTGCCGCCCGGCTTCACCGGCGCCCATGCCGGCACGGCGATCCCGCACAACTTCCCGATCCCGAAGGCGGCCGATCCCTGGCACTGGCACGCGCTGCGCACCCGCAGCGGCGAGAACAACCTGCATCTGGTCTTCGCCAATGTGCCGGGCGCCGGCAACCCGGGGGCGAGCGGCATCTTCGGCGCCGATACCTTCGCCTTCCCGCGGCAGGAAAGCGCGATCCTCGAGGGCGAGGGGCTGGCGACGCTGGCAATCGACCTGACGAATGCCGACACGCCCTATCCCTCGACCGTGGTGCGGCGCAAGGATCTGGTCACCATGCGCCTGCCGCACCACTATCTGCCGCTGGTGCTGGACGGCACGCTCAGACCCTGAGCGCGCCGGTCTGCGTCATCCCCGCGGCCATGTAGCCGCCGTCGACGGTCAGCACCACGCCGTTGACATAGCCCGCCCCGTCCGAGGCGAGATAGGCCACCGCCTCGGCGATGTCGGCGGGCAGACCGCGGCGCCGCGCCGGCACCATGTCGAGCACCCTTGTCCAGGTCTCCTCGCTGTAGGCGTCCATCGTCATCGGCGTCTCGATCACCCCGGGGGCGATCGCGTTCGCGGTCACGCCGAGCGGGCCGAGTTCCAGCGCAAGCTGCCGCGTGAGACCGATGATCGCCGCCTTCGAGGTGCCATAGGCCGCGCGCCCGACCCCGGCCCGCATCCCCGAGATCGAGGCGATGTTGACGATCCGGCCATGGCCGCGCGCCGCCATGCCGCGCCCGGCGCGCTGGCTGCACAGGAAGGTGCCGGTGACGTTGACCGCCATCACCTTGTGCCAGCTCTCCGGCGCAAAGCCGAGCAGCGGCTCGACGATCAGCAGCCCGGCGCTGTTGACGAGAATGTCGATGCCGCCAAGCTCTGCCTCGGCACGGTCGAAGGCCGCCTCGATCGCCGCCGGGTCGGCAACGTCGAGCGCCAGCCCGACCGCCACGCCGCCCTGTGCGCGGATCTCGGCGGCGACGGCCTGCGCCGCCTCCGCCCGCAGATCGGTGACCGCGATCGCCGCGCCGCGGCGGGCCAGCTCCAGCGCCGCAGCGCGACCGATGCCCGAGCCCGCGCCGGTCAGCAGGGCCACTTCTTGCCGATTTCCCATCTCTTACCTCCCCATCATGGTGTCGGGCAGCCAGGTGGTGATGACCGGGATGAAGAACAGGATCAGCACCGTCACCATCTCCATCGCGATGAACCACAGCGCACCGCGGAACACGTCGGACAGCGGCGTATCGCGGTCGATGCCGGCGATGACGAAGCAGTTCAGCCCGACCGGCGGGGTGATCAGGCCGATCTCGCACATCTTCACGCACAGGATGCCGAACCAGATCGGATCGAAGCCGAGCCCGGTCACCGTCGGGAACATGATCGGCAGGGTGATGACCATCATCGAGAAGGCATCGAGGAACATGCCGAGCGGGATGTAAAGCAGCAGCAGGATGCCGACGACCAGAAGCGGCGGCACGCCGCTGCCGACGATCGCCTCGGCCACCGCCTGCGGCACCTGGGCCAGCGTCAGGAAATAGCTGAAGATGCCCGCGCCGATCATCGTGAACAGCACCATCACCGTGGTGGTGGTGGTCGAGCGGAAGCTTTCCTGCAGCCGCCCGCCCAGCCCCTTGCGCCCCTCGCGCGAGAACACCAGCATCAGGAAGGCCGCGAGCGCACCGATCGCTCCTGCCTCGGTCGGGGTGACGAGGCCGAGATAGATCCCGCCGAGCACGATCACGAACAGCACCAGCACCTGCCAGGCCTGACCGGTGGCGCGCAGCCGCTCGCCCCAGCCGGCGCGGGGACTGCGCGCAGCGATGTTCTGGCGCGCCACGATCGCGGTGCCGGCCATGAAGACGATCGTCGTCAGGAGGCCCGGCACGAAGCCCGCGATCAGCATCTTGCCGGCCGAGACCTCGGTCAGCGCGGCATAGAAGATCAGCAGCACCGAGGGCGGGATCAGCACGCCCAGAACGCCCCCCGCCGCGACCGATCCCGCGGCAAGGCGGGGGTCATAGCCCGCGCGCTTCATCTCGGGGATGGCGACGGCGCCCACCGTCGCCGCGGTGGCGACGGAGGAGCCCGAGGTCGCGGCAAAGCCCGCCGAGGTCAGGATCCCCGCCATCGCGAGCCCACCCGGCAGATGCCCGACCCACTTGTTCGCGACATGGAACAGCCGCCGCCCGACCTGCGCCTGATGTGCGAAGGCGCCCATCAGGATGAACAGCGGGATGACCGTCAGCGAATAATTCGCGGCCGAGGAGAAGGGCAGCGATTTCAGCCGGCTGAGCAGGAAGGACAGATCCTCGCTCATGATGATGCCGAAGGCGCCCGAGAGGGCCAGCGCGGCAAAGACCGGCGTGCCGATCGCCAGCAGCACGAAGATCAGCCCGACGGCCAGAAGTGTAATCAGTGTGATGTCCATGACATGTCCCATGCGACCCCGCCGCGCCGGGGATGGCGCGGGCGGGACGGGTGAGGGGAGCGGACCGGGGGCCGGTCCGCCGGCTCAGTGGGAGGCGCTCTCGCGCGGGTCGGGGGCGATCCGGCCGGTGGCGATCATCGCCGCGTGGACCAGCGCCTGCAGCGCCGCGAACCACAGGCCGAAGGCGGTGGCGATCTTCGCCCACCACACCGGCACGTGGAAATAGCCCCAGCGGAACTCGCGGATCGAGAAGGAATAGGCGGCCTCCTGCGTTGCCGGCCAGGCCAGCAGCAGGAAGGTCAGCGCCGCCAATATCCAGCCCAGCGCCGCCAGCCCCCGCGACAGGTGCAGCGGCAGGGCGTCGGTCATCAGCGTGACGCGGATGTGGCCGTCATCGACCAGCGTCGCGCCGAGCCCCATGAAGACCACCATCACCATCGACATCTCGGTCATCTCGAAAAGCCCGGGCACGGCGCTGCCGATCAGCGCGCGCGCACCGACATCGACGGCGATCGCCACCATCATGAAGCCGAGGAAGGCAAGCGCCACCCAGGTCAGCCCGTGCGAGACCCGCTCGAGCGCGCGGTTCAGCCGCTCCATTCACAGCCCCGCCGCGATCTCGACCGGGCGGCGCAGCCGGCCGGCCGGAGCGTGCTTGGCAATCGCCGCGTCGATCAGCGCCTGCATCGCGGCGCCGTCGATGCCCGCGGGGGCAGCGACGGTGTCGACCCATTGCTGTGTCTCGGCCGGCTGCACCAGCGCCCGGGCCTTCGCCTTCTCGGCATCGGGCAGGGATTGCAGCTTTGCCCCCTCGGCCAGCGCCTTCTTCACATAGTCGGTCAGCACCCGATCATAGATCTCGGTGAACTTGCCGCCATAGATCTCGTCCGCCAGATCGGCGCAGATCTGCTGGTTCGCGGCCGACAGCCCCTCGAACACGCCACGGTTCATCACCACCACCGCGGGCGCATGGGCACCGTCGCCGATGTCGTAGAAATTCGGCGCGATCTCGTGCAGCTTGTAGGCGACGGCGGTGACGAAGTCGAAACCATAGACCCCATCGAGCACCCCGCGTTCGAGCGCCTGATAGACCTCGCCCGCCGCCATCGGCACGGCAACGCCGCCCAGGCGCTGGATCACGTCGGTGGCGATGCCATAGCCGCGGATCTTCTTGCCCTTGATGTCCTCGATCGAGGTGATCGGCTCGCGCATCACCAGCGGCGCATAGTTCCAGTTCGTCCAGTACAGCACCTTGCAGCGGTGCCGCTCTTCCCATTCCTGGCGCAGCGGCGCGAACTGCTCATAGACGTCGCGGCAGACGAGCTGCAGCGTGTCCGCCCGGTCGACCCGGAAATACCATTCGAGCCCGCGCGTCACCGGCACCTCGGCCTGATAGTAGCCGGGCGAGATCAGCGTCATCTCAGAGGTGCCGTCGCGCACCGCGCCCAGATGCTCGCCCACCTTGTTCAGGCTGCCCGCCCAGTAGCGGCGGACCTTGATCTCGCCGCCCGAGCGCTTTTCGAGCTCGTCGAGGAACCAGCGGTCGATCCACGAGGGGCCGGCGGTCTCGGTCACGTAGCTGTCGAACTTGAGCGAGGTCGCGGCACCTGCCGCAAACGGCAGACCGGACAGCATCCCGGCCCCGGCCAGCGCCCCGCTCGTGCGCAGAAAATCACGTCTTTTCATGGTTTTTTCCTCCCTTTGTCCGGGCTCCTCCTGCCCGGGATGTGTCAGATCTGCACGCCGGCGCGCAGTTCGGTCTTCAGGATCTTGCCGTAGCCGTTCTTCGGCAGATCGGGCACAAAGACATAGCGCTTCGGCCGCTTGAACGAGGCGATCTGCTGGCGCACCCAGCTGTCGAGTTCGGCCTCCTCGGCACCGCGGCCCGGCTCGAACACGACATAGGCCACCACCTGCTCGCCCCAGTCGGGTTCCGGTTCGCCGATCACCGCAACCTCGAACACCGCCTCGTGGCGCAGCAGCGCCTCCTCGACCTCACGCGGGTAGATGTTGGTGCCGCCCGAGATGATGACATCCTTCGAGCGGTCGGTGAGATAGAGGAAGCCGTCCTCGTCGAGATGGCCGAGATCGCCGGTGTGCAGCCAGCCGCCGCGCAGGGTCTCGTCGCTTGCCGCCGGGTTCTGCCAGTAGCCCTGCATCACCGTCGGCCCCTGCACGCAGATCTCGCCGGTCTGGCCGGGCGGCAGGGGCTCGCCCTCGGGCGACAGGATCGCCACGGTCGCGGCACCGGCCGCGATCCCGACCGAGCTGCGCCGCGCCCGCCAGCGCGGGTGGCCCTGATCGGCGACCAGCGCGCGCGGCAGCACCGAGATCGTCATCGGGCTCTCGCCCTGGCCATAGATCTGCACGAAGCGCGGCCCGAACAGCTCGAGCGCCTCGTCGATGTCATTGGCATACATCGGCCCGCCGCCATAGATGATGGTGCGGATGCCCGCGCCGTCATAGCCGAGCGGACGCGCCGCCGCGACCAGCCGCTTGACCATCGTCGGCGCCGCGAAGAACACCAGATTGCCCCGGCTTTCAGCGAGCGCGATGATCTCGGCCGCATCGAAGCCGCGCGAGGCCGGCACCAGATGCGCGCCGCCCGCGCGGATCTGCGCGAACATGTAAAGCCCCGCGCCATGCGACATCGGCGCGGCGTAAAGCATGTGATCCTCGGGCCGCGGCCCGTCGACGTCGAGCGCATAGCACAGCGTCATCTGCCGCAGGTTCTCGTGGCTGAGCATCACCCCCTTGGGCTTGCCGGTGGTGCCCGAGGTGTAGAAGAGCCAGGCCAGATCACCCGCCGCCGCCGGACGCGGCGGGAGCACCGGGTCGCCCTTCGGCACCGCGGCAGCGATCGCCTCCTCGGCCAGCCCCGGGAAAAGCGTGCCCTTGTCGGTGACGACCAGCGCCGCGCCCGAGTTGCGCACGATCCACTCGGCCTCGGTCGGGTGCAGCTTGCAGTTCACCGGCACCACGACCGCGCCGATCCACCAGCAGGCATGCAGCCATTCGATGTATTCGGGCGCGTTCTTGGCAAAGATCGCCACCCGGTCGCCCGGGCCGATGCCATGCACCGCGCCCAGATGCCGGGCCCGGTCGCTGACCGCGCGCAGCAGGCTTGCATAATTGTGCCGCAGGCTGTCGCCCTGGAACACGGCAGGACGGGTCGGCCAGGCATGGGCCGTCTGGTAAAGCCAACTCGCGATGTTCATTCAGAGGCCCGCCGCCTGCAGCACCGTGGCATAGTTCGCCACCGCGGCGCCGCCCATGTTGAAGGTCAGGCCCCATTCGGCCCCGGGCCGCTGCATCGCGCCCGCCTGTCCGGTCAGCTGCCGGAACGCCAGCGCATGCATCGAGACGCCGGTGGCGCCGACCGGATGGCCCTTGGCCTTCAGCCCGCCCGACAGGTTCACCGGCAGCGCTCCCTCGGGCAGCACCGTGCCCTCCTCGATCGCGCGCGCGCCCTGCCCCTTCGCAGCCAGCCCCATCGCCTCGTAGATCAGCAGCTCGGCCGGGGTGAAGCAGTCGTGCACCTCGGCGAAGTCGAGGTCGTCAACGGTGATCCCCGCCGCGGCATAGGCCGCGCGGATCGCGCGTTCCGGCCCCTCGAAGGCGATGAAATCGCGCCGGCTCATCGGCAGGTAATCCGAGACATGCTCGGCCGCGGCGATGCGGACGCGGCGGGCCGATTGCGGATCAGCGGTCAGCACCACGGCCGCGGCGCCATCCGAGACGAGCGAGCAATCCGACAGCCGCAGCGGCGGTGCGATCAGCGGATTCTTCTCGCTGACCTCGCGGCAGAACTCATAGGACATCGCCTTGTGCATCTGCGCGAGCGGATTGTTCAGCGCATTGGCGTGGTTCTTCGCCGCGATCCGGGCCATCGCGTCCATCGGGTCGCCATAGCGCTCGGCATAGGCCTGCGCGGCCACGGCGAAGACCTGCGGGAAGCTCAGCGCCGCCTCGACCGGGTCGTTCTGATAGCCGGCGCCGGCAAGCGCCGTCGTCACCTCGGGGGTCGAGCGGTGGGTCATCTTCTCGGCGCCCACCACCAGCACGGTGCGCGCCCGCCCGGCGCGGATCATGTTCAGCCCGGCATGGATCGCCGCCGCGCCCGAGGCACAGGCGTTCTCGCAGCGCGCCGCCGGCTTGAAGCGCAGCGCCGGATGCGCCTGATGGATCAGCGAGGAGGCGAAACCGTCCGGCACCAGCCCCGAGTTGAAATGGCCCAGATAGACCGCGTCGATCTCGGCCGGGTCGATCTCGGCCTCGGCGATCGCCTCGCGCGCCGCGGCGACGATCAGCTCCTCGAGCGTCTCGGTCAGCCGTCCAAAGCGGGTGTGGCCGCTGCCGGTGATATAGATGGATGTCATGTCGCTGTCCTCCCGCTGTCACTCTCGGCTGTGGAGGGGCTGGTGCACATCCGCAAAACTACGTAGATAAATACGTATAAACCACGTAGATGCAGGTGCGGCATGAACTATGCGGAGCTTCCCGAGGCAGTACAGAACCTGACCGGCTTCATGGATGCGCCGGTGGCGATCATGGTGATGTCGGACCGCCGCATCCTGCGGGTGAACACCGAGACCGAGCTGCTGTTCGGCTGGAACCGCGCCGAACTCGAGGGCCAGTCGATCCGCGTGCTCTATCCCTCGAGCGTCGATTACGAGAAGACCGGCGACCGCTGGCACCGCTGGCTGGCCAGCCGGCCGCGCTATGAGGACGAGCGTTTCATGCAGCGCCGCGACGGCGAAATCGTCTGGATGCGGGCGCGCGGCCGCACCCTGACGCCGGCCGACCCGTTCCGGCTGATGGTCTGGACCTTCGAACCGCTGAAGGACCGCGCCCCGGACGGCGCGACGCTGACCCCGAAGGAACGCGAGGTCGCGCGGCACATCGTCAACGGCCACACCAGCAAGGAGACCGGGCAGGCGATGGGGATCTCGCCGCGCACGGTCGAGGTGCACCGCGCCGCGATCCTGCGCAAGCTTGGCGTGCGCAATGCGGCCGAGCTGGCAGCGAAGATGATCGTCGCCCGCTGAGCCGCGGCCGGGCCGGCGGCACGGCTTTTGGGAACCCGGTCAACGGCAGCGGCCTCAGCCGCCGGAGACGAAGCGCAGGATGCGCTGAACCTCGAAGGCGTCGGCGACCGTCCAGCGCACCGACCGCTCGCCGCAGATCTCGCCGCCGGGGAACCAGTGGGACCGGAACGCGCTGGCCGGGTTATCGTATTCGATCACCAGCTCGTAGCGTTCGGGCATCGGCGGCATCAGCGCCGCGCGCCGGGCCGCAACGCCACGCTCGACCCCGTCGCGGATCGCCGCGACCGCCCGCGACGGCGTGAGCGATACCGTCGCGCGGCCGATCCCCTCGCTCGTCGCCACAGTCTCGATGCCGGGCACGAGGGCGCGCGCCGCCGCGCACATCCCGGCATCGCCCGACAGGAAAACGGAAGGAACACCGTAGCGCGCCGCGGTGCGGGCGTTGAGCGTGAACTCCGACGCCGGCGCGCCGTTGATGGTGATCCGCATGATCCGCGTGTTCAGGGTATGCGCCAGCGGGTTCGTCTCGGCCCCGGCGCGGTCGTGATAGCCGGTGTAAACGGCGGCAGAGAAGCCCCGGTCGAGGCCGAACATCATCGAATCCGGATGGCCGCTCCAGTCCCTCACCACGCGCGCATACTCCGGCAGGCGTCCGATCACCAGGTTGCGGCCGGTCTCATGCGCGTCCTTCACCAGAACCTCTTCGGCACCGGCGGCGCGCGCGCCCTCGCAGGCCGCCACGACCTCCTCGGTCATATAGGCGCGGAACTCCGCGTAATCGGGATGCTCCTTTTCCGTCTCGCTCCAGCTGGTGATGCCCGCCGTGCCTTCCATGTCGGCACTGATGAAAACCTTCATATCCTCTCCTTTTCCGATCGTCCGCTCCGCGCGTGCTATTGCCCGGCACCCGCGCCGGCCCAATCGGCGAGCGCGGGGAAATGCCGCCCGTCGCGGCCCCGGGTCGCCGGCGCCGCGCACAATGCGTTCAGCACCGCCTCCTGAACCGTCTCCGCCGCGGCCCGGAACGGCAGGTCGATCAGCCCGTCGTCGAGACGGCGCAGGGTCCGGAAAGGGTCCGTGCCATGATGCGGAAGCGGGTCCGCGGTGGTGAAGGCAAGGGCGACATCGCCCGAGCCGTTGCCCCAGAACGCCCCGAGCCGCGCCAGTCCGGCCCCGGCACGGCGCGCGATGCGCTGAAGCTGCCGCCCGTCGAGCGGCAGGTCCGTGCCCAGAACGACGATCACCGAGCCCTTCTCGCCGGGCCGGGGGCCGCGCGGGTCCGGCCGGCGCCCGTCGGGCAGGACCAGATCCCCCGCCCGGCCGAAATTCGCCAGCACCAGCGCCCCCAGCGTGAACTCCTGCGCGCCGATCCGCATCCGGCGCGAGGCGCTGCCGATCCCCGCCTTGAAGCCGAAGGCGGTCATCCCGGTGCCGGCCCCGACGGCGCCCTGTTCGAAGGCTCCGCTCCGCGCATCCGCGATCGCCGCCAGCGCATCGGCCTCGCGCACGGCCAGTCTCTGGATGTCGTTGATCGACCCGTCGTTGCATTCGAGCACCAGCGGGTTGACCGTCGAGGTCGCGCGACCGATTTCCGGGTTTTCGGCGATCGCACGGCGGATCAGCGCCTCGCAGCAGGCGGCGACGCCGAAGGTGTTGGTCAGCAGGATCGGCGTTTCCAGCGTGCCCAGCTCGGCGACCTGCATCAGCCCCGCCGACTTGCCGAAGCCATTGATGACCTCGACCGCCGCGCGGGGCTTGCTGCGGAAAAGATCGCCGGCCTGCGGCAGCACCGCCGTGACGCCGGTGGCGAGCCCCGCCCCGGAAATCGTGCGATGACCGACCGAAACGCCGGGAACATCGGTGATCGCGTTCCATGGCCCGGCCGGCAGGGCATTGCGCCCCTCCGTCCAGAGACCAAGCCGTCGTGCCTCGTTCATCTTCCCTCCTAAAGCCGCCCGGCCCGCTTGAGACTGCTCAGGAAGGCCTGCGTGCGCTCGCCCTGCGGATTGCCGAACACCTGCGCCGGAGGCCCCTGTTCATAGATGTTTCCCGCCTGCAGGAAACAGATGCGATCGGCAACCTCGCGCGCGAACCCCATCTCATGCGTCGCAAGGATCATCGTCATCCCGCCGGCCGCCAGATCGCGCACGATGTCGAGCACCTCGGAAACCAGCTCCGGGTCAAGCGCCGAGGTGATCTCGTCGAGCAGCAGCAGCATCGGGTCCATCATCAGCGCACGCACGATCGCGACGCGCTGCTGCTGTCCGCCCGACAGGCTGTCGGGATAGGCATTCGCCTTATGCGCAAGACCGATCCGGTCGAGAAAGCCCAGCGCCTTCTCCGTCGCCTCGCGGCGCGACAGGCCAAGCACCCTGGTCGGCGCAAGCAGCGTATTTTCGAGCACGGTCATGTGCGGGAACAGGTTGTAGCCCTGGAACACGATGCCGATGTCGCGCCGCAGCCGGTCGAGATCGACGCCCTCGCCGGTGATCCGGTCGCCATGGATGCGGATCTCGCCCGCGCTGATTTCTTCCAGCCGGTTGACGCAGCGCAGCAGCGTGGACTTGCCGCACCCCGACGGGCCGATCAGGCAGATCACCTCATGCTCGCTGACATCGAGCGACAGGCCGGAAATCACCTCGAATGATCCGTAGTGTTTGCGGATGTTGTCGATTTCAAGCAGTGCCATGGTTCAGCCCCCCGCCCGCATCCGCTGCCGGTCGCGCTCGGACAGCCGGTCGGCAAGCCGCGCCTGCGGGATGGTGACCGCGATGAAGAGAATGGCGACGGTGGTCACCGCCGACAGGTTGAAATGGTTGGCCGCGATGATCTTCGACTGGTTGAAGGCGTCGATCGTGCCGATGATCGCGACGAGGGCGGTGTCCTTCTGCAGGCTGATGCAGTTGTTCATCAGCGGCGGGATGATGTTGCGCACCGCCATCGGCACGACGACGTAGCGCAGCGTCTTCGCATGGCTCAGCCCGAGCGAGCGCGCCGCGGCGACCTGGCTGTGATGCACCGATTCGATCCCGGCGCGATAGACCTCGGAGGTATAGGCGCCGTAGGTCAGCGTGAGCGCGATGATCGCATAGCTCGTCGAGGACAGATGCGCGATCACCGGCAGATTGGTCAGCGGCAGGCCGAAACCGATCAGGTAGATCGTGATGATCGCGGGCAGGCCACGGAACAGATCGCCATAGGCGATGGCGAGAAAGCGCAACGGCTTGCCGGCCTCGCCCGGCAGGGTCCGCGCAACCGCCACGACGAGGGACCAGATCAGGATCAGGACCCCGGAGACGAAGAAGATCACCACATTGGTGCCGAAGGCGCGCAGCACCTTCAGCGCCGAATCCCGGATCAGCGCGAGGTCGAAGAAGGTGCGGCTGACCGCCGCGTCATTGACCACGAGAAACCAGGCCGCCGCGGTCAGGATCAGCAGCGCCCCCTCCCAGGACATCGCCTTCCAGGCGCCGAGCGAGGCCGCGGCGCCGAGCTCGCGGGCGGCATAGACCTCGCTGTGCCGGGCCGCGGCGAGCGCGCAGCGCAAGGCGCGCAACGCCATCAGCAGGACCACCACCGCGGCGAGCACGGCGACAATCCCGGGCAGCGTCGCCACCACCGGCGAGACCCCCTGCGAGATCGCATAGGCGCCGATGTGCTGGGCCGAGACCGCAACGGCGAGAAAGGTCACCAGCCCGAGGGCCAGTGTCAGGCCCGCCCGGCCAAGATGGCTGCGCGGCGCCGAACCTGCGCGCCAGATCTCGGCGCGCAGGTCCTGCTCCGGCAACGCGTTCGAAAACGGGTCTGCCATCGTCTCAGTGCTTCCAGACCGGAACATCCGCCGGCATCAGGCCGCCCCAGGCGGGCGCGAGATATTGCATCTCCAGATCCTTCAGCGTGCCATCCGCTTCCATGTCGGCGATGATCTTGTTGATCGTCGCCTCCTCGGCCGAACCCTTCGGATAGATCCCGGCGGTGTCGCGGTCGCTCGCATACTTCCCGACCACGGCGAGACGGCCCTTCGAGTTTCCGACCTGGCCGAGCACGACCGACAGGTCGGTCATCACCGCATCGACATTGCCCGCGGCCAGCGCAGTGAACATCGCGCCGGTATCGTCGAACACCGAAAGCCTGGCATCGGGCAGATTCTCCTGAACCCAGTCCACCATGATCGTGCCGGCCTGCGTGCCGAGTTTCGTGGTCTTGATGCTGTCTTCGGTCACCGGCGCATCCGCGCGGGTGGCGATCCCGAAGGCGCCGTGGGCATAGGGCGTCGAGAAATCGACCACCTTCTTGCGCGGCTCGGTCACCGAGATCAGTGCCAGCGCGATGTCGAAATCCCTGTTCTGGCCGGCGACGATCGAGTCGAAGGAGGCATTCTTCAGCACCACCTTGTCGAGCCCGAGGCGGTAGGCGATGTTCACCGCCATGCAGAACTCGCGCCCGCTGGTGACGCTGTCTTCGGTATCGCCGTTGAACTCGCCCACCGCGGGCAGGTTGATGATGACGGTGAACTGGCCGGGAACCGCGGGGGTGATCGTCTCCGTGCCGCCCTTGCCGTAGAGCTTGCAGTCGCCATAGCCCTCGGCCGCCAGAGCGGGAGCCGAGACACCCAGCATTGCGCCAAGGGCGAGGCCGAGGATCTTTGCAGTCGTCTTCATGTGTCTCTCCTGTTGGTGTTGGTTCTTGTCGGGTCAGTTGGAGACCGGCGCGCGAACGCCGACGGTCTCGAGGTAAAGCTGTTGCAGATGGCGGGTGACGGGGCCCGGCACGCCGGTCCCGACCGCAACGCCCGCGATCCGGATCACCGGGGTGACGAAGCTCGAGGCAGAGGTCTGGAACGCCTCGGCGGCAGCCTGTGCCTCCGCCGGCGAGAAGGGACGTTCGTCGAGCGTGAGCCCATGCGCCGCGCACAGCCGCAAGAGCGCCTGCCGGGTGCAGCCGGGCAGCGAGATCCGCGAGTTCGGCCGCGTCACCACCTGCCCCGCAGCGGTGACGATATAGGCCGTCGCCGAGGCCCCCTCGGTCACCATTCCGTCCTCGCAGAGCCAGACGTCATCGCAGCCCTTGCGCCGCGCCGCCGCCTTCGCGAGCACCTGCCCCAAAAGCATCACCGTCTTGATGTCGCGGCGCTGCCAGCGCGTGTCGGGCGCGAGATCCACCTCGATGCCCTCACGCTGCGCCGCGGTGTCGTGGAGCGTCTTTGCCTGGGTGAACCCGATCAGCGTCGGGGCGATGTCCTCGGACCACAGGAAATTGCGATCCGCGATGCCGCGCGACACCTGCAGATAGACCACGCCTTCGCGCAGGCCGTTGCGCGCGATCAGCTCGTGCTGGATCCGCGCGATCTCCTCCCGCGCGGCGGGCATCGGAATACCGAGCTCGCCGAGAGAGCGCTGCAGCCGTGCAAGGTGAAGATCGTTGTCGATCATCCGGCCGTCGAAGACCGCGGTCACCTCGTAGACGGCGTCACCGAACAGCGTGCCGCGATCGAAGATACTGATCGTCGCGCGCGCCTCGGGAACGAAGCTTCCGTTGCAGTAGATGGTTCTGCTCATGTCATGCACCAGTTCGACTTGGGTTGAATCGAACCTGGGGTGAGGCGCGGGAGCATGGCCAATTCAACTTGCGCAACATCTCATGCACGAATTGCATAATGCTTTTTATTCATCATCTTATAAGATGGCTCGTCAGAAACGCCCGCGTCCGTCGGAAAAGGTGTGCTCAATAAATGGAACTCAAGTGGCTCGAAGATTTCGTGACGCTGGCGGAAACCTCGAGCTTCTCGCGCGCCGCCGAGGCCCGGAACGTCACGCAATCGGCCTTCAGCCGCCGAATCAAGCAGCTGGAGGCCTGGCTCGGCACGACGCTCATCAACCGGGCCACGGTGCCGGCCGAACTCACCCCGGAGGGGCGGCGGTTCCTGCCTGTGGCGCAGGACGCGATCCGCAATTTCTACTCGGTGCGCGAGTCCCTGCAGCCGTCGGGCGAAGGGCGGATGTTGCGCCTGGCCGCGCTGCACACGCTGACCGTGACCTTCCTGCCCGACTGGCTTGAAAACCGCTTCGCGAACATCCGGGTCTCGCTGATCCCCGATCGCGGCGGGATCGAGGCCAATCTTGCGGCGCTGATCGACGGCGAGGCGGATTTCTTCCTGACCTATGCGCATGGGCTGGTGCCGTTCCACCTCGACTGGCAGCGTTTCGACTTCCTCGCGGTCGGCACCGACCGGCTGATCCCCGTCGCCGCGCCCGAGGTGCGGCTGCGCTCGGGCGTGCATGTTCCGGGGGCCGGGCTGTTCGAGCGGATGCAGAGCCAGGGCGCGGAGATCCCCTATCTCAGCTATGGCTACAGCTCGTTCTTCGGCGTCGCACTCGAACGCCTGTTCGCCGGCCGGTCGGGGCCCCGGCGCCGGACAGTGCATGAAAACACGATCAGCGCCGGGCTGAAGACGCTCGCGATGCGCGGCGCCGGGATGTGCTGGCTGCCCGAAAGCCTGATCGAACAGGAGCTGCGGGCGGGCACGCTGGTGCGTGCCTCCGCATCGCCGGACTGGGACATGGAGCTTGAAATCCGGCTCTATCGTCACATCCACGCGCAAAACGCCGACACCCGCCGGTTCTGGCAGGCGGCCCAGGCCCCGCACTGAGCCCGGGCCCGCCCCCGGCCGCCCCCGGGTCTCAGCCGCCCGAGACGAAGCGCAAGGTGCGCTGGATCTCGAACGGGTCGGAGAAGCGCCAGCGCACCGAGCGCTCGCCACAGAGTTCCCCGCCCGGGAACCACTGGCAGCGATAGGCGCTTTTCGGGTTGTTGTACTCGATCACCAGCTCGTAGCTGTCAGGCATCGGCGGCATCATCCCGGCGCGCCGCGCGGCGACCGCGCGCTCGACCCCCTCGCGGATCAGCGCGGCCGATTTCGCCGGCGGGATCGACAGCGTGGCCCCGCCGATGCCCTCGGAGGTTGCCACCGTGGCGATGCCGGGAACGAAATCCCTGGCCGCCCGGCACATGCCCGCATCGCCCGACAGGAAGACCGAGGGCACTCCGTAGCGCGCCGCGGTGCGGGCGTTGATGGTGAACTCCGAGGCCGGCTCGCCGTTGATCGTGATCCGCATGATCTGATCGGTCAGGGTGTGCGACAGCGGGTTGGTCTCGGCCCCGGCGCGGTTGTGATAGCCGGTGTAGACGGCCGCGTCGAACCCCGCGCCGATGCCGAACATCATCGTGTCGGGATGCCCGCTCCAGCTGCGCAGGATGCGCACATAGGCCGGCAGCCGCCCGATGATGAGGTTGCGCCCGGAGGAATGGGCGTCCTTCACCACCACCTCCTCGGCCCCCGCAGCGCGCGCGCCCTCGCAGGCGGCCAGGACCTCTTCGGTCATGTAGGCGCGGAACTCGGCGTAATCGGGATGATCCTTTTCCGTCTCGCTCCAGGTGGTGATGCCGGCGGTGCCTTCCATGTCGGCACTGATGAACACTTTCACGTTTCGTCCTTTCGATGGCGGCGGATCAGTCGAGCGCGACCGGCCCGAGGGTGGGATAGAGATCGCCCGGGCCGGGGTTCGCCGGATCGCAGGCGCCGCCGAAATGGGTCATGATGCCCCAGACCGCGTTCAGCGCCGTCTGCACCGCGCCCTCGACCCAGGCCGGGGTCCAGCTGATGCCGTCGCCGGCAAGGAAGATGCCGCGCTGCGCCGCCGGCAGGGCCTCCTGCATGAAATGGCCATACATGCGATGGTTGTAGCGGTAATGTCCCGGCAGCGCGCCCTTGAAGGCACCGAGGAAATTCTCGTCGGTCTCCCAGCTCACGCAGATCGGATTGCCGCGGATATGGCTGGCGATATCCACCCCCGGATAGATCCGCCCAAGCGCCGAGAGCGCCAGCTCCACCCGCTTTTCCGCGTCATGCGGCAGCACCTTCAGCGCATCGGTCATCCACGAATAGGACAGGCAGATCACCCCGGGCCGGTCCGGCCCGTTGTCGAAGAAATAGGTGCCGCGGGTGATCCGGTCGGTCAGCGTCATCGACATCACCGGCCGCCCGGTCGCCGGGTCGATGTCGTGCCAGAACGGCCGGTCGACCATCACGAAGGTCTTTGCCGCCTGCATGTAGCGGGTGCGATCGAGCGCCATCCAGAGCTTCTGGTCGAAAAGCTCCTCGTCGGTCTCGATCGAGGTGGTCAGCAGGTGGCTCTGGCAGGTCACCAGCACCGCGTCGTAAAGATCCACACGGCCCCAGCGATCGGTCACCGCGATGGCGCCGCCGGCATCCCGCGCGATCCGCGTCACGCGCGAGCGCGTCGCGCCGCCGTTCAGCCCGGCCAGCGTCATCCGCCCCCAATGCGCGCAATCGGCGGGCTGCCGCCAGAGCCGGTGCAGCACGTTCTCCACCCCGCCGACGATATAGCGCTGGTTGTCGTCAAGCGCGCAGAGGTTCACCCGCAGGATCTCGAGCATCGAATTCGGGAAGTCGCTGTCCCAGCCGCCGGTGCCGAACCCGACCTGCCCGAACACCTCGCGGTGGCGGAAGCCGAGCTGGCGGAAGGCCTCGGAGGTGGTGACGAAATCATAGAAGGTGCGCTCGTCCCAGGCCGCGACGAGCGGGTCCCAGATCTCCTTCACGCGCGCGGCATCCCGCGCCGCCATCGCCGCGCGCAGGTCGGAAAACCGCGCCCCCTCCTCGAGCGCCGCGTCATAGGCGCGCGCAACCTCGCGATAGAGCTCGGGCAGATCGTCGAGCGTGCGGGCGAAAAGCGTCTCGCCCTCGAGATCGATCACCGTCGAGCCGGCCGCCTCGGTCAGCGGGTTCGGAAAGGGCGCGCTCTCGCAGCCGAGAAGATCGACGTAATGGTAGAAACCGCGCGACGAGACGGGAAAGCGCATGCCGCCGAGTTCGGCGATGACATCCTCCGTGCCCTCGAAGGGTTCCGAGCGCAGCCGCCCACCGAAGGCGCCCGATTCATAAAGCACCGGGCGCAGGCCGAGCTTCATCAGCTCGTGCCCCGCGATCACCCCCGCCGCGCCCGCACCGACGATCGCGACCGAGGCGCCGTGGCGCGCCGCGGGAACCTGCCCGAGCCCGGCAGGATTGGCGAGCCAGTCGTCATAGGCAAAGGGGAAGTCGGGCCCGAAAGCCGAGAATTCTGACATCTGGGATCCTTTCAATCTGGCCCTCGGGCCTGGTCTTGTGCAGCGTGGTGGCGATCCGGCGACAGGCAAGACCGAAGACCGTGCCTGTCGCCGCGCCATGCCCCTTTTGATCGCGTCCCGAGGCCTAGTCTGCCGGGCGGCTTCCGGCGCAGGCCTCGGAGCTCCGATCCATCCGGGCAAGACGATCCGCGAAGTGGCACAGGAAGGCAAGCTCGGTGCCCGCCGCCGCCGTGAGCCCGGCGAAGATCAGGGCCCCGTCGGCGGGCGCGGTGATCGGCATGCCGTCGGCGCGCTGCCCGATGACCTCGCCGCGGCGCACCGGCTCGCCGGCGCTGAACTGGCGGATCATCCGGTCGTCGTCATCCGCGGCCAGGATCGCCTCGCCGATCTCGAGCTCGCGCGGTGCGGGCAGATCCGGCAGCGGACGGTCGATCATCCGCAGATGCGAGAGCCCGTTCAGGATCACCTGCCAGCCGATCTCGGGGCCACGCGGATCAAGATGCTGTCCGCATTCCACCGTGACCGCATAGCCGCCCGCGAAGCGCATGTATTCCGTCGTGCCGACGCCATGGGCCGCAAGCCCCGCCGGCCCGCCCGCCGCCCGGCGCTGCGCGAGGGCGCGGTCATGCGCCGCCATCCAGCCATGCACCACAAGCGGCAGGCCAAGCGCCCGCACCAGCGCGGCCTCCTCTGCCGCGCGGTGGAACGGCTCGAGCCCGCCGTCATTGTCGGCGGGACCGCAGAGCGCGAAAGCCTCGCCCGGCGCGGAAAAGGAATGCAGGTCGATCAGCACGTCATGAGCGCGCAGGATCGGGCAGATCACATTGCCGAGCCGGTCCTCGTTGTCGAGCGGCACCGGGCGCTCGCACAGATCGCGGTTGAGGTTGCGCATGCCCTCGCGGCTGTTCTGCGCCCAGGCGAGCGGGTTCATCACCGGAACGAAGGTGACCGAGCCGCGCCCAAGCCGCAGCGCCCCCGCGCGAAACGCCGCAATGGCCCGCGCGATCGCCGCCGGCCCGGCGGGCTCGTTGCCATGCACCGCCCCGGCGATGAGCAGCCGCGGCCCGGGTTGCAGCGCGCGGAAGGTCACGCTTTCGGGCCCGCCGGCCTCGGGTTCCGCTGCCCGGGCCGGCGCGCTGGCCGTGTCGGCGAACCCGATGTCGATCAGCATGCCCGGGCGCAGCCGTTCGGCAAGCGGCATGAGATGCGACCGCGCGACCGCGACGCAACCGGCAGAGCCCGAGAAATCCTCCCGCGCGGCATGGATCAGGATACCGCTGCCCTTGCCGATCACCGGCGTCGCGTCGTTCCAGCCGACGGGAACGAAGAGATCGAACAGCGCCTCGTTGTCGCGCCCGCCGCCCCCGCCGTCCTGCGCGAACCGGTTGTAAAGCGGGTCCGTCGTATCCTCGACCCAGAGCCAGTCGGCGGGTTTCGGCACGAAGGGAAAGGCCAGCCCGCGCGGCGCATCGCCGAAGACCGCCGGGTCGTAGAAACCATAGCGCAGCGGGAAGACACCGATCGGCGTGCACAGATCGCCCTCGCGCTTTCGCGACGGCTCGGTCAGTCCGCCCCGGCCGGTCACGCAGGGGATTTCCCAATCGCCGATCCGCAGCGTGCCAAGATGCGGCGCCCGGTGATCGGCGCCCGAACGCACCACGATCACGTCGGCATGGTTGCTCATCGCGAAGCTCCTTCAGTCAACAGATGGCAGCGGGCGCGGTGGTCGTCCGCCAGCCCGGTGAACTCCGGCACGCCACCGGCGCGACAGGGCCCGAACGCCTGTGCACAGCGCGGGTGAAAGGCGCAGCCTGCGGGCGGGGCCAGCGCCGAGGGCGCCTCGCCGCGCAGCCGCTCCCAGCCGGCATCCGGGCGCGCCGGGTCGGGGATCGAGGCGATCAGCGTGCGGGTATAGGGATGGGCGGGCGCAGTGAAGATCTTGCGCCAGTCACCCTCCTCGACGATGCGGCCGAGATACATCACGGCGATGCGGTCGCTCATGTGTTCGACCACGCCGAGATCATGCGAGATCATCAGCAGCGCCACCCCGAGCTCGTCCTTGAGTTCGAGCAGCAGGTTGATGATCTGCGCCCGGATCGACACGTCGAGCGCCGAGACCGGCTCGTCGCAGACAACGAGTTGCGGCTCGACGATCAGCGCCCGGGCGATGGCGATGCGCTGCCGCTGCCCGCCCGAGAATTCATGCGGATGGCGGCCGGCCGCGTCGGGGTTCAGCCCGACCTTGCGCAGCATCGTGGCGACCCGGTCCTCGCGCTCGGAACGGTTGGCGATGCCATGCAGCTTCAGCGGTCCACCGAGACTCTGGCCGATGCTCTGGCGCGGGTTGAGCGAGGAGAACGGGTCCTGGAACACCATCTGCACCATCCGTGCCCGGGCAAGCCGGTCGGCGCCCCAGTCCTCGCGCCCGTTGAGCGCGATGCGCCCGGAACTCACCGGCACCAGCCCCATCACCGCCTGTGCGAGCGAGGACTTGCCGCAACCGGATTCCCCCACGAGCCCCAGGCATTCGCCGCGCCCGATGTCGAGGCTCACGCCATCCACGGCCCTCAGCACGCTTTTGCCGAAACCGTGGCCCAGACGCACCGGGTAATGCACTTTCAGATCCTGCAAGCGCAGGACGGGCTCTGCTTCAGTCATGGAGAAAACACCGTATCCGCCCGCCCTGCGGGAGTTGCGTGGTCTCGGGCGTGGCCGCGGCACAATGCGCCATCACCCGGGTGCAGCGCGGCGCAAAGCGGCAGCCCGCGCCGTAATCGAGGATCGCCGGCACCGTGCCCGGGATCTCGGTCAGCGCCGCCTGCCCCTCGGTCAGCCGCCGGCCGAGCCGCGGCAGGGCCCCGACGAGGCCCCGGGTATAGGGATGGTGCGGCGACAGGAAGATCCGCTCGGCGGCCTGTTCCTCGATCAGATGGCCGGCATACATCACCGCAACGCGGTTGCAGATCCGCGCCACCAGCCCGAGATCGTGCGAGATCATCAGCACCGCCGTCCCCTGCTCGCGGCACAGCTCGAGGATCAGGTCGATGATCTCGGCCTGAATCGTGACGTCGAGCGCGGTGGTCGGCTCGTCCGCGATCAGAAGCGCCGGATCGCAGGCGAGCGCGATCGCGATCATCACCCTTTGCCGCATCCCGCCCGAGAGCTGGTGCGGATAGTCGTCGACCCGCCGCGCCGCGCCCGGCACCTGAACCCGGTCGAGCGCCGCGATCGCCGCCTTGCGGGCGGCACGCGCCCCCAGGCCGCGGTGCAGGACGAACATCTCGCCGATCTGGTCGCCGATCGTCATCAGCGGGTTCAGCGCGGTCATCGGCTCCTGGAAGATCATCGCGATCCGGTCGCCCCGCAGCGACCGCAACGACCGGTTCGACAACCGGGCCACATCCTGTCCCTCGATCAGGATACGACCGTTCGAAACGTGCATCGGCGCGGTCAGAAGCCCGGCCACCGACAGCGCGGTCAGGCTCTTGCCGCAGCCGGACTCGCCCACGAGCCCGACCACCTCGCCACGCCCGATCGTCAGGTTGACCCCCTCGACCGCCGGGTGATCGCGCCCCTCGACGCGCAGTGCAATCGTCAGATCCTCGATCCGCAGAACCTCGTCGCTCATCGTTTCGACCTCCCCTGCGGATCAAGCAGGTCGCGCAGACCGTCGCCGAGCAGATTGAACCCGAGCACGGTGAAGAAAATCGCGAGCCCGGGGAAGACCGCGACCCAGGGCGCCACGATCAGCTGTTCGCGCGCCCGCGCCAGCATCGAGCCCCAGCTCGGCGCCGGCGGCACCACGCCCAGCCCGAGGAAGGAGAGCGACGCCTCGGCCATGATCGCCGACCCGATCCCCATCGTCGCCACCACGACCAGCGGCCCCGCGATATTCGGCAGCAGCTCGCGCGCCATGATATGCACCGGGCCATAGCCCATCGTCCGGGCCGCCTGCACGAAGGGGCGCGATTTCATCGTCAGCACCTGCGCGCGCGAGATCCGGCAGCTGTAGGCCCAGTCGGTCATGCCAAGCGCGATCAGCAGGCTCAGGATTCCGGGCCCCAGCACCGCCATCAGCGCCAGCGCGAAGACGATCGTCGGCACCGCGAGCATGACATTGGTCAGCCCCTGCACGAATTCGTCCCACCAGCCGCCGAAATATCCCGCCGAAACGCCCAGAGCGACGCCGATGATGGTGTTCATCAGCTCGACCAGCAGCCCGATCGTCAGCGCGATCCGCGCGCCATAGACGATGCGCGAGAAGATGTCGCGCCCCTGCTCGTCGGTGCCCATCAGGAAATCGGCATCGGGCGCGGTCTCGGCGAACATCAGGTTTGCGTCGGTGATCGGATCATGCGGCGCGATCAGCGGCGCGAAGACGGCGACGAAGATCGCGATCAGGACGATCGCACCACCCGTCGCCAGATTGGGACGCGCCAGGAGCTTGAGCATGGCCGGCTTCCTCATTTGTAGCGGATGCGCGGGTCGATCAGCAGATATGCGACATCGACCAGCGTGTTGACGATCAGGAAGAACAGGACGATCACGAGGATGCAGCCCTGCACCACGGGGATATCGCGCAGCCCCACCGACTGGATCAGCAGCGAGCCCACGCCAGGCCAGGCGAAGAGGCTCTCGATCACCACCGATCCGCCCATCATCGAGCCGAACTGCAGCCCGATCATCGTCAGGATCAGCATGAAGGCATTGCGCGCGAGATGCTTGCGCACGAGCCGCCCCTCCGACATGCCCTTCGACCGGGCGGTGCGGATGAAATCGGCATTCTTCGTCTCGAGCACTGCGGCACGGGTCGTCCGCGCGAGCAACGCCATCGGTGCGATGCCAAGCGTGAGCGCGGGCAGGATCAGGTGTTCGATGCCGCCCTGGCCATAGCCGAAGGTCGGCAGCCACCCGAGCTGCAGCGAGAACACATACATCAGGAGCAGGCCGAACCAGAACCCGGGCACCGACAGGCCCGAGACCGCGAAGACCATCGCCAGCCCGTCGATCCAGCGGTTCTGCCGCGCCGCGGCGATATAGCCGAGCGGCAGGCCGGTGACGATGGCGCAGGCCATCGCCGCGCAGGCCAGCTTGAACGAGGCCCAGATCCGGCCGGACAGCATCTCGGTCACCGGCTGCTGGGTGGCGAAGGACAGGCCCAGATCGCCATGCAAGATCCCGACCAGATACTGTCCCAGCCGCAGCAGGACCGGATCGTTCAGGTGCAGTTCGGCCGCGATCCGCTCTGCCACCGCAGGGTCGAGCGATCGCTTCTCGGCCATCAGCGACGAAACATAATCGCCCGGGATCACGCTGAAGATCAGAAAGACCAGTGTGATCACCACCGCGACCGTCACGACGGCCTGAAGCAGACGTCGGAGGAGGACCAGCGCCATCGGGAATCCTTTCAAGAGCCGGCGGCGGGCTGTCCCGCCGCCGGAACGCGGTTACTTGCGGCCGGGGGCGTCAGCGTCAAGCCAGATGCTGTCGACCTCGAGGATCGCCGCCTCGGTCACGTTGCCGCCGATGCCGTGCACCCAGGGCTGCGTGGCCACCACCGCCTTGTTGTTGTTGTGGAACCAGACCGGCGCCTTGTCGAAGATGTAGCCATCGGCCTGTTTCGTCAGCTCGATACGCTTTTGCGCGTCGAGCTCGCCTGCCGCCTTGTCCAGCATCGCGTCGAAGGCCGGATCGGAGAAGCCGCCGTAATTGCATCCCGCCCGCGTCGTGCGGCTGTCGAAGCAGCGCAGCGCCGCGATCGGGTCGGGCCCGGTGCCCGCCGAATAGACCCAGGCCTGTGCACTGCCCGCGCTCATCGCGTCGGAGAGCATGCCCGCTTCCACCACCTTCGGCTTCACGGTGAGACCGATCGCCTTCAGATAGGGGGTGATCGCCTGCACCACACCGATGCCGTTGGTCCCGTCGCGGGCCCAGATCTCGATCTCGGCGCCGTCGGGGTATTTCGAGGCCGCCATCAGCTCCTTCGCCTTTTCCACGTCATAGGGATAGGGCGCGCGCGTCGCATCGAAGGCGATCGAGGTGCGCGGCAGCCAGCCGGTGGCCTTGAATGCCTTGTCCTTGAGCAGCTTCTTGATGATCAGGTCGCGGTCGATCGCATAGTTGATCGCCTGACGGACCTTCTCGTCATCGAAGGGCGGATCGGCAAGGTTCATCCCCATATGCGCGGTGAACAGCTCGGCCACCTCGACCAGCCCTTTCGAGAGCTGCGGGTCCTGCTTGTAGAGCGCATAGGCGGAGCCCGAGATCACCGTGGCATCGAGCTCGCCCGCGCGGAACGCCATGTCGAGCGCACTGTCGTCACCCGAGATGGTGAATTCGACGCGGTCGGCATAGGGCTTGCCGGGCTTGAAGTACTTGTCGAACTTCTTGCCCACCACCCGCGAGCCGGCGATATGCTCGACGAAGACATAGGGGCCAAGCCCCACCGGATGGGTGATGAAACCGGGTTTCTCGACCTCTTCCTTCGGCAGGATCGAGGTCACGCCATCGAAGAAGAGCATGCCCGGATCGGTGAAGTTCTTCATCTTGATCTGCAGGGTCTGGTCGTCGATCTTGCGCAGCCCGGAGATATGGTCCGCCTTGCCCGCGGCATAGTCATCGGCCCCGTCGATGGTCTGGATCAGCGAAGATCCCGGGAAGCCCTTCTGCGGATCCATGATCCGGGTGAAGGACCAGATGATGTCATCTGCCGTCATCTTCCGGCCATTGTGGAAATAGATGTTGTCGTAAAGCTTGTAGGTGTAGGTGAGCCCGTCCGGCCCGACCTCGACCGAAGAGGCCAGATCCAGCGCCGGGGCATTGGTCTCGGTGTCCCAGGTGTAGAGCGAGCGGTGGAAGGCCTTCGAAACCGCCATGTCCTGCGACCGCCAGGTCATGTGCGGATCGAGCGATTTCAGCGCCGCGCCGAAGGGCGCCGAAAGGTGCAGCGTGCCGCCCGGCAGCGGCGTTTCCGCCCAGACCGCCGTTCCCGCCAGCAGCGCGGCGACCATCGCCCCCGCCCGCAAGGCCGTTCCGATTTTTCCGTGTTTCATGTTCTTGGTTCCCTGTTGTTTTCTCCCGGTCATGCCGGGCATTCTGATTGCGCCCGAAAGGCGGCAAGGCACAGCCGCGCCACCTCGGGCAGGAAGGTCCGGTCATCGGCGCTCCAGTGGCTGTCGGTCATCACCGAAAGGATGAATCCCGTCTCGCCCAGTTCGCCGTAAAGCAGGTCATGGCGGGTCCAGCTCGTATGCCCCGCCTTCGCCCAGACCTTCACATCCTCCGCAAGCCCTTCGCCCAGAAAGCCCCGCACCTGGTCCCCCTCGAGCGGGCATCCGCTGCTTGCAAAGGCGGCGCGCTGCGCGGAACGGTCGAGCAGCGACATCATCCAGGCCGACCCCGCCGCCGCGCCGCGCACGATGTCATGCAGAAGCGCCGCCCCCGCCCGCGCCGTCAGCCGGTTGCCGCTGGTGCCTTCGCGGATCTGCCTTGCGGCGCCATAGGGGCTGTCCTCGTAGGTCGCGTGCAGCACGCTGATCCCCGCAAGGTCCGGATCGCGCCGCGCCTCGAACCACGCCTGCACGCCCTGCCGGGCGCGGGTAAACTCCGCCAGCGTCGCCGCATCGCACCAGGGCCCGTCGAACGCCCCGCTCATGCGCCCGACGAGATAGGCCGTCGCCTCGTTCGACGAGATTTCGATCATCGCCCGTGCCGCGCGCCGGTCCTCTTCGGTCAGCACGAGCCGCCCCTCGGCCTCCAGCCCGCACAGCTCGTACAGATGGAACAGCTTGACCACGCTTGCCGGATAGACCGGCACCTCGGCGCGATGGGTCACGCAACCGGCAAGATCGAACCGTCCGGGATCGGCAAGGCGCGGCGCGCGCGCATAGGGTTTCAGCACGAAGCTGATGCGATCGGGCGTCAGGGCGCCGCCGCTCATGTCCTTAGCGCACCGCAGAATCGCGGCGCGCAGATCGTCGGGAAACGATGCTGTCACGATAGACCTTCCTGCATTTCGCGCCCGGTTCATCCAGACTGCGTCCTGTTGGGATTCAATAAATTCTCGCTTTGCCGCCAGAGATATAGAAAATAAGATACAAGTTCATTCATTTTAGATATGGACTGCCGAACCATGGCCTATCAGCACATCACCGAGCTCAATCTGCGGCAGGTCGAGATCTTTCGTGCCGTGATGAAATTCGGCACCGTGACGACCGCGGCGACGGCCCTTGGGTCCTCGCAACCGACGATCACGCGTGAGATCTTGCGTCTCGAGGATGCCGTGGGCTTCCCCCTGTTCGAGCGTCGCCGCCAGCGGCTGCACCCGACCGCGCGCGCAGCCAAGCTCTATCACGAGGTCCAGGCCGCCTTCATCGGGCTCGAGCGGATCAATGAATGCGTCAACCAGCTGCGCGGGGCACATGATGAAGTGCTCTATATCTCGGCGCTTCCGGCCTTCGCACAGACCATCCTGCCTGAAGCGATGGCCCGGCTCTACCGGACTCATCCGCAGGTCTCGGTGCGGATCGACAGCACCGATCCGCGCGACCAGTCGCCGATCTCCGGCTTCAACTTCGACATCGGCCTGACCGAATCCACCAATGTCGTGCCGGATGCCGACGTGATCTCGCTGGGCCAGTTCGAGCAGGTCTGCGTCCTTCCCCCCGACCATCCTCTCTGTGCCCGCAAGGGGCTCGAGCCGGCCGATTTCGCCGATATACCGTTCATCTCGCTCGGGGAATACGACCCCTACCGGCAGCTCATCGACCGCACCTTCGACACCGCCGGGGTGCAGCGGCGCATGAAGATCAGCGCGCAATCCTCGCATGCCGCCTGCGAGATGGTGCGGCGCGGTCTCGGGGTGACGATCCTCAATCCGCTGACCGCGCTGAGCTATGTCGAGCGAGGGGTCGAGCTGCGCCGGTTCCGGCCGGTCCTGCGCTTCTGGGTCTCGGCGGTCTGCCCGGTGAACCGGCCCGCCGTGGCGACGGGCAAGAGCCTGGTGCGCCATCTGCGCGCCACCTGCGCCGAGGCCCGCCAACAGCTCGACGGGCTGCTGGCCTGACAACCGGACCGGGTATCCGCCGCGGCGACAGACCTGGGCGGTTGCGGGGCGCATTGGCCCCCTGGAGCGGCTCTGATGATGTGACCGCCCCACCGTGGCACACCGATGCCGTCGGGGCCGGTCAGATCATCAGAGCCGCCAGCGGGAAAACCGATTTTTCAGCCCCTCCCCGCTCGCCGTTCTTGACAGAAAGCCGCGCAGGCCCGCTTATAGAACGAACGTTCGAACCATGATTCGAACGGAGGGAGGAAAATTCTGATGGCAACACCCGGCAACAGTCGCAGCACTGTGGTCGATCAGGCAGACATGCGTGAAAGCCTGCTCGAGACCGCAGTCGAGATGTTTTCCGAGAAGGGGTTCAGCGGGACCTCCATTCGCGACATCGCGCGCGAGCATGGCGTCAGCCTGTCGAACATCTATTACTACTTCAGCAACAAGGAAGGCCTGTGGCGCGAGATCATGAACCGCTCGGTGCGCAGCCTGCCGGGCCGGTTGCGGGCCGCCATCGCCCAGGCCGACACCCCGCGCGCCCAGCTTGACGCGCTGATCCGCGAACATCTGCGCGCCGGGGTCGAACACCAGCGCGAGCTTCTGATGCTGCTGACCGAACAGGGCCAGCTCGGCGAGGACAGCTCGCGCGAGACGCATGAGATCCAGCGCGAGATCCTCGAGATCTACACCGCTGTCCTCGAGGCGCTCTCGGCCGAGGGCGCGCTGCACGAAGGCCACATCCGCGTTGCGGTCTTCAACATCCTCGGCGTCGTCAACTGGCACCTGCGCTGGTATCGGGCCGACGGCCCGCTGCCCGCCGACGCGCTGCATCAGGAAATCATCGCCTTCATCAGCCGCGCCGTCTGCCGCGACTGAGGCCGGCGGCACCGGACCCGTCATCACGGACGATAAAAGAACGGAGCGGCCCTGCCGCACCGAAGGGAGGAGACATGGCTTTTACAATCGACATCGACACCGGCGGCACCTTCACCGACGGTTTCGTTTCCGGGCCGGGCGTGGCGCGCGCGGTCAAGACCCCCACCACCCCGCACGACCTGACCGAGTGCTTCCTGGCCTGCATCACCGCCGGCGCCGGAGCCGTCGGCCTGAGCGTCGAGGCCTTCCTCGAACAGACCGACGTGGTGCGCTTTGCCTCGACCGTCGGCACCAACGCGCTGATCGAGCGCAACGGCGCGAAGATCGGGCTGATCCTGTCGGAGGGCGGGCGGGCGCTGGCGCCGCTCGAGGCCGAGGGCAAGCCCGGCATCGTCAGCCCCGAGATGGCGATCGAGATCGGCGCCGGGCTCAGCCCCTCGCAGGTGCTCGACCGGGCGCAGGCGCTGATCGACGCAGGCGCGCAATGTCTGGTCGTGGCGCTCGACGGCAGCGAGACCGACCCGGCCCGCGAACGGGCGGTGCGGCAGGTGATCAAGGCCGAATATCCGCGCGATTTCCTCGGCTCGATCCCGGTCTTCCTGTCGTCGGACATCACCGTGCGCAGCGGCTATGGCGAGCGGATCAACAGCGCCGTCGTCTCGGCCTATTCGCACAGCCGTCTGGCGCGGCTGCTCTACAAGGCCGAGCAGGAGCTGCGGGCGCGGCGCTATCGCGGCCCGTTCCTGATCGGCCATAATGACGGCGCGGTCGCCCGCGTGGCCAAGACCCGCGCCATCAGCACCTACAACTCCGGTCCCGCCGCGGGGCTGGTCGGCGCCCGCGCGATCGGCCGGCTTTATGGCGAAAACGACGTGATCTCGGCCGACATGGGGGGCACCTCCTTCGACATCGGGCTGGTGAGCGACGGCCAGCTGAACGTCGCGCTGCGCCCGGGCATCGAGGGCTATCGCACCAACGTGCCGATGAACGAGGTCGAGGCGCTTGGCGCCGGCGGCGGCTCGATCGCCGCGGTGGTCGACGGGGTGCTTGTCGTCGGGCCGCGCTCGGCCGGGGCGATGCCGGGGCCGGCGTGCTTCGGGCTGGGCGGCAGCGAGCCGACGGTGACCGATTGCAACCTGGTCCTCGGCCGGATCGATCCCGACAACTTCCTCGGCGGGGCGCGCCGGCTTGATGCCGGCAAGGCCCGCGAGGCGGTGCGCCAGCATCTGGCGGAGCCGCTCGGGATCAGCCTCGAAGAGGCGGCGCTGAGCGTCGTCAATCAGGTCGACAGCAGTGTCGGCGCGGCCATCGCGGCGCTGCGCCGGACCGCGAAGAGCGACCCGCTGCTCACGGTCTATGGCGGCGCCGGTCCGCTGCACGCCTGCCGCGTGGCCGAGATGGCGGGGCTGAGCCGGATCGCGATCACCCCCTTCTCGGCGGTGTTCTCGGCCTTTTCCTCCTCGCTGATGGATGTCGGCCACGGCTACATGTGCGCGGTCGAGGCCGAGGGCGGCACGCCCGGGCTGCGCGAGAGGGTGGCCGGGCTCGTCGCCGGCATGCAGGCGACCGCGCTGCGCGACATGCGCGGCGAGGGCTTCGACCCCGACAGCCTGTCGTGGCACCTGAACGCGATCCTGCGCCGCAAGGACGGGTCCGAGGCGCAGGTCTCGGTCGAGGTCGCCGACCCGCTCGCCGCGGCAGCCCTTGCCACCCTGCACGAGGCGATCGCGGCGCGCGTTCCCGATGCGGCGCAGTTCGCCACCGTCGGCCTTTTCGCCTCGGCCCCGGTGCCGCATTTCAGCTTTGCCGAGCGCTCGCTCGGCGCCCCCGCCGCCGATGCGGCGCAGACCGGCCGGCGCGCGGTGATCTGCGGCCCGGGCCCGGCCGCCGAGGTGCCGGTCTTCGACCTCGAGCAGCTCTGCCCCGGCCATGCCCTGACCGGCCCGGCCCTGCTCGAAAGCGACAAGACCACGATCTGGGTCGCGCCCGGCTGGCAGGCCCGCATCGACCGTTTCGCCAACCTGCTGCTGACGAAAGGCTGAGGACATGACCCTTCGCATCACGGAAAACCTGGCCATCGACCTTGCCACCGAGGAATGGTGCTGCGTCGCCTGCGGCCACCGCCTCGCCCCGGCGCGGGCGAATTACAAGACCGGCTGCCTCGTCGCCGAGGTGCCGCTGGCCGAGGCGCATCCGCCGCTGGTCCGGGGCGCGGCCTACAGCTTCACCCCCGACCCGGACTTCTGCCGGCTGGTGGAGTTCTACTGCCCGTCCTGCGCCACGGTGCTGGAAAACGAATACCTGCCGCCGGGCCATCCGCTGACCCACGACATCGAGCTCGACATCGACGCGCTGAAGGCAAAGCACGGGGGCGCGGCATGAGCGGCCTTGGTGCCATCGAGGCCCTGCGCGGCGGGCTGCACTGGAGTGCCCCGATCCTGATGCCCTCGGCCGCCGCCTTCGGCGCAAGGCTCGAGGCAAGGCCGCTCGCCGATCTCGCCGATCCGCAGGCGCTGGCCGGCGCCGCGGTGGCGGCGGCGCGGTTCCTCGGGGCGGATGCGGTCTGGGTCAGCTTTGCCCCCGCCGCCGGCATCACCCTGTCGGCCGCCGCGCATCGCGATGCGGTGACCCGGGCCGCGGCCGCGGCGGGGCGGCTGAAACTCGCGGTGCTGGCCGAGATCCCCGGCCCGATCACCCGCGCCCGGGCCCTTGGCGGCGATCTGGAGGCGGCGCTGCGCGAGATCAAGCCGGGGCTGATCGAGGAGTTCGAGGCGCTGTCGCGGCTGCGTCCCGACATCATCGTGCTGCGCGAACCTGTGGCAAGCGGCGAGGAGGCCGCAAACCGCAGCCTGCCGCGCCTCTATGGCGCGCTGAAACGTCTGGCCGAGCATTTCGACATCCTGAAGGGCATGTGGCCTGCCCTGCCCGAGATGACCGGCCCGGCGCAGCCGGACCTGTCCTTCGCCCCCACTCCGGACGCGCCGGAGGCCGGACCGGTGACGGGCGCGCGCGCGCTGGCCATCGCGCCGGACTGGTCGGACGCGCCCGGCTTCGGCGCCGCCCTGCAGCGCGCGCGCACCGCCGCGGCCGCTGCCGGCCTGCCGCTGATCGTCAGCGGCGGCACGGGCCTTGCCCATGACACCGAACCGCAGCTGGCCCGCGCGGCCATCGCAACCATAACGGAGCGCGCCTGAGGCGCCGCTTCGATCAGGGAGGAACCCATGACTTACGATGTTGGCATCGACATCGGCGGCACCTTTACCGATCTGTGCGCCATCGCCGAAGATGGCACGCTGATCACCGCCAAATCGCCCACCACCCATTACGACCTGTCGGTCGGCCTGATCCGCGGCCTGCGCGAGCTCGGCAAGCGCGCCGGTCTGGCGCCGGACAGCTTCCTCGGCCAGGTCGAGGCGCTGCGCTATTCCACCACGATCGGCACCAACGCGCTGATCGAGCGCAAGGGGCCGCGCCTCGGGCTGATCACCACCGCGGGCTTCGAGGACACGATCTTCATCGGCCGCTCGCGCAGCTGGGCCGACGGCATGGCCTTCCACGAGATCCGCGACATGGCGGTGATCCGCAAGCCCGAGCCGCTGGTCGCCCCCGACATGGTGATGGGCCTGTCCGAGCGGCTTGACTGCAACGGCCGGGTGATCCGCGCCCTCGACCCCGACGAGCTGCGCGAGAAGCTGCAGACGCTGGTCGACCGCGGCGTGCAGGGCATCGTGGTCAGCCTGTTGTGGTCGTTCATGAACCCCGCGCATGAGCGCGAGATCCGCCGCATCATCGAGGAGGAATATCCCGAGGAATTCCTCGGCTCGATGCCGGTCACGCTGGCTTCCGAGGTCTCGCCCAAGGCGGGCGAATACACCCGCACGATGACGGCGCTGGTCAACGCCTATATCCACGGCGTGATGATGCAGGAACTGGGCGATCTGACCCACAACCTGCGCCGGGCGAACTATCGCCGGCCGCTGATCCTCGTGCACAACACCGGCGGATCGAAGAAGGTGTCGCGCACCCGGGCCGTGCTGACCCACAACGCGGGGCCGGTGGCGGGGATGTATGGCGCCGCGCTGATCGGCGCGCAGGAAGGCGTGAAGGACATCGTCTTCGCCGACATGGGGGGCACCTCCTTCGATATCGGCGTGCTCGCCGGGGGCGTGCTGCGGGCACAGGACTTCATTCCGGTCATCGACCGCTGGCGCACCAATATCCCGGCGATCGAGGTGCGCTCGATCGGCGCGGGCGGCGGCTCGATCGCCTGGATCAATCAGGCCATGGGCGGTCAGCTCGAGGTCGGGCCGCAATCGGCGGGCTCGGTGCCCGGCCCGGCGTGCTACGATCAGGGCGGGCAGGAACCGACGGTGACCGACGCCGATCTGGTGCTTGGCTACGTGAACCCGGACAATTACCTCGGCGGCGCCATGCTGCTTGATCCCGATGCCGCGCATGAGGCGATCCGCAGCCGCATCGCCGAGCCGCTGGGGATCTCGGTGCTCGAGGCCGCCTGGCGCATCCGCCGCCTGATCGACGCCCGCATGGGGCAGGAGATGTTCAACGAGGTCGCGCTCAAGGGCCACAACCCGCGCAAGTTCGCGGTCTATGCCTGCGGCGGCGCGGGCGCGGGCCATGCCTGCGGCTTCGCGCGCCATGTCGGTGCCACCACGATCATCGTGCCGGCGATGTCCTCGGTCTCGGGGGCCTTCGGCGCCTCGTCGATGGAGATCCGCCAGGTCTGGGAGCAGTCGCGCAGCCTGCGGCTGTTCAACTTCATGGACCAGACCTATCTGGCCGATCCGGCGCCGCTGAACGCGGTGATCGCCGATCTGACCGACCGCGCCACCCGCGATCTCAAGCTCGAGGGCTTCGACGCCGACCGCATCGCGTTCACGCTTGAATTCGACATGCGCTATGGCGCGCAATACCACCTGACGCGGGTGACCTCGCCGACGCTGAGCTTTGCCGGGGCGGATGACTTCCGCGCCCTGTGCGACCGGTTCGAGGCGCAATATGCCACGGTCTATTCGCCCGAGGCGGCCTTCCCCTCGGGCGGGATCGCAATCGAGGCGATCTTCGTCACCGCCGCCATCCGCCAGGAGCCGCGCCGGCTGAACGGCAGCGACGAGAGCCCGCATCGCCCCGACCCCGGCGCGATCCGACCGGCCTGCTTCGACGCGGCCGAGGGCATGGTCGACACCCCGGTCCACGACTGGACCGCGCTGCGCCCCGGCGCCGAGATCCCCGGCCCCGCGATCATCGAGGCGCCCGACACGACCTATGTGATCGAGCCGGGCTGGATCTACCGCATGAACCGCCTGCGCAACGGCATCATCACCGCGCAGGGCTGAAACGGCACAACAGGGCGGCGGTCCCGTCACGGGATCGCCCGTCCAAGGGAGGACAGAATGAACGCACCGATGACCATCCGCTACAGCCGCGACACCGAGGTCGTGCAACGGCTGCGCCCGGAACCGCCCTCCGCCCGCGAGGCACGGGCGATGGAGGGACTGAACGATCTGGAATACGAGATCTTCACTCACAAGCTGCACATGATCGCGCTCGAGGGCAAGGAAACCACGATGAAGCTGGGCGCGTCGACCGCGATGCGGTGGGGCGACGTGGCCTTCGGCATCTATACCGCACAGGGCGATCTGGCGGTCTGCGCCACCGGCATCTATCACCACGCGGTGCTGAGCCAGCTGCCGGTGAAATACCTCGTCAAGCATCTGGCCCATGACCCGACCGTGGGCCTGAAGGAAGGCGACGCCTTCTTCTACAACGACCCCTTCTATGGCGGCGTGCACAATGCCGACATGGGCCTGTGCATCCCGGTCTTCTCCGGCGGCGAGCTGGTCTGCTTCATCGGCGCGGCGGTCCACACCGGCGAATGCGGCGGCTCGGAGCCCGGCGGCATGGTGAACGGGGCGAAGTCGCGCTACGATGAGGGGCTGATGTGCCCGCCGATCAAGATCGGCGAGAACTTCGCGCTGAAGGAGGATCTTCTGGGTCTTCTGGCGACCGCGACCCGCGATCCGCGCACCATGGTGCTCGACATCAAGGCGCGCCTTGCCGCCGCGCGCATCGCCGAGCGGCGCCTGCACGACTATCTGGCCGAGATCGGCCCGGATTTCCTCGTCGGCGGGCTGCGCCGGATCCTGAAGCAGACCGGCGAGGCGGCGCGCGCGCGCATCGCCACGCTCAATGACGGCATCTATCGCCAGCCCCGCTTCATGGACACGACCGGGCCGGAATCGGCGCTGCTGAAGATCAACCTGACGATCGAGAAGAAGGGCGACCGGATCAAGCTGATCCTGAACGGCTCCTCGCCGATGCTGCACGACCGGCCGGTGAACACCTATTTCCAGGGCCTGCTGGGAATGGCGATGGTCTATGTCTGCGGCTGGCTGATGCCCGACCTGCCCGCCAACAACGGCCTGCTCGAGGCGGTGGACTGGGAGTTCCCGGAAAACAGCTTCATCAATCCCAACGGCGACGTGCCGGTGTCCTATGCCCCCGCCACGATGGTGGCCTTCAGCCAGGGCATGTTCATGGCCGGGGCGAAGCTCGCCTATGCCACCGACCCCTCGCGCGCGGCCGGGGCCTGGTACACCGGCTTTGCGGTGACGGTCTTCGGCGGCTTCAACCAGTGGGGCGAGCCGATGGCCGACATCACCCCCGAGATCAACGCCACCGGCGCGGGCGGACGCCCCGGCATGGATGGCGTCGATGTTGCCGGCGCCTTCTTCGCCACGATGAGCGATTGCGGCGATGTCGAGACCACCGAGGCCGAGCGTCCCTTCCTCTATACCTTCCGGAATTTCTTCGACAATTCCTATGGTCACGGGAAATACCGCGGCGGTTCCGGCGTCGGCATGGGGATCAAGGTGCACGGCGTGCCGATGGTGGCGCTCGGCTCGATGGGGTTCGGCTCGCATTTCCCGGCCACGCTCGGCATCTTCGGCGGGCGGGCGGCGCCGCCGGCCTTCGTGCAGACGGTGCGCGGATCGAACCTCGATGCGCTGATGGCCGAAGGCGTGCCCCTGCCCCGCACCATGGCCGAGCTTTACGCCGGCACCCCCGAGGAGGGGCAGCGCGACTACCTCAACCTTGCCCATGCGCCGGCGCTGTTCCAGGGCGGCGACACCTTCTATGTGCCGATCTCGGGCGGGGCGGGCTATGGCGACGTGCTGCAGCGCGACCCCGAGGCGGTGGCGCGCGACGTGGCGATGGGGCGCTGTGCCGCCTCTGCGGCGCAGGACATCTACGCCGTCGCGATCAATCCCCGCACCGGACTGGCCGATCCGGCCGAGACCGACGCCCTGCGCACAGCCCGGCGCAAGGCCCGGCTCGCGCGCGCCAAACCCTATGACGCCTTCGTCGCCGAATGGGCGCAGCAATCGCCGCCCGAAGCGGTGCTGCGCTACTACGGCCCCTGGCAGGATGCGGCCGCCTGAGCGGGCGGGGAAAGGAAGACACGCGATGACCACCCCGACCACCATCCACGGCCTGCTGTCCCGGCAGGCCGCCCGATACGGGCAACGCCGGTTCCTGACCTTCGGTGAGACCGAGATCAGCTTTGCCGGGATGGAGGCCCTCTCCTGCCGTGCGGCGGCGGGCCTTGCCGGCCTCGGCGTCGGCAAGGGCGACACCGTCGCCCTGATGCTCGACAATTGCGTCGAATACCTGGCGCTGTGGTTCGGCCTGTCGCGTCTCGGCGCGGTGGAAGTGCCGCTGAACACCGCCCATCGCGGCGCGGTTCTGGCGCATATGCTGCGGCTGTCGAAGGCCCGGGTCGTCATCCTCGACCCCGGCTATCTGCCGGCGCTCGAGGCGGTGCGGGGGGAGATCCCCTGGCCGCTGACGGTGGTGACGCGCGGCGCGGCGCCTGCGGGATGCCTGCCGCTCGAGCGGCTGATGGCGAGCGAGACGCCCCCGCCCGAGGTGACGGTCTCGGCCCGCGATCCCTATGCGATCATGTTCACCTCGGGCACCACCGGCCTGTCGAAGGGCGCGCTGATGCCGCAAGGCTATGCGATCGCCGCCGCAAGCCAGGTCTGCGCCGCCACCGGCTATGGCGAGGACGACTGCCTCTACAACGCCCTGCCGCTGTTTCACGGCAATGCGCAGATCCTGTCGGCCCTGCCCGCGCTGATGGCCGGCGCGCGCACCGTGCTGGTGCCGAAATTCTCCGCCAGTCGTTTCTGGGAGGATCTGCGCAGCCACGGCTGCACCGCCTTCAACTACATCGGCACCATCCTCTCGGTGCTGATGAAGGCTCCCGAAAGCGCGGCGGACCGCGCCCACAGCCTGCGGGTGATGATGGGCGCCGGCGCCGGCAAGGGCCTGTTCGAGGCCTTCGAGGCGCGCTTTGGCGTCACCCTGATCGAGGGCTATGGCATGAGCGAGATCGGCGTGCCGATCATGGCCGATCCCGCCCGGCCCCGTCCCGGCTCCTGCGGCCGGCAGACCCCGCAGTATGAGCTGATGCTGATTGACGCGGCGGGCGAGCCGATCACCACCCCCGACACCCCCGGCCAGCTTCTGGTGCGGCCGAAGGCGCCGCATGGCATGATGATCGAATATGTCGGCATGCCGGAAAAGACGGTCGAGGCCTTCCGCGACCTGTGGTTCCACACCGGCGATCTGTTGCAGGTGGATGCCGAGGGCTTCTGGCATTTCCTCGACCGCGACAAGGATGCCCTGCGCCGGCGCGGCGAGAACATCTCGTCCTTCGAGGTCGAACGGATCCTGAACGCCGAGGCGAGCGTGCGCGAATGCGCGGTGATCCCGGTGCCTTCCGAACTGGGCGAAGACGAGGTGATGGCCTGCGTCGTCGCCGCCGAGGGCGCGCCGCGTGACCCGGCCGCGCTGCGCGCCGCCTGTGCGGGCAAGATGGCCGAGTTCATGCTGCCGCGCTTCATCCGCTATGTGCCGGATCTGCCCAAGACCGCCACCGCCCGGGTCGAGAAGCACCGGCTGAAGGCCGAGGGCGTCACCTCCGACACCTGGGATTACGAGGCGGGCGGAAAGGCGGCACGGGCATGACCGGCGTCCCCGCTCCCGAACTCCCGCCCGAGCTGGCCGCGCAATTCGCGCTCGCCGCGGATGGCACCGTGCTGCTGCGGGCCTCGCGGCCGGCGCAGGGCGACGCGGTGCTCTTTCCGCCCCGGCTCTATGCCGGCGACAGGCTCGACCCGACGACCGAAGTGCTGATCCCGGGCGACGGCCGGGTGAATTGCCTGACCCGGGTTCGGGTGCGCCCGCCCTATGGCCTGCCGCCGGGCTATGTCATCGGCTTCGTCGACCTCGAGGCTGCGCCGCTGCGCCTGTTCGGCCTGTTCGCGCCCGAGGATGCCGACAGCCTGGTCCCGGGCAGCCCGGTCCGGCTGCGCCTGATGCCGCTTGGCACCGACAATGACGCGACCCCCTGCCTGCGCCCGGTCTTCGTGCCCGCCGCAAAGCCCCTGACGGAGACCCGGCCATGACCCAGCCCTGGATTGCAGGCTGCGGCCTGACCGCCTTCGGCCGCCACGAGGACACCAGCCTCGAGGCCCTGGCCGCGCGCGCCGCGCGCGAGGCGCTGCTGCAGGCCGGGCTGCCCCCGCGCCGCATCGGCATGGCGGTCTTTGCCAATGCGCTCGCGGCACGGCTTTCGGGCAGCCTGACCATGGGGCAGGACGTGCTGGCCCATGTCGGCATCGCCGGCTGTGCGGTGATGAATGTGGAAAATGCCTGCACCTCGGGCTCGACCGCGGTGCATATCGCCGCGATGGCGATCCGCGCCGGCGAGGTGGACGCCGCGCTGGTGGTCGGGGCGGAGAAGATGTTCCACCCCGCGCTCGGGCTGATCGATTCCGGCAGGACGCTTGCCGACACGCTGCTCGGCCGGGTCACGCCGGCAGGCTTTGCGCTGCGCGCAAGCCGCCACATGGCACGCTTCGGCACCACCGCCGAACAGCTTGCAGCGGTGTCGGTGAAGAACCGGCGCGCGGCGGCGGCCAACCCGCTTGCGATGATGCGCACGCCGCTGACGCTGGCCGAGGTGCTGGCCGCGCCGCTCGTCGTCGACCCGCTGACCCGGCTGCAATGCTCGCCCGTCGCCGATGGCGCGGCGGCCCTCGTGCTGGTCAGCGAGCGGCTGGCGCGGCAGTGCGGCGCGCGGGCCCGGCTGCGCGCCACCGTGCTGACCAGCGGCTCCTATGACCCGATGGCGGAACTGTCGGAATGGGAGACCGACAGCCGCACCGCCCGCCTCGCCTGGGAGCGGGCGGGGGCGGGCGTCGAGGAGATCTCGGTCGTCGAATGCCATGACGCCTTCTCGATCGCGGAGATCCTGCATTACGAGGGGCTCGGCCTGTGCCCCGTCGGCGAGGGCGGGCGCTATGCCGAACGGCTGCTTGCGGGCGACAGCGCCTGCGTGCCGGTGAACCCCTCGGGCGGGCTCCTGTCGCGCGGCCATCCGGTCGCCGCGACCGGCATCGCCCAGATCATCGAAGTCACGCGCCATCTGCACCGGCAGGGCGCGCCGGGCCGCCTTGGCCTTGCCCATTGCATGGGCGGCGACAAGGAGGCCGACACCAAATCCTGCACCATCGCGATCGTCGAAAGCGCCTGAGTGCAGGGCAATTTCCAGGGAGGAGACCACGGAAATGACGGACAGAAGCAGACTTGACGGCAAGGTCGCGCTGATCACCGGCGCGGGCGGGGCGATCGGCGGCGCGGCGGCGCGGCTGATGGCGGCACGCGGCGCGCGGATCGTCGGGGTGGACCGCGACCCGGCGGCGCTCGACCGGCTGGCGGAGGCGATCCCCGGCTGCATCACCACCACCGCAGACGTCTCGCGCGAGGAAGACGTCGCCGCCTATGTGAAGACCGCGGTGGAGGCCGCGGGCCGGATCGACATCTTCTTCAACAATGCCGGGATCGAGGGGCAGTTCCACCCGATCGGCGCCTATCCGACCGAGGATTTCCGCCGTGTCATCGACATCAACCTGATCGGCGCCTTCCTTGGCTACAAGCATGTGGTGCCGGTGATGCTGGCGGGGGGCGGCGGCTCGATCATCGTCACCTCCTCGGTGGGCGGGCTGGTCGGCACGCCACTGATCCCAGCCTATACCGCAAGCAAGCATGCGGTGATCGGGCTGATGCGCACCGTCGCGGCCGAGGTCGGCGCGGCGGGGGTGCGCTCGAACTCGGTGCATCCGGGGCCGATCGAGTCGCGGATGATGGCCGATGTGGAAAAGGGCATGGGCGCGGCAATCCCCGGCGGCGCGGTGCGCGAGATCATGACCCAGATGGTGCCGATGCGCCGCTATGGCACCCCTGAGGAGGTGGCCGAACTGGTGGCCTTCCTCGGCTCCGATGCGGCGAGCTTCATCAACGGCGCCACGATGACGGTGGACGGCGGCTTCACCGCCGTCTGACCCGCCCCTCCCCCTCGCCACGACCACAGATCCGCCCACCGGACGGGCGGAGAACGGCACGGCCCTGCGCCATGCCGGGCGGGGGGGCATGTCCGGCCCAAAGACAGAGGAGGAGACAGAATGGAACGGACCCGCTTGCATCTCGTGGCCGCAATGACGGCAGTTGCGCTTTCCGCCGGGGCAGCCCAGGCGATCGACGTGGCCCCCGGCGACTACACCCTGCTGCCCGCAGGCACCCGCGTGCTGCTGCAGTATTTCCAGTATTCCACCACCGACAGCCTGCATTTCGACGGCGTCGGCAAGGTCCCCGGCTCCGGCATCGACGCCGTCACCGGCGTGTCGCGCATGCTCTATTACGGCGATGCGGACGGGCTGCGCTACGGGCTTCAGGCCTATCTGCCCTTCGGCAGCTTCACCGAGGCCACGATCGGCGGCAGCGCCGTGCCCGAGGCCAATGGCCTTGGCGACCTGACGGTCGGCGCGACGGTCTGGCTGGCCGCGCCCGAAACCCCGGCGCAGGGCACCACCTTTGCCCTCACCGCCTTCCTGACCGCCCCCACCGGGAATTACGACCCCGCCGGCGTCAGCATCGGCAGCGGCACCTGGACGCTGACACCCCAGGTCGCGCTGATCCAGGGCTTTGGCAACGGCTGGTTCTTCGACGGCATCGCCGATGTCACGCTCAGCCGCGACCATGACGAGAACGGCGCGAAGATCAGCCATGACCCGAGCTGGCATCTGCAGGCCTACCTGCGCTACCAGCCGACGCCGACGCGCTCGATCTCCTTCGGCTATTCCGGCAAATCGGGGGGCGAGACCTATGTGAACGGCGCCTATAGCGGCACCAGGACACGGGTGGACACGCTGCGGCTCTTCGCCAATCAGTTCGTCTCGCCGACGGTGCAGGTGCAGGGCATGATCTCGAAGGATTTCAATGCCAAGGGCGGGGCGGACAATCTGGTGACTCAGATCCGCCTGCTGAAGATGTTCTGAGACCCGCCCGCGCCCCGGAAGACCGCCCGTGGCGACACGGGCGGTCTTTTCGTCAGCCCCGGTCGCGGGTCTCGAACATCGGGCCACCGCGCCAGCGCGGATAGCCGTAGCCGTGGATCTCGACGAGGTCGATGTCGGCCGGCGCGCGGGCGATGCCCTCGTGCAGGATCGCGCGGCCCTCGGCGGCCATTTCTGCCACCAGATGCTGCGCGATCGCCTCGGGCGCCATCGGGGCGGCCGCGGCAAGCTGCGACGACAGCAGCCCCGCAACCGCCGGCGAGGGCTGCGGCCGGCGCTCGCCCGGCGCATAATCATACCAGCCGCCGCCGGTCTTCTGGCCCTTGCGCCCGGCCCGCACCAGCACGTCGCCCAGCGTCTCGGGCACCGCCTGCCCGGCCTGCCGCGCGCCCTCGCGTTGCAGGAAGGCGATGTCGAGCCCGCCCAGATCCTGCGCCTCGAACGGACCCATGGCAAAGCCGTGGGCGCGCATCGCCGCATCGACCGCCGCGATCGCCACGCCCCGGCGCACCAGCCCCTCGGCCGCGGCGCGATAGCGTTTCAGGATGCGGTTGCCGATGAAGCCCTCGCAGATCCCGGCCTCGACCGGGATCTTGCCCAGCAGCCGCGCCAGCGCAAAGCCGGTGGCCAGCACCGCGGGCGCGGTGTCCGGCACCGGCACGATCTCGAGCAGCTTCATCACATTGGCCGGGCTGAAGAAATGCAGCCCGAGGAAGCGGTGCGGGTTGGGCACGCCGGCGGCGATCAGCCGCGGATCGAGATAGGAGGTATTGGTCGCCAGCACCGCATCGGCGCGGCACACCCGGCCGAGCTCGGCAAAGACCGCGCGCTTGACGCCGATCTCCTCGAACACCGCCTCGATCACCAGATCGACCCCGGCAAGCGCGGCGTACTCGGTGGTGCCGGTCACCCCCGCCAGCCGCGCGGCGGCCTGTTCGGGGGTCAGCTTGCCGCGCTTGACCGCGCCGTCGAAGATCGCCTGCAGATTGGCGATGCCGCGCGCGACGGCCTCGGCGTCGCGCTCGATCAGCACGACGGGCAGGCCGGCATCGCGCAGCGCCGCGGCGATCCCCGCCCCCATCGTGCCGCCGCCGACGACCCCGGCACTGCGCAGCGGCAGCGGCTCGTGGCCGGCCAGATGCCGCGGCCGCGGCGCGGTGCGCTCGGCAAAGAACACATGGCGCAGCGCCGCGGCCTGTTCGCTGCCGCGCAGCTCGAGGAAGGTGGCGCGCTCGAAGTCCATGGCCTCGGCGAAGGGCGCCTCGACCGCCATGCGCAGGCATGACAGCGCGCGCAACGGCGCAACCGCCCCCTTCGCCGCTTTCGCGATCTCGGCCTCGCGGGCGGTCCAGAACCCCGCCTCGGGGGCCACGATGGCGCGCCGCGAGACCGGCGGCGGCAGCGGACGGGTCAGCGCCTGCTGCGCGAAGGCGCACGCGGCCCCGACCAGATCGCCCGTCACCACGGCATCGACGAGGCCGAGCGCCTGCGCCCGCGCGGCCTTCACCGGCCTGCCGGTGGTGACCAGCTCCACCGCCGCCGCGACGCCCGCCAGCCGCGGGCTGCGTACGGTGCCGCCTGCCCCCGGCACGATGCCGAGCGTCACCTCGGGCAGACCGACCGAGGCGCTGTCGAGCGCGACGCGGAAGCGGCAGCCCATGGCGATCTCGAAGCCGCCGCCGAGCGCCGAGCCGTGGATCGCGGCGATCCACGGTTTCGCCGCGCCCTCGATCCGCGCCACCAGATCGGGCAGATGCGGCGCCACCGGCGGGGTGCCGAATTCGGCGACATCGGCGCCGGCGATGAAGGTGCGCCCGGCGCAGAGCAGCACCACAGCCTGCACCTCGGGATCGGCGTCACAGGTGGCGACGGCCTCCCACAGCCCCTGCCGCAGCGCCTGTGACAGCGCGTTGACCGGTGGATTGTCGACGGTGACGGTGGCGATCGCGCCCGAACGGGCAATGTTCACAAGACTCATGGTTCAGATTCCCAGATAGGCTTCACGGATGCGCGGATCGGCGATCAGCTCTTCGGCGGCCCCCGACAGGGTGATATGGCCGGTTTCCATCACATAGCCGCGGTCGGCGATCTTCAGCGCGCCGAAGGCGTTCTGCTCGACCAGAAGCGTGGTGACGCCGAGGTCGCGGATCCCCTTCACCACCTCGAAGATCTGCGCGACGATGATCGGCGCGAGCCCCATCGAGGGCTCGTCGAGCAGCAGGCAGGACGGCCGCCCCATCAGCGCCCGCGCCATCGCCAGCATCTGCTGCTGCCCCCCCGACAGGCCGCCCGCCGCCAGATTGCGCTTTTCCTTCAGCACCGGGAACATCCGGAAGGCATCGTCCATGTCCTTCTCGACCCGGTCGTCGGCGAACAGGAAGGCACCAAGGCGCAGGTTCTCCTCCACCGTCAGGTTGGTGAAGATCTGCCGCCCCTCGGGTGATTGCGCGAGGCCCCGCGCCAGTCGCCGATAGGCCGGCACCGGCACCAGCGCCTCGCCGCGGAAGGTGATGGTGCCCGAGCTCACCGGCTGCACCCCCGACAGGCAGCGCAGCAGCGTGGTCTTGCCCGCGCCATTCGCACCGACGACGGTGACGATCTCGCCCGATTGCACCTCGAGGTCGATGCCGTGCAGCACCTCGATGCGGCCGTAGCGCGAGCGCAGTCCCTCAACCGTGAGCATGATCCTGCCCCTCCTCAACGCCCAGATAGGCGGCGATCACCGCCGGGTTGCGGCTGACCGTGGCCGGGTCGCCCTCGGCGATCTTCTCGCCATGGTCGAGCACCACGATGTGGTTCGAGATCCGCATCACCATCTTCATGTCGTGTTCGACCAGCAGGATGGCGACGCCCGAGGCCGCCACCTCGGCGATCAGGTGGTCGATCTCCTCGGTTTCGACGGCGTTGCAGCCGGCGGCGGGCTCGTCGAGCAGCAGCACCTTCGGCTTCAGCGCCAGCGCGCGGGCGATCTCCAGCCGCTTGAGGCTGCCATAGGAGAGATTGCCCGCCGCCCGTTCGGCGGCGCGTTCAAGCCCGACCCGAGCGAGCAGGGCGCGCGCGCCCGCCTCGGCCCGGCGGGCGCGGGCACGCGCGCCGGGCAGGCCCAAGAGATCGGCCAGCACCGGGCCGCGCTCCTGCAGGTGATAGCCGGTGACCGCGTTCTCGAGCGCCGTCATCGACGGGAAGATCTGCAGGTTCTGGAAGGTGCGGCTCATGCCGCGACGCGCCAGAAGATGTGGCTCCATCCCGGTGACGTCCTCGCCCTCCAGCACGACACGGCCGGCGCCCGGGCGATAGACGCCCGAGATCATGTTGAACAGCGTCGTCTTGCCCGCGCCATTGGGCCCGATGACCGACACGATCTCGCCCGGGCGGACCCGGAAGCTGACATCGTGCACCGCCCTCACCCCGCCGAACGTGATGCCGAGCCCCTCGATCGAAAGCAGGTCGCTCATTCGTCTTTCCCCCGGAATTTCCCGAGGACCGAGGGCAGCAGCCCCTCGCGCAGGAAGATCATCACCAGCACCATGACCAGGCCCAGAACCATCTGCTCGTATTCGGCAAAGACCGTCAGCACCTGCGGCAGCAGCGTCAGGATGCCGGCGCCGAAGATCGCGCCCAGCACCGAGCCGACGCCGCCCAGAACCGCCATCGTCACCATCTCGATCGAGTGCATGAAGCCCGCGACATCGGGGGTGACGAACTTGTTCTGCAGCGCCAGCAGCGAGCCCGAGACCGAGGCATAGACCGCCGAGATCACGAAGGCCTGCAGCTTCAGCCGCGCCACGTCGATGCCGACGGTGCGCGCCGCCACCTCGGAGCCGTGCAGCGCGCGCAGGGCGCGGCCGGTGGGGCTGGCGTAAAGGTTCAGCGCGAGCCAGGCCCCGACCAGCAGGACGAGGCCGCAGAAGAAATACCAGAACTCGCCGTTGCTCAGCGTCAGCCCCCAGCCCTTCAGCACGGCGCGCAGGCCGAGCTCGGGCACCTCCATGCCGTCGGGGCCGCCGGTCAGCTGGCGCTCGTTGTTCAGCACCATCGCGACGAGGATGCCGAGACCCAGCGTCGCGACGCCGAGGTAATAGCCCTTCAGCCGCAGGATCGGTCGCCCGACGAGGAAGGCCAGGAGCGCGGAGAGCGCGGCGCCAAGAACCACGGCCAGCGCCGGATGCAGACCCCAGTGCACCGGGGCGAGCGCACAGGCATAGGCGCCGATCCCGGCGAAGCCGGCGTGGCCGAGGCTGATCTGCCCGGCATAGCCGGTCAGGATCACCATGCCCGTCACCGCGATGCCGTTGACGAAGAGCAGCGCGCCGACGCGGTAGTAATAGCCCGAGGGAAAGAAGAACGGTGTCAGCGCGATCAGCGCCGCCAGCACCAGCAGGGTCGCGGTTTTCGGGGTCATCTTCATCGCGTCACACCCGATCCGTCGACGTGCGGCCGAACAGGCCCTGCGGCAGGAAGAACAGCACCGCGAGGATGACCACGAAGGCCGCCGCATCCTTGTATTGCGAGGACAGGTAGCCCGCCGTCAGCGCCTCGATCATGCCGATCGCGAAACCGCCGACGAGCGCGCCCTTGGGATTGCCCATGCCGCCCAGCATCGCCCCCGCAAAGCCCTTGAGCGCGAAGCCGATGCCGACGCCATAGGAGGTCAGGGTGATCGGGGTGGCCAGCACCCCCGCCAGCGCGCCGATCGCGGCCGAAAGCGCAAAGGACAGCGTCATCACGAAAGTGGTGTTGATCCCCACCAGCTGCGCCGCGAGCCGGTTGTTCGAGGTCGCGAGAACCGCGCGCCCGAGCAGGGTGCGGGTGAAGAACAGCCACAGTCCGACGAAGACGGCGATCGCCCCGCCGGTGACCCAGAGGCTTTGCGGCAGGATCGTCGCCCCGCCGACGCGGATCGGCGCATCGCCGGAAAAGGCCGGGAAGCTGTGGATCTGCTTGTCGAAGACCAGCTGCGCCGCGCCCTCGATGAAGATCGAGGCGCCGATGGTGATGATGATCAGCGACACCACCGGGGCGCCGCGCGCGGGCTCGATCATCAGCTTGTTCATCGCCACGCCCAGACAGGCCGTCGCGGCGATCGCGATCAGGGCGGCCAGCGGCAGCGGCAGCCCCGCGGCATGGGCGAACCAGGTGATCATGCCGCCGAGCATGACGAATTCGCCCTGGGCGAAGTTCACCACGTCCGAGGCGTTGTAGATGATCGTGAAACCGAGGGCGACCAGCGCATAGACCGCGCCGATGGTGACCCCCGAAAAGAGGAATTGCAGAAGTTCCGACATGGGCTCCCCCGGCGTCAGGCGGGCATTAAGGACATCGCCTCCGCCCGTTCGGGCGGGGCTGTGATCGCCCCGGCCCCGTCCGCGCACTGCGCGGGGGCCAGGGTCGGGCGCGGCTGGACGGGGCGGATTACTCCACCAGCGCCCACTTGCCGCCGCGGATCTCCAGCATCCGGAATGCCGACAGGTCGAGGCCGAGGTGGTCGGTGCTCGAGAAGGTGTAGACCCCCGTCGTGCCCGCCAGCCCCGAGGTCGCCTCGATCGCGTCGCGGATCGCGGCGGGCTCGCTCGAACCCGCACGGGCGATGGCGTCGGTCAGGATCAGGAAGGCATCGTGGGCATAGCCGCCGAAGGTGCCGACCGGCGTGCCGGTCTTCGCCTCGAAGGCGGCCTTGTAGGCGGTGACGACCGGTTTCTGCACGTCGTCCTCGGCCAGCAGATCGGCAACCAGCAGCGCGGTGCCGGGCAGGCGCACGCCCTCGGCCGCCTCGGCCCCGGCGAGCTGGATGAAGCCATCCGAGGCCACCCCATGCGACTGGTAGAACGGCAGACCGATATCGAGCTGCTTGTAGTTGCGCGTCACGATCGAGGGCCCCTGACCGAAGCCCGGGTTCAGCACCGCCTGCACGCCGGGCGCGTTCCTGATCTTGGTCAGCTGCGCCGTCATGTCGGCGTCCTTCGGATCATAGGTCTCGTCGGCGACGATCTCGACGCCGTAATCGCCCGCCACCGACTTGCACTGGGCCTGCATCGAGGCGCCAAAGCCGTCGGTGCCCGAGATCATGCCGATCTTCGTATAGCCCTGGGTCTTCATGTCCTCGAAGATCTTCTGACAGGCCATGCGGTCGGTATGCGGGGTCTTGAAGGTGTAGGGCTTCACCGGATCGATGATGTCGATCGCACCGGCCAGAGAGATGAAGGGGATCTCGGCATCCTCGGCGATGGCGAGGATCGACATCGAGGTGCCGGTGGAGGTGCCGCCGATGATCGCGACCACCTCGTCGTCCTCGACGAGGCGGGTGGCGAAGGTGCGGGCCTTGTTCGGGTCGCCGCCGTCGTCATACATCACGAGCTTGACGTCTTCGCCGTTGATGCCGCCCGCCGCGTTCAGCGCCTCGACCAGCATTTCGAGCGTTTTCGCCTCGGGATCGCCGAGAAAGGCGGCGGGGCCGGTCGCCGAAATGCTGGCGCCGAGCCGGATCTCGGCCAGCGCGGCCGAGCTCAGCCCCATGGTCAGAAGGGCGGTGGTTGCGAGTATGGTCTTCATCTGGTCTCCTCCCTGAGAACTGGATGACGATGGGTCAGGTCGCGATCTGCCGTCGCCACATCACGCGGTGGAAGCGCGGGGCAACGAAGGCGGTGTCGGTCAGGCAGGCATTGCCCGCCGGATTGGCGCCGGTGACGTGAAAGTCACTGAAGGCGGCCGACTGGTTGACGAAGATGTTGCCGGTCAGGTTGATCGAGAGATTGACCCCTGCCGCGGCGAATGCCCCGATGGCGCGGCCGATGCGGGCCTCGTCGGTGTCATAGAGCGCGGCGGTGATCGCGCCCTTGTCGCGGGCAAGCGCCGCGGCGCGGGAAATGCCCTCCTCGGCATCGCCACAGGCCACGACGAAGGCGACCGGGCCGAAGCACTCCTCTTCGGCGGCGGCCTCCCCTGCCGCCACCGCGAGCACCAGCGGCGAGGCGCTCCGCCCCGCGCCGAGCGCGGCGCTGTCACGGATCACCCGCCCCGAGGCCCGGGCCGCCTGCAGCCGGTCCAGCGTCGCGGGATTGGCAAGCGCGCCCGCCACCCCCGCCGCGCGGGCCGGATCGGCAAGCAGCCGGTCGATGGCCTCAGCCAGCCCCTGCGCCACGGCGTCGAAGCTCTTGTGACCCTGATCGGTCTCGATCCCGCTGCCGGGCACGAAGATCGTCTGCGGCGCGCTGCACATCTGGCCGGAATAGAGCGCCAGCGAGAAGGCGAGGTTGTCGCACATGCCGGCGAAATCGGGGCTTGCGGCGATGGTCACGGTGTTCACCCCGGTTTCCTCGGTGAAGAGCCGGGCCTGGGTCGCCGTGCGGCGCAGCCAGTCCCCGAAGGCCGACGAGCCGGTGAAGTCGATCAGCCGCACCGCCGGATCGGTGGCCAGCCCCTGCGTCACCGGCGCCTCGGCCGTATCGGCGGCGAGCAACACGGCATCGGCAGGCAGGCCCGCCTCGGCAAAGACCTCGCGCAGCACCCGCACGGTCAGCGCGAGCGGCAGGATCGCCGCCGGATGCGGCTTGACGATCACCGGATTACCGGTCGCCAGACTGGCGAAAAGCCCCGGATAGGTGTTCCAGGTCGGGAAGGTGTTGCAGCCGATCACCAGCGACAGCCCGGCCGGCACCAGCGTCCAGTGCTTTTCCAGCACCAGCGGCGCGGCCTTGCCCTGCGGCTTTTCCCACCGCGCCGAGGCGGCAAAGCGGGTGATCTCGTCCCAGGCCATCGCCACCGCCTCGAGACCGCGATCCTGCGCATGCGGGCCGCCCGCCTGAAAGGCCATGGCAAAGGCCTGACCGGTGGTGTGCATCGTCGCCGTGCCGATCAGGAAGCTGATCCGGTTCAGCCGCTGCAGCGCCTCGATCAGCGCTCCGACCCGCGCCTCGGGGCCGGCCGCCGCGAAAGCCGGCGCCGCGGCCTGCGCCGCCGCGATCAGCGCGGCGGGATCGGCGGCGGGATAGGTGATGCCGAGCGCCGGCCCGAAGGGCGAGACCTCGGCCCCGACCTGCGCGGTCCCGGGATGCCCCGGCAGCACGAAGGGCTGGTCCAGAAGCGCCGCAAAGCCCGCCTCGCCATCGGCGCGCGCGGTCTCACCATAGATCTTGCCGCTCGGCGTCTCGGGGAACGGCGACCAGAAGCCACGCGACTTGAGCGCCTGCACGGCATCGTTCAGCAAGGCGCTGTGGCGCGCAAACAGATCGGTCATGATTCTCCTCCCGCCGGGGGGTCGATCCCGGATCAAGTTTACAATTGACCGACCGGTCGGTTTATGCAACGAGTTTTCACGAGGGCCCGGGATTTTTTCGGGTGAGGGAGGAAACAGACATGACCAGCACGCCAACCGTGCTGTCGGCCCTGGCCGATGGCGTCCTGACGCTGACACTCAACAGGCCGGACAAGCTGAACGCCTTCAACGAGGAGATGCACCTTGCGCTGCGCGCGGGCGTCGAGCGCGCGCGCGATGACAGCGCGGTGCGGGCGGTGCTGCTGACCGGTGCCGGGCGCGGCTTCTGCGCCGGGCAGGATCTGGGCGACCGCGATCCGCGCAAGGGCGGCCCGGCCCCGGATCTGGGACGGACGCTCGAGACCTTCTACAACCCCAATCTGCGGCTGCTGCGGGCGCTGGAAAAGCCGGTGGTCTGCGCGGTGAACGGGGTGGCGGCGGGGGCCGGCGCCAATATCGCCTTCGCCTGCGACATCGTTCTTGCGGCGAAATCGGCGCGTTTCATCCAGGCCTTCGCGAAGATCGGCCTGATCCCCGATGCCGGCGGCACCTTCAGCCTGACCCGGATCCTCGGTGAGCCCCGCGCCAAGGCGCTGGCCCTGACCGCCGAGCCGCTGGGCGCCGAAACGGCCGCCGACTGGGGGCTGATCTGGAAGGCGGTCGAGGACGACGCACTGATCGACGCGGCACAGACCCTCGCCCGCAGCCTTGCCGCCGGGCCGACGCTGGGCCTTGGGCTGACCAAGCGCCTGATCCAGGCCGCCGCCACCAACAGCCTCGACGCGCAGCTCGACATGGAGCGCGATTGTCAGCAGATCGCCGGCCGCAGCGCCGATTATGCCGAAGGCGTCACCGCCTTCCTGGAAAAGCGCAAACCGGAGTTCAGGGGCCAATGAAGACCGTCGCGGAAATGACCCCGCAAGAGCTTGCCGAGGCCGCGGCCGCGGCGATGTGGACCGACGATTCGGCGAGCCAGCGGCTGAACATGACGCTCGAGCAGGTCGCGCCGGGCGCCGCCCGGCTGTCGATGACCGTCACCGAGGCGATGTCGAACGGTCACGGCAACTGCCATGGCGGCTATATCTTCACCCTCGCCGACAGCACCTTCGCCTTCGCCTGCAACAGCTACAACCAGCGCGCCGTGGCGCAGCATTGCAGCGTGACCTATCTGATCCCCGTCCATATCGGCGACCGGCTGACCGCGACCGCGCGCGAAGTCTCGCGCCAGGGGCGCTCGGGGGTCTACGACGTCCGCATCACCAACCAGGATGGCGCGCAGGTGGCCGAGTTCCGTGGCCATTCCCGCACCGTCAAGGGCACCCATCTGCCGGTCGATCCGTCGATCTGACCCGGCCCCGTCATTTCCAAGGGAGGAAGCCATGGAAGACCTGACCCCGAATCGCAAGGAGCTGGACCCGATCGAGATCGCCTCGCGCGACGAGATCGAGGCGCTGCAGTTCCACCGCATGAAGCGCTCGCTGCGCCATGCCTTCGAGAACTCGCCCTTCTACCGCAAGCGGTTCATCGAGCATGACGTGCACCCGGACGAGCTGAAGTCGCTGTCCGACATCGCGAAATTCCCCTTCACGGTGAAGCAGGACCTGCGCGACACCTACCCCTTCGGCATGTTCGCCGTGCCGCAGTCGAAACTGGTGCGCATCCACGGCTCCTCGGGCACCACCGGCAAGCCGACCGTGGTCGGCTATACCGCCGCCGACATCGACCACTGGGCCAATCTGATCGCGCGCTCGATCCGCGCGGCAGGCGGGCGACCGGGCGACATGCTGCACAATGCCTATGGCTATGGCCTGTTCACCGGCGGCATCGGCGCCCATTACGGGGCCGAACGGCTGGGCTGCACCGTGGTGCCGATCTCGGGCGGGATGACCGAGCGCCAGGTGACGCTGATCAACGACTTCAAGCCCTCGATCATCATGGTCACACCGAGCTACATGCTGTCGATCCTCGACGAGTTCCGCCGTCAGGGCCTCGACCCGCGCGCCTCCTCGCTGAAGGTCGGCATCTTCGGCGCCGAACCCTGGACCGATTCCATGCGCGCCGAGATCGAGCAGGCCTTCGACATGCACGCCGTCGACATCTACGGCCTGTCCGAGGTGATGGGCCCCGGCGTCGCGCAGGAATGCGTGGAAACCAAGGACGGGCTGCATGTCTGGGAAGACCACTTCTACCCCGAGATCATCGACCCGGTGACCGGCGAGGTCCTGCCCGACGGCCAGATGGGCGAGCTGGTCTTCACCACGCTGACCAAGGAAGGCCTGCCGATGGTGCGCTACCGCACCCGCGACCTGACGCGCCTGCTGCCCGGCACCGCACGCTCGATGCGCCGGATCGAGAAGATCACCGGCCGCTCGGACGACATGATCATCCTGCGCGGCGTCAATGTCTTCCCGACCCAGATCGAGGAACAGATCCTGAAATGCCGGGGCCTTGCACCGCATTTCCAGATCGAGCTGAGCCGTTCGGGCCGGATGGACAACATGACCGTGCACGTCGAATGCGCCATCGACAGGACCGACGAGGCCGCCCGCGCCGCCTCGGCCAAGGAACTGTCGCATCACATCAAGTCGGTCGTCGGCGTCAGCACCCGGATCGAGGTGCGCGATCCGAACTCGGTGGCCCGCTCCGACGGCAAGGCCAAGCGCGTCGTCGACAACCGCCCGAGGGCCTGACCGGCGGGGGAGCGGGCGCCCCGCCCCTCCCCGGCCAAAGAGTGACTGATCGGTCAATGAACCCGTGACAGGGCTTTCTGCCGGGTCTAAAGCGAAACCGGGGGGCTTCCCCCGGTGTTTCAGGGGCAAGCCCCTGCCATGAGGAAAGTGACTGCCATGGCCCGGACCCGCGCCCAGGATTTCGAGGAAAAACAGCGCAGCATCCTGGACAGTGCCGCGCAGGTCTTTGCCGAGCAGGGAATGGAAAAGGCCTCGATGGCGCAGGTCGCGGCGCATGCGCATGTGTCGAAGGCGCTGCTCTACCACTATTACCCGAGCAAGGATGCGCTGATCTTCGCGATCATCGTCACCCATCTCGAAGAGCTCGACAGTGCCGTCGAGAAGGCCGACAATCCCGACCTCGCCCCGAACGCGCGCCTGCGCGAACTGGTGGGCGCGGTGCTCGAGACCTATCGCGGCGCGGACAATCAGCACAAGGTGCAGCTGAACGCCTCCTCGGCCCTCTCCGAGGAGCAGAAGGCCGAGATCCTGGCGATCGAACGCCAGATCGTGCGCCGCTTCGCGCTGGTGCTCGACATGATCAATCCGGGCCTCAACGACAAGGACCGCCCGCTGCTGACGCCGGTCACCATGTCGCTCTTCGGCATGATGAACTGGATGTACATGTGGTTCCGCGACGGCGGCCGGATCTCGCGCGAGGATTATGCCGATATCGCGACGACCCTGATCCTCGAAGGGGTCAAGGCCGTCCGCTGACCTCCGCGGCCGCGGCCTCGCCGAACCCCGCACGCGCCAGAACCAGCGGGTCATAGGCCGGCGCCACGGCGCGGCGGCGGTCGGGCTCGGCATGCGCAAGCGGCTCGGCGGGCGCGATCTTCTGCGCCGCCTCGATCGCGAGGCGCTGATAGACCCCGGTGCCGCGCCGCTTCCAGACGATCTCCTCGGGCGTCAGCTCCCGCACCACCTTGGCCGGCGAACCGACCATCAGCACGTTCGCCGGCACCTGCGCACCGGCCTTCACGAAGGCCATGGCGGCGATGATGGTGTTCTCGCCCACCACCGCCTCGTCCATCACCACGGCATTCATCCCCACCATCGCGTTGCGGCCGATGTGGCAGCCATGCAGCACCGCGCCATGGCCGATATGGCCCTCGGTCTCGATCACCACATCCTTGCCGGGGAAGGAATGCACCACGCAGGTTTCCTGCACGTTGCAGCCCGGCTGCAGCACGATCCGGCCGAAATCGCCGCGCAGCACCGCGCAGGGGCCGACATAGGCCCCCGCCCCCACCAGAACATCGCCGATCACCACCGCCTCGGGATGCACGAAGGCGCCCGGATCGATGACCGGCACGATCCCGTCATAGCTGTAGACCCGCGCCATCACGCCATCGCCTCCGGCGGCCAGTGCTTGGCCACCATGGTCAGCACGTCATATTGCGCGACGACCGCGCCGTCCTGATTGCTGACCTGACAGTCCCAGCGGACCTCGCCATGCTCGGCATTGGCACGCGGGTTGATCTCCTTGCAGGTCAGCCGCACCTGCAGCGTATCGCCGAAATAGACCGGCGTCAGGAAGCGCAGGTTGTCCACCCCGTAATTGGCCAGAACCGGGCCCGGGTTCGGCTCGACGAAGAGCCCCGCGGCAAAGCTCGCGATCAGATAGCCATGCGCCACCCGGTCCTCGAAGAACGGGTTCGCCTTCGCCGCCGCGGCGTCCATGTGGGCATAGAAGGTGTCGCCGGTGAAGCGGGCGAAATGCTCGACATCCTCGAGCGTGACCGTGCGTGAGGCAGTGACGAGCTGGTCACCGATCCGCAGCTCAGCCAGCGACTTGCGGAACGGGTGCACATCGTGCAGCGCCGGCGCCCCCTCGATCCAGCGCCCGGTGACCGCCGACAGCAGACGCGGGCAGCCCTGCACCGCGGTGCGCTGCATGTAGTGCTTGACGCCGCGGATGCCGCCCATCTCCTCGCCGCCGCCGGCGCGCCCGGGCCCGCCATGCACCAGCGGCGCAAGCGGCGAACCATGCCCGGTCGAGGTCTTGGCCGAGGCGCGGTTGCCGATCAGCACCCGGCCATGGAAGGGCGCAGCGCCCAGAACGATTTCCTCGGCCACCGCCGGATCATCGGTGAAGACCGAGGTGACGAGCGAGCCCTTGCCCATCCGGCTCAGCTCCACCGCCTCCTCGGGCGTGTCATAGGGCATGACCGTCGACACCGGCCCGAAGGCCTCGATGTCATGCACCGCGGTCGCGGCGAAGGGCCGGTCGCAATACATCAGCACCGGGTTGAGGAAGGCACCGCGCTCGGCATCGCCAGAACTCACGCGGACCTCGTCGGGACTGCCGGCGACGATCTCGGCATCGGCCTGCAGCTCGCGGATACGGGCCCGCACCTCGGCGCGCTGCTCGAGGCTGGCAAGCGCCCCCATGCGGGTGGTGGCATCGCCCGGCAGGCCGAGCGCGGTCTTGCCCAGCCGCTCGCCCAGCGCCTCGACCAGCGCCTGCACATGCGCGCGCGGCGCGATGACCCGACGGATGGCGGTGCATTTCTGCCCCGCCTTCGCCGTCATCTCGCGCGTGACTTCCTTGACGAACAGATCGAATTCCGGCGTGCCCGGCCCGGCATCCGGCCCCAGGATCGAGGCGTTGAGGCTGTCGGCCTCCATGGTGAAGCGCACCGAATTGGCGATGACCGCCGGATGCGCCTTCAGCCGGCGCCCGGTCGAGGCCGACCCGGTGAAGGTGACCGCATCCTGCCCGGTCACATGGTCGAGCAGATCGCCTACCGACCCCGAGATCAGCTGCAGCGCGCCTTCGGGCAGGAGGCCGGTGTCGATGATGCGGCGCACGCACAGCTCGGTCAGATAGGCGGTCTGGCTGGCCGGCTTCACCACGCAGGGCATCCCCGCAAGCAGGGTCGGCGCGATCTTCTCCAGCATCCCCCAGATCGGGAAGTTGAAGGCGTTGATATGCACCGCCACCCCCTGCAGCGGCGACAGGATGTGCTGGGCGACGAAGCTGCCATCCTTCGACAGCCCCTCGACCGCGCCATCGGTCAGCACGCGGGTGTTCGGCAACTCGCGACGGCCCTTCGAGGCGAAGGTCAGCATCGTGCCGATGCCGCCCTCGATGTCGATCCAGCCATCGGGCCGGGTGGCGCCGGTGTGCAGGCTCTCGGCATAGAATTCTTCCTTGCGCTCCATCAGCGCAAGGCCCAGCGCCTTGAGCATCCCGGCGCGGTCATGGAAGGACATCGCCCGCAGCCGGGGGCCGGCGACGCGGCGGCCGTGTTCCAGCACGGCGGCAAAGTCGATCCCCGAGGAATCGATGCGCGCCACCGGATCGCCGGTCGCGGCATCGCGCAACAGCTGCCCCTCTCCGGTGCCGGGGGTCCAGCTTCCGCAAACATAGCTTTCAAGACGGCGCGGCGCGACGGTCATGGCTTTTCCTTCATTTCCTGGGGCGCGGGGCCTGTCGCCCCCGCGGATGTCTGTTCCGGCCTTAGAGGCCCGACGTGGCCAGATGGTCGGCCACCAGCGTCGTCCAGCGCGCCAGCAGCGCCTCGTTCGGGGCGTGGCGCAGGCCGAATTTGCGCAGCATCGGATAGCGTTCCGATCCCGCCACGCCGAAGGTCGCGGCGACACGCGGCTGCCAATAGGCCAACGCGGTCTGCACCTGCGCCCTGCCCTCGTCACTCGCCACGAGGCGCTCCAGCCCCTCGAGGCCGAGTTCGGCGTGGCGCTGCTCGCGCGGGGCGATGGCGCGGAAGACCTCGGCGAGCGGGCCATAGGAGACCCGGGTCAGCTCGGTCATCTGCACGCCGGTGGCGAGGCCCTGCAGCACATTCATCACCACCGCATCGGCCCAGCCGGCGATCGGGTAGTGAAACACCGAAAGCCGCATGTCGCCCGCCTGCCGGCTGGTGCCCAGATCGGCATCGCGCGCGCCCCGCGCCGCCCAGTCATGCTGGCGCTGATAGCGCCCGGCGTCGGTGCCGAAATCCGCCATCACCGTCAGCACGCGCTCGGCGTGATCGGCCTTTTCAAGGGTGATCCGGCTGGCGGCGATGCGCTCGCGGATGCCGGGGGCGAAATTGATCGCCCCCGCGAAGCCGGCCGAGGCGGCAAGCTCGCTGTCCACGAAGGACGACATCAGCCGCATCAGCTCGCCGCGATAGCGGGCGGGCACGTTGCCGGGGGCGGTCAGCACGCCGCCCTGGGCGAGATAGTCGTCGAGATTCATCGTGTCGGACATCTCAGGCCTCATTCGTCATAGGTGACGACGACGCGGTCGCTCAGCGGCAGCGCCTGACAGGACAGGACATAGCCGGCGCGAACCTCGTAATCTTCGAGCGCATGGTTGACGACCATCTCGACCTCGCCTTCCAGCACCTTGCAGCGGCAGGTCGAGCAGACCCCGGCCTTGCACGAATAGGGCGCATCCATCTTCGCTTCGAGCGCTGCCTCGAGGATCGACTGCCCCGCGCGCGCCATCTCGAAGCTGCGGGTGGCGCCATCCAGCGTCACCGTCGCCTCGGTGCCGCGGCCGGCAGCCATCGCGACCGCCGATACCGCCCGGGCCTTGGCCCGGCCGTGCTGGCCGCTGGCGAAAAGTTCGAACTTGATCTGGCTGTCGGCGAGGCCGTGCTCGCGCAGCGCGGCGGCGATCGCCAGCATCATCGGTTCGGGACCGCAGATGAAGGCGGTATCCACCGCACTCGCATCGAGCCAGTGCGCGAACAGCGCCTGCATCTTCGCGGCGTCGATGCGGCCGGTGAACAGGTCGATCTCCTGCCCTTCCTGTTCCAGCACGTGGATGACCGACAGCCGGCCGAGGTAGAGGTTCTTCAGATCCTCCAGCTCCTCGCGGAACATGATCGTGCTGATCTGGCGATTGGCATAGACGAGGGTGAACTTCGCCTTCGGCTCACGCGCCAGCACGGTCTTGATGATCGACAGCAGCGGCGTGATGCCCGAGCCGCCGGCAAAGCCCAGATATTGCTTGTCGGCCTCGGGCTCGATCGGGGTGAAGAACTTGCCCATCGGCGGCATCGCGTCGATCTCGTCGCCGGGGGCGAGGTTCTCGTTCGCCCAGGTCGAGAAGGCGCCGCCATCGACGCGCTTGATGCCGACCTTCAGCACCCCCTCGCCCACGCCCGCGCAGATCGAGTAGCTGCGGCGCAGTTCCTCGCCGTCGAAGTCGCGGCGCAGCGTCAGATATTGTCCCTGGGTGAAATCGAACAGGGCGCGGTCCTCGTCCTTGGGGGCGAGGGTGACGACCACGGCGTCGCGGGTTTCGCGGCGCACATCGGTCACGGTCAGCGGATGGAAGCGTGCCATGCGGGTTCGTTCCTGTGCAGCGGCATCCTCAGATGCACTTGAAATAGTCGAAGGGTTCCAGACAGTCGGTGCAGCGCCAGCTGGCCTTGCAGGGGGTCGAGCCGAACTGGCTGATCTTTTCGGTCCGGGTCGAGCCGCAGCGCGGGCAGGCGATCACCAGGTTCGAGGTGCCCGCCAGCCGCGAGATGCGCCCGGCCAGCCGTCCGTCGGCGGCGGTGCCGTCGACGGGCGGGGCGATGCCATAGGCGCGCAGCTTCTCGCGCGCCGCGGCGGTGATCCAGTCGCTGGTCCAGGGCGGCGACAGCTGCCGCTCCAGCCGCAGCCGGCCGATCCCATGGCCGCGCAGCGCCGTCTCGATGTCGAGGTTGATGATGCTGGTCGCGGGGCAGCCCGAATAGGTCGGGGTCACCGTGACGACCAGCGTGTCATCCTCCCAGACCAGATCGCGGATGATGCCGAGATCGGTCAGCGAGAGCACCGGGATCTCCGGGTCCGGCACCTGCGCAAGCCATTCCCACACCTCGGAAATGTCGGGCTGAACTGCGGTCATGGCGTTACCAGACGGCGCCCGGATAGGCCCGTTGCAGGAATTGCATCTCGGCGAGGACGAAGCCCAGATGCTCGGTATGCACGCCCCGCTTGCCGCCCTTGTGGGGGAAGGCCTCGCCCGGATGGGCCAGCGTCGCCTCGGCCAGCACCTCGGACACCGTGCGCTCCCAGGCGGGGCGCAGGCTCGAGGGCAAGGGCGCGATGCCCGCCTGTGCCATCGCCGCATCGACCGCATCGTCGAGGAACATCTCGCCGGTGTAGGGCCACTGCGATTTCAGCGCCTTTTCCATGCGCGCATGGCTTTCCGCAGTGCCATCGCCAAGCCGCACCACCAGATCGGCCGAGCGCTCCAGATGATAGGCCACTTCCTTTTCCGCCTTGGCCGCGATCTCGGCCACGCGCGGCTCGGAGGAGGACTTCAGCGCCCGCAACAGCTCGATGTGGAAGGCGTCGAACAGGAACTGCCGCATCAGGGTCTGGCCGAAATCGCCGTTCGGGCGCTCGACCAGCAGCAGGTTGCGGAACTCGACCGCATCGCGCAGATAGGCAAGCTGATCGGCGGTGCGGCCCCTGCCCTCGACTTCGGCGGCAAGGCCCAGCCACAGCTGGCACTGGCCGATCAGGTCCAGCGCCTGGTTGGCCAGCGCGATGTCCTCTTCCAGCACCGGGGCATGGCCGCACCATTCCGAGACGCGGTGCCCGAGGATCAGCGCATTGTCGCCAACCCGTTGCAGCCATTCGACAAAGGCTGCCTGATCGACTGCACCGGCCATCACATGTGCCCCACTTCTTCGGGAATGTCGAAGAAGGTCGGGTGGCGATAGACCTTGGCATTCGACGGCTCGAACAGCGGCCCCTTCTCGGACGGGCTCGAGGCGGTGATCGCATTCGACGGCACCACCCAGATCGACACGCCTTCATTGCGGCGGGTGTAGACGTCGCGCGCGTTGCGGATCGCCATCTCGGCATCCGGCGCGTGCAGCGACCCGACATGGCGGTGGTTCAGGCCGTGCTGGCCGCGGATGAAGACTTCCCACAGGGGCCATTGGCTGGACATGTCTTGCTTCCTCCCGAAGCTGGATAGGGAAAGAGGCGGGCGTCACCGCCCGCAATCGGTTACTCGGCGGCCACGCGGGCGGCGCGGCGGCGGGCATCGGCCTTTTCGGCATGGGCCATCAGCCCGTCGCGGAACCAGGCGCCGTCCTCCCAGGCCTTGACCCGGGCGCCAAGCCGCTCCTCGTTGCACGGACCGTTGCCGGCGATCACCGCGAAGAACTCGGACCAGTCGGGCTCGCTGAAATCCCAGCCGCCCTTTTCCTCGTTCCATTTCAGGGTCTCGTCGGGGACGCTCAGGCCGAGATATTTCGCCTGCGGCACCGTCTGATCGACGAATTTCTGCCGCAGCTCGTCATTGGTGTTGATCTTGATCTTCCACGCCATCGACTGCGCCGAATGGACGCTGTCCTTGTCGGAGGGGCCGAACATCATCAGCGCCGGATACCAGAAGCGGTTGAGCGCATCCTGCGCCATCGCCTTCTGCTCGGGCGTGCCCGCGGCCATCTTCATCATGATGTCGTAGCCCTGCCGCTGATGAAAGCTCTCCTCCTTGCAGATGCGGATCATCGCGCGGCTGTAGGGGCCATAGCTGGTGCGTTGCAGCGGCACCTGGTTCATGATCGCCGCGCCGTCGACCAGCCAGCCGACCGCGCCGATATCGGCCCAGTTCAGCGTCGGATAGTTGAAGATCGACGAATATTTCATGTTGCCGCTGTGCAGCTTCTCCAGCAGCTCGTCGCGGCTCACGCCGAGCGTCTCGGCGGCGCTGTAGAGATAGAGGCCATGGCCTGCCTCGTCCTGCACCTTGGCGAGCAGGATCGCCTTGCGCTCGAGCGTGGGGGCACGGGTGATCCAGTTGCCCTCGGGCAGCTGGCCGACGATCTCGCTGTGGGCGTGCTGGCCGATCTGGCGGATCAGGGTCTTGCGATAGCCTTCGGGCATCCATTCCTTCGGCTCGATCTTCTCGCCGCGGTCGATGCGCTCCTGAAAGGCGATCTCTTCCGGGGTCATTTCCTCGCGGGGCTTGGCCCCTTCGGATTTCACAAGCTGTGCATACATGGCTGGCTTCTCCTCCCTCAGACGCGTTCGATGATGATGGCGATGCCCTGCCCGACGCCGATGCACATGGTGCACAGCGCATAGCGCCCGCCCGTGCGGTGCAGCTGATACATCGCCGTGGTGACCAGACGGGCCCCCGACATGCCGAGCGGATGGCCCAGCGCGATCGCCCCGCCATTGGGGTTCACCTGCGGCGCATCGTCGGGCAGGCCGAGATCGCGCAGCGTGGCAAGCGCCTGGCTGGCGAAGGCCTCGTTCAGCTCGATCACGTCCATCTGCCCGATGCTCAGCCCGGCGCGGGCCAGAACCTTCTTCGCGGCAGGCGCCGGACCGATCCCCATGATCCGGGGTTCGACCCCGGCGGCGGCCATCGCCACGATCCGGGCCTTCGGCGTCAGGCCCTGGGCGTGCGCCGCCTGTTCCGACAGGATCGCCAGCGCCGCCGCCCCGTCATTGACGCCCGAGGCATTGCCGGCGGTCACCGACAGATCCGGGCCGTTCACGCCGCGCAGCTTCGCCAGCATCTCGGCCGTGGTGCCCGGGCGCGGATGCTCGTCGGTGTCGACGACGATCGGCGCGCCCTTCTTCTGCGGGATCGTCACCGGCACGATTTCCCCGGCAAAGATCCCGGCCGCCTGCGCCGCGGCCCAGCGGGCCTGGCTGCGGGCCGCGAAAGCGTCCTGATCTTCGCGCGAGATATCGAAATCGGCGGCAACGTTGTCGGCGGTCTGCGGCATGCTGTCGACGCCGAACCGCGCCTGCATCTTCGGGTTCACGAAGCGCCAGCCGATGGTGGTGTCATAGACCGCATTGGCGCGCGAGAAGGCACTTTCGGCCTTGGGCATCACGAAGGGGGCGCGGGTCATGCTCTCGACCCCGCCGGCGATGACGAAGTCGCAGTCGCCCGCCCTGATCGCGCGGGCGGCCATGCCGACCGCATCCATCCCCGAGCCGCACAGCCGGTTCACCGTGGTGCCCGGCACACCGACCGGCATGCCCGCCAGCAGCACCGCCATGCGACCGACGTTGCGGTTGTCCTCGCCCGCCTGATTGGCGCAGCCATAGATCAGGTCGTCGACCGCCGACCAGTCCACCTGCGGATTGCGCGCCATCAGCGCAGCCAGCGGCAGCGCCGCAAGATCATCGGCGCGAACCTGCGCCAACGCCCCGCCATAACGACCGATCGGCGTGCGCACAGCATCGCAGATGAAGGCGTCCAACATGCCTCGCTCCTTCGCATTTCCCGGAAAGGCCGACGATTCTCCCAAATTCGCCGACCGAACGGTCAATCAATACCATTGAAACAATACATGTCAAAGCAATTTTGCTTACATTGTGTAATGTTTTGAGCCAGGCCGTCCCGCCGCGGCGATCGGCAGCCGCGCAAGGGGGTTATTTCAGGCTGTCGAGCCGGGCCGCGCTTGCCGGCGTCGCCGCGGGCAGGACGCCGTCCTGATCTTCGAGGACCGCGGCAATCTCCACCTCGGCGGCCGGCGTCAGATCCAGATAGAGCTGCCGGAACAGCGCCTGTGCCGCCGCCCCGCTCCAGCCTTGCGGCAGCGCTGCCTCGGGCAGCAGCGGGTCGCGCAGCAGTGCGCCGCGATAGAGGTGCACCAGCAGCAGCCGCGCGGTCAGCGCCTCGGCCGGCGCAAGCCGCCCGCCGGCGCGCAGATCTGCGGCCAGAGGCCCGAACCGGGCGACCATCGCATCATAGCGCGCGGCAAGCCCGGTCAGATCCCAGAACCGGGCAAGACCCGGACACTGCGCCGGATCATCGCCCGCGCAGCGCAGGACCAGCGCCGCACCCGGCGGCCTCTCGCCCCAATCGGGACAGATCCACAGATCGCCCCCCATGCGCGCCAGATGGAACCGGCGCAGGGTCTCCTCGGGGAAGTCCTCGGCCGCCAGAACCAGCCAGCCCGCGGGCCGCAACCGGGGGGCGTAGAGCAGCCGCGCCGCCTCGGAAAACTCGGCGCGCGCCGCGGGGGCAAGGCGATAGAAGCTGCGCCGCCCGGCCCGCTCCCCCTCCAGCCGCCCGGCCGCGACAAGACGCGAGGTCGCGGTGCGCACGAGGTTCTCGCTGATGCCGATCCGGGCGCAGATGCCGATCAGGCTGCCCATCCACAGAACTTCGCCGCGCGGCACCACCACGTCACCATAGACCGTGACGATGAACGAGGCCGCCGTCACCGTCAGCCCTGCGGTCAGTTCTGCAACAGCTTCGCCCTGCGTCATGGCCCCCCCGGCGCGGATGATCGAGACCGTTTCGCATAGGCGGCGCTGCCCGCCAAGTCAAACCCGCGGCCCCGCTCCGCCGCCTTCAGCCCGGCCCCCAAGATGAAGGCCATGCCCTGCGCGATGTCGTTTCAGACCGCCACGGGCGTGATCCAGGGCTGATCCGCGGCCTCGGCGCTGTCGACCACCGCCTCGACGAAAGCGACGCCCTTCAGCCCGTCATGGGCAAGCGGCAGGTTCTGCCCGATCGGCCCCGGCACGCGATTTTCGCGCCGTGCCCGGATCGCCTCGGCAAAGCCTGCGTAGAGATTCGCGAAGGCCTCGAGATAGCCCTCGGGGTGGCCAGGCGGGGTGCGGGTGCGGGCCTTCGCGTCGACCGACATCTCGTCCGCGCCGCGCTTGAGCGTCTGCACCCGGCCGTCGAGCGGGGTGAAGATCAGTTCGTTGGGCTGTTCCTGAAACCATTGCAGCGAACCGGTCTCGCCGAAGACCCGCAGCCGCACGCCGTTCGAGTTGCCGATCGCCACCTGCGACGACCACAACAGCCCCCGCGCCCCGCCCTGATAGCGCAGCATCACATGGGCGTTGTCATCCAGCGCCCGGCCGTTGACGAAGGTCGCCAGATCGGCGGTGAGACTGTCGAGCTTCAGCCCGGTGACGAACCCCGCCAGGTGATAGGCATGGGTGCCGATATCGCCGATCGAGCCGCCGCGGCCGTTCTTCTTCGGATCGGTGCGCCAGGCGGCCTGGGCATTGCCCGCCCGCTCGATCGGGGCGGCCATCCATTCGAGCGGATATTCCACCTGCACCGTGCGCACCGCGCCAATCTCGCCACGCGCGATGCGCACCCGCGCCTCGTGCACCATCGGATAGCCGCAATAGGTGTAGGTGACGCCGACGAAGCGGCCGCTCTCACGCGCCAGCCGCTCAAGCGCCACCGCATCCGCAAGCGTCGCGGTCAGCGGCTTTTCGCAGATCACGTCAAAGCCCGCCTCGATCAGGGCCTTCGCAATCGGGTAATGGGTGAAGTTCGGCGTGCAGATCGCCACCGCATCGACGCGGTCCGCGCGCCCGCTCTCGCCCGCGATCAGCTCCTGACAGGTGCCATAGCTGCGCGCCGGATCGAGCCCCTGCCCGATGGCAAAGGCCCGCCCGCGGTCGGGATCGACGTCGAAGGCCCCCGCCACCAGCTGCCAGTGCCCATCCAGCCGCGAGGCCAGCCGATGGATGTTGCCGATATAGGCGCCCTCGCCGCCCCCCACCATGCCAAGACGCAATTGGGTCATGTTTCCTCCAGCCCGAGCATCGCCCGGTTCGTGGCGCGGTTGGCGCCGGATTTCACGAAATCGTCGAAAGCGCGGTCCGACACCCGGATGATGTGGTCCGCGATGAACTGTGCCCCTTCGCGGGCGCCGTCCTCGGGGTTCTTGATGAAGCACTCCCATTCGAGCACTGCCCAGCCGTCAAAGCCATAGGTCGACAGCTTGGTGAAGATCGCACCGAAATCGACCTGCCCGTCGCCCGGGCTGCGGAACCGGCCCGCGCGTTTCGACCAGGGCTGATAGCCACCATAGGCGCCCGACTTGCCATCGGGACGAAACTCGGCGTCCTTCACGTGGAAGGTCCGGATGCGGTCGTGGTAATGGTCGATGAAGGCGAGGTAGTCGAGCGCCTGCAGCACGAAATGCGACGGGTCATACATCAGGTTCGCGCGCGGATGGCCCTTCACCTTTTCGAGGAAATATTCCCAGGAATGGCCGTCATGCAGATCCTCGCAAGGATGGATCTCGTAACAGACATCGACGCCATGCGCGTCGAAATCATCGAGGATCGGCGTCCAGCGCTTCGCCAGCTCGTCGAAGCCCTCCTCGATCAGCCCCTCCGGCCATTGCGGATAGGGATAGAGATAGGGCCAGAGCAGCGCGCCCGAGAAGGTCACATGCCGGTCGATGCCCAGACGGTGGGACGCCCGTGCGGCCAGACGCAGCTGGTCCTCGGCCCAAGCGCGCCGCGCCGCGGGATTGCCGCGCACCGCCTGCGGCGCAAAGCTGTCCATGATCGCATCCTGCGCCGGATGCACCGCCACCAGCTGCCCGGTGATATGCGAGGCGAATTCGGTGATCTGCAACCCGTGATCGGCCAGCAGCCCGGTCAGCTCGTCGCAATAGGTCTCGCTTTCCGCAGCCAGTTTCATGTCGATCAGACGCGTGTCCCAGGTCGGGATCTGCACGCCCTTGAAACCCTTGTCTGCCGCCCATTTCGCAAGCCCCGGCAGCGAGTCATAGGGGGCCTCACCGGCCGCGAACTGGGCCAGGAACACCCCGGGCCCCTTGATCGTGCGCATCTCAGGCCTCCAGCTTTGCGGCCGGCACCGGCGCGTCGTCATAACCGCCATGGACCGACTGGTCGAAGGGGATCACCGCACCGGTCATCATCCCGCCATCCTCCGAGGCCATCCACAACACTGCCTTCGCCACCTCCTTCGGCTCGAGAATCCGACCGAAGGGTTTTTGCGCCGCCATGCGGTCGATGAAGGTCGGATCGCCGGTCTCCGACAGCACCAGCTTGCGTTCGTGGTCCGAGTTCATCCAGCCGATGTCGAGCTGGTTGACGTGGATACGGTGGCGCATCAGCGCAAAGCCCGCATGCCGCGTCACCGTCGCCAGCGCCCCCTTGGAGGCCGAATAGGGCGCCAGGAACGGCTGCCCGGTCAGGCCGGACATCGAGCCGATGTTGACGATCCGGCCCTCGATCCCCTCGCGGATCATCACCTTGGCCGCATCCTGGATCAGGAAGAAGGGCGCACGGGTGTTGACCGCGAACATCCGGTCAAAGAGCTCGGGCGTGGTGTTGAGCATGTTGCCGCGGTCGGTCAGCCCGGCCGCGTTCACCACGATGTCGACGCGGCCGAAGCGCTTGTCGGCGGCGGGGATGATCGCGCGCACATCATCGATCTTGCCCAGATCCGCCGCCACCATCTCGACCGGCACGCCGGTCTTCTCGGTGATCTCGCGCGCCACGGCCTTGCCCTTGTCGACACCGCGGCCAACGATCACCAGACCCGCCGCCCCGGCCGCCGCGAAAAGCCGCGCGATTGCCGCGCCCAGCCCCTGCGTCGCGCCGGTGATGACGGCGATCTTTCCATCGATACGGTTCATTGCACCTTCCCCCCGGCCGCTCCCACGACCTCGTAGCCTGCGGCCGCCATGACCCGCAGAAGTTCGCCGTGCCCCTTCTTCGCCATCTCGAGCGGCGGGTTCGCGACCGGGTCCTGTTCCGCCTCGACGACGAACCAGCCCTCGTAGCCCTTCGCGGCGATGGCCTTCACGATCGCGCCGAAATCGAGGCTGCCGTCGCCGGGCACGGTGAAGGCGCCCTTGAGCACCGCATCGAGGAAGCTTTCGCTCTTGCGGTCGAGCCCATCGACCACCGCGCGGCGGATGTCCTTGGTGTGAACATGGGTAATCCGGGCGTGGTGATTTTCGATCACCCGCATCACGTCTCCGCCCGCAAAGGCCATGTGCCCCGCGTCGAACAGCAGCGGCACCGAGGACTGCGCCATGAACAGATCAAGTTCCGCCTCGGTCTCGACCACCGCCGCCATGTGGTGGTGATAGGAGATCGGCATCCCCTGCGCCGCACACCAATCGGCGAAATCGCTCATCTTGCGGCCATAGGCGGCCATCTCCGCCTCGGTCAGCTTCGGCTTGGTGGCAAGCGGCGCGCCGCGCAGGCCCTGGATCGAACGCGCGGTCTCGCCATAGACGATGCAGGGCGCACCCGCGGCGATGAAGAACTCCATCTGCTGCGCGATGCGGTCCTTCTCCACCTCGATGTCGCCATCGAGCAGCAGGCCCGAGAACCAGCCACCACAGACCGAGATCCCGAAGCGGTCGAGCATCGGGCCCAGTTCGGCCATGTCCATCGGGAACCGGCGCCCGGTCTCCATCCCGGTGAAGCCGGCGACCGAGGCCTGCCGCAGGCATTCCTCGAGGCTGACATCATCCGACAGTTCCGCGAGATCGTCGTTCCACCACGCGATCGGGGCAATGCCCAGTTTGGCTTTCATCTCAGACACCCAGACGCTGTTCTTCGCGGATCTTGTCCTGCGCCTTGCGCGCGGCCCGCACGGTTTCGAAACTCGAGATCTCCGGCACGCCGACATCCCAGTCCGCATCGCCCGGCACCCATTTCCAGGCATCGGAGACAATGCTGATCACCGTGATCCCGTCATGGGCGAGCGCCTCTTTCATCGCCGCTTCCAGATCGGCGAGGCCCTCGGCCTTCACCGCCCGTGCCCCCATCGCCTCGGCATGCTTGACGAAATCGACATGCCGCGGGTTCTCGCGGTTCTGCACCCGGCAATCGGTCAGCAGGTTGTTGAAGCCGGGCACGCCCTTGGCCTGCTGCAGCCGGTTGATGACAGCGAAACCACCGTTGTCGCAGACCACGACCACCATCTTGTGCCCGGTCAGCGCCGCCGAATAGATGTCGGAATTCGCCATCATGTAGGTGCCGTCGCCCAGCATCACGATCGGCGTGCCCGAGGTGCCGCCCGGCCCCTCTTGCGCCATCGCGCAGCCCCAGCCGGCGGGGATCTCGTAGCCCATGCAGGAGAAGCCGAATTCGCAGTCGAAGGTGTCGGGGGTCTGCACCTTCCAGCCCTTGACCACCTCGCCCGGGGTGCCGCCCGCCGCCGCGATCAGCGTGTCGTGCGGCCCGGCGACCTTGTTCAGCACCCCCACCACCTGCGCATAGGAGGGCACGGGGTCATTCGTCGGCGCCTGCAGCTCGTCGATGAGCGTGTTCCATGCGGCGAACAGGGTCTTTGCCCGCGTCATCAGGCCGGGTTCCGCCACCCAGCCCGCAAGCGCCGCATCGAGATCGGCGATCGTCTCGCGCGCATCGCCCACGACCGAGAGCGCGCGGTGCTTCACCGCATCGAAGCGCGCCGCGTTGACCGAGATGAACTGCGCATCCGGCGCGAAGGCGGTCCAGGAGCCGGTGGTGAAATCCTGCAACCGGGTGCCGATCGCCAGAACGACGTCGGCCTCCTTCGCCAGCGCATTGGCCGAGGTCGAGCCGACGATGCCGATCGGCCCGGCATGGACCGGGTGGTCATGGCTCAGCGTGCCCTTGCCGGCAATGGTCTCGACCACCGGGATGCCGCGTTTCGCGGCGAAATCGGCCAGCTCGGCATTCGCCAGCGAATAGCGCACGCCGCCGCCCGAGATGATCAGCGGCGTCTTCGCGCCCTGCAACAGCCTGGCCGCCGCCGCGATCGTGTCGCGGTCCGCCCGCGGCCGCGGGATCTTCCACAGCTTCGGCGCGAAGAACACTTCGGGATAGTCATAGGCCTGTTCCTGCGTGTCCTGCGCAAGGCCGATGAAGGCCGGACCGCAATCGGCCGGGTCGAGCATCGTCGCCACCGCCTGCGGCAGTGATTGCAGAAGCTGCTCGGGCAGCACGATCCGGTCCCAGTAGCGCACCACCGACTTGAACGCATCGTTCGCGGTGATCGTCGGGTCGCCGAAATGCTCGACCTGCTGCAGCACCGGGTCGGGCAGACGGTTCGCGAAGGTGTCCCCCGCGATCAGCAGCACCGGCAGGCGATTCGCCATCGCCACGCCCGCGGCCGTCACCATGTTGAGCGCGCCAGGCCCGATCGAGGTCGCGGCGACCATGATCTGGCGGCGCTTTTTCGCCTTGGCGAAGCCGATCGCGGCCAGCGCCATCGTCTGTTCATTCTGGCCGCGCCAAGTCGGCAGCAGGTCCTGCACCGGCTCGAGTGCTTCGGACAGGCAGGTCACGTTGCCATGGCCGAAAATGCCGAACACACCAGCGAACAGCGGCACGCGCTCGCCCTCGATCTCGGTGAACTGGTTGCAAAGGTAACGGACGAGGGCCTGAGCCATCGTCAGGCGCACGGTCTTGCGGGTCATCTCGCCTCCTCCTGCGGATGTCTGTCTCGCGACATTACGGAATGCATATTGACACTGCAACTATATTGCAATGATTATTGCGAAAGATCTCGGGAGGAGACCTCGATGCTGAAAATTGCTGTGCTTGGCGTTGGCCGGATCGGTCGAATGCACGCCGAAAACATTGCCGCACATCCCTGCGCGACGCTTGCCGGCGTGTTTGACACTCACCCCCAAGCGGCGGTGGAAGTGTCTGAAAAACTTGGTGTTACCCGGTTCGAATCGGCCGAGGCGGTGTTCGCCTCAGGCGCGGTCGACGCGGTGCTGATCGCGACCTCGACAGCGACCCATGCCGATTTTCTGGAACAGGCCGTCGCCGCCGGAAAACCCGCGCTGTGCGAGAAGCCGATCGACCTTTCGCTGGCGCGCGTCAACGCTTGTGCAACAAAAATTGCAGGTTCTTCGGTGCCGATCATGCTTGGCTTCGTGCGCCGCTTCGACGACGGGCACGCTGCCGTGCGCGCCGCAATCGAGGCGGGCCGGATCGGCACGCTCGAACAGGTCGTCATCACCTCGCGCGATCCGGGCCTGGCGCCCGCCGCCTATATCGAGGTCTCGGGCGGGATCTTCCGCGACATGACGATCCACGATTTCGACATGGCCCGCTTCCTCCTTGGCGAGGAGGTGACCGAAGTCAGCGCCACCGGCGCGCGGCTCGTCGACCCCGAGCTGATGACGCGCTGCGGTGATTTCGACACGGTGACCGCAGTCTTGACGACGGCCTCGGGCAAGCAGGCGGTCATCACCAATTCGCGCCGCGCGGTCTATGGCTATGACCAGCGCGTCGAGGCCTTCGGCTCGGCCGGCATGGCGATTTCGGAAAACCGCCCGCGCAATCACATGCGGCTCTCGGGCGCCACCTTCACCGACGAGGCCGCGCCGCTGATGAATTTCTTCATCGACCGCTACGCCACCGCCTTCGCGGCCGAGATCGGCGCCTTCGTCGATGCGGTCGAGGCCGGCACCCCCCCACCCGTGGGCTTCGAGGACGGCCGTCAGGCGCTGATCCTGGCCGAGGCGGCGATCCGCTCCGTCGCAGAGGGGCGCACCATCAAGATCAGCGAAATCGGGTAAGACATGTATTCGCAATTCGGATTGTTCATCGACGGTCACTGGACACCCGGCACCGTAACGGGAGAGGTCATCTCTCCGGTCACCGAAAAACCGCTCGGCCAGGTGCCGGTGGCAACAGCAGAGGAGACCCGCGCCGCGATCGGGGCCGCGGCCCGCGCGCTGCCGAAACTGCGCGGGATGGGCGGCTTTGCCCGCGCCGAGGCGCTGCATCGTGCGGCGGATGAGATGATCCGCCGCAGCGACGAGGCGGCGCGGATGATCGCGGCCGAGACCGGCAAACCGATCGCGCAGGCCGGGCGCGAATGGGGCCTGGCCTGCGACCAGTTCCGCTGGTTCGCCGAAGAGGCGCGGCGGATCTATGGCCGGATCATCGAAAGCCGGGTGCCGGGCGGCCGTTTCGAGGTGAGCCGCGAGCCGGTGGGCATCGTCGGCGCCTTCACCGCCTGGAACTTCCCCGCCGCGCTGCCTGCGCGCAAACTGGCACCGGCGCTGGCCGCCGGCTGCCCGGTGGTGCTGCGGCCCTCGTCGCAGACGCCCGGCGTGGCGATGGTGATGGTCGACTGCCTGCGCGCAAGCGGACTGCCGGCGGGAGCGGTGAACCTTGTCGTCGGCGCGACCGCCGACACCTATGCCCCGATCATGGCCGACAGCCGGGTGCGCAAGGTCAGCCTGACCGGCTCGACCCGCGTCGGCCAGCAGATGATCCGCGACGCCGCCCAGACGGTGAAGAAGGTGTCGATGGAGCTTGGCGGCAACGCGCCGCTGATCGTCTATGACGACGCCGATCTGGACAGTGCGCTGGATCTGACGGTGGCGACGAAATTCGCCAATTGCGGGCAGGTCTGCGTCACCCCCGACCGGATCTTCGTGCATGAAAGCCTGCATGACGCCTTCGTCGCGGGCTTCGTCGCGCGCACCGCGGCGATCCGGCTGGGCGACGGGCTCGACCCGGAAACCGGGATGGGGCCACTGATCAACGCCGGACGTCTGGCCGAGATCGAGGCAATCGTGCGCGACGCGCTGCGCTCGGGCGCCACGCTCGCCCATGGCGGTCAGCGCCCGGCGCATCTCAACAGCGGCTATTTCTTCGAGCCGACCGTGCTCACCGATGTCACCGACGAGATGAAGGTCTTCGCCGAGGAGAACTTCGGCCCGATTGCGGCGATCACCCGCTTTGCCACCGAAGACGAGGTGCTCGCCCGCGCCAATGCCTCGGACATGGGGCTCTCGGCCTATGCCTTCACCCGCTCGCCCGAGCGCGCGCGGCGCACGGTGGCGGCGCTCAAGGCCGGGATGGTCGGCATCAACAGCTTCGCGCTTGCGGCCTCCGAGGCGCCTTTCGGCGGCACCAACCATTCCGGCATGGGCCGCGAGGGCGGGACCGAGGGGATCGAGGATTACCTCGACACCAAGCTTGCGCAGATCGTGTTCTGAGGGAGGAGAGCATGTTCAAAAACCGACTGAAGGCCCAATGGGCCGAGGGACGTCCGGCGATCAACGGCTGGCTCTCGATCGGCAATCCGTTCACCGCCGAGATCATGGCCGCGCAGGGCTATGACAGCGTGACGATCGACGCCCAGCACGGCGCGCTCGACTATGGTGCGGTGCTGCCGATGCTGCAGGCGATGCGGGCCTCGGGGGTGACGCCGATGGTGCGCGTGCCCTGGCGCGAGCCGGGCGCGATCATGAAGGCGCTCGACGCCGGCGCGCAGGGGATCATCTGCCCGATGGTGAACTCGGCCGAAGAGGCGGCGGAATTCGTCAGCTACCTGCGCTATCCGCCGCTTGGCAGCCGCAGCTTCGGCCCGACGCGCGCGACCTTCGCCTATGGCGGCTATGGCCTTGCGGCGAATGACGAGGTCCTTGCGCTGGCGATGATCGAGACGCAGCAGGGTGTCGACAATCTCGAGCCGATCGCGGCGACGCCGGGGATTGATGGCATCTACATCGGCCCGGCAGACCTGACGCTCGGCACCCAGAACGGCACCCTGCCCCCGGGCTTTGACCGCGAGGAAGAGGTGATGGTGGCGCTGATCAAGCGCATCCTTGCCGCCTGCAAGGCGAACGGCATCCGCGCCTGCATCCATTGCGGCACGCCCGAATATGCCGCGAAGGCGATCGGCTGGGGGTTCGACCTGACCACGGTCGGCGGCGACTCGCGCTTTCTGGCGGCAGCCGCGGGCGCCTCGGTGGCACGCTGGCGCGAGCTGACCGCCGCGCCGCCCGCAACCGCCACGAAAGGAGCCTATTGATGCATCTCCTCGTCGCCGGAAAACTGCACCCCTCGGGCGAGGCGCTGCTGCGCAGCCTGCCCGCGCGCGGGGTGAGTGTCGATTACGTCGAGGAGGTGTCGGAACCCTCCTACGCGCCACTGATCGCCAAGGCCGATGCGCTGGTGATCCGCACGCAGCCGCTGTCGGCCGCAACGATCGCCAAGGCGACGCGGCTCAAGGTCGTTTCACGCCATGGCGTGGGCTATGACTCGGTCGACCTTGCGGCGCTGAACGACCGGGGCATCGCGCTGACCATCGTCGGTGACGTGAACTCGGTCTCGGTCGCTGAGCACGCGATGATGCAGCTTCTGGCCGGAGCGAAGCGCGCGCGGCAGGCCGATCTTGCGGTGCGCGAGCCGGGTGGCTGGGGCTGGCGCAACAAGCTCGAGCAACAGGAAATCTCGGGCAAGAACCTGTTGATCCTCGGCTATGGCCGGATCGGGCGGCACCTTGCCCGAATGGCGGCGGGCTTTGGCATGCAGGTGCGCGCCTTCGATCCCTATCTGCAGCGCACGGGCTGGCCCGAGGGCAGCGTCGAGCCGGAGACCGACCTGCACACCGGGCTGCGCTGGGCCGACTGCCTGTCGGTCCATGTGCCGCGCGGCGAGAAGCCGATCATCGGCGAGGCCGAATTCGCGGTGATGAAGGGCGGGATGATCCTGTCCAACACCGCGCGCGGCGGGGTGATTTGCGAAAAGGCGCTGGTCGGCGCGCTGATCTCGGGCAAGGTCGCGGCGGCCGGCATCGACGTCTTCGACACCGAGCCGCCGCCGGCCGACACCCCGCTTCTGGCGCAGCCGAACGCGCTGCTGTCGCCCCATATCGCCGGGCTCACCGCCGAATGCGGCGAGCGGATGGCCCTCGCCTCGATCGAGAACGCGCTCGACTATCTCGCCGGCACCATCGACCGGCACCTCATCGTCAATCCGGATTTCGCACATGTCTGACAAACCCGTTCTTCGCATCGGCCTGATCGGCACCGGCTTCATGGGCAAGGCCCATGTCTTCGGCTTCGCCACGGCACAGAAGGTCTTTGACCTGCCCTACCGGCTCGAGCTGCACACCGTCGCCGACGTGACCGAGAAGGCCGCCGCCCGCGCCGCCCGCGATCTCGGCTTTGCCCGCCACAGCACCGACTGGCGCGAGCTGGTCGCCACCCCCGAGATCGACGTGATCGACATCACTGCGCCGAACGCGCTGCACAAGGAGATGGCCCTCGCCGCGATCGCCGCGGGCAAGCATGTCTATTGCGAGAAGCCGCTTGCGCCGCGCGCGGCCGAGGCGCGCGAGATGGCCGATGCGGCGGCGGCGAAGGCGGTGAAGACGCAGGTCGGCTTCAACTATCTGTGCAACCCGATGCTGCGGCTGGCGCGCGAGATGATCGCGGCCGGCGAACTGGGCGAGATCCGTGGCTATCGCGGGCTGCATGCCGAGGATTACATGGCCGATGCCGCCGGCCCTTGGACCTTCCGCCACGATCCGGCGGGGGGCGGAGCGCTCGCCGATATCGGCAGCCATGCACTGGCCACCGCCGAATTCCTGCTCGGCCCGATTTCCGAGGTGATGGGCGACTGCATCACGATGATCGGCGAACGGCCCGACGGCAAGGGCGGCAGCCGCGCGGTCACGGTGGATGACGTCGGCCGCGCCTTCCTGCGTTTTGAGAATGGCGCGCAGGGCTCGGTCGAAGGCAACTGGATCGCCACCGGACGCAAGATGCAGCATGACTTCGAGGTCTATGGCACGAAGGGCGCGCTCGCCTTCAGCCAGGAGCGCTTCAACGAGCTGCATTTCTACTCGACCGCCGACGCCCCCGGCCGGCGCGGCTTCCGCCGGATCGAGGCCGCCCCCGATCACCCGCCCTATGGCCGCTTCTGCGTCGCCCCGGGCCACCAGATCGGTTTCAACGACCTGAAGGCGATCGAGGTCGAAGGCTATGTCCGTGCGATCGCGGGCGAAATCCCGGAACCCTTCGGCTTTGCCGCGGGGCTGCGGATCCAGCGTCTCGTCGAGACGATCCAGCGTTCCTCGGCCGAGGGACGGTGGATCCGCATCTCGGCCTGAACCGGCTGCCGCTGCCTCCCCGGCGTCCGCCGGGGCGCAGCCCCGCCCCCCGGGCGCCCAGATCGGTGGCGCCCGACGCCGCGTCATTTTCTCTCACCGCGGTGAAAACAATGGAACCCGGCGCGTTTTCCCGGCACAGCCAGACAATCGCGCTTGGCATTTCGCAACGTATATTGCAGGATCGATCAAGGGAGCAGCAAATGGACGCAGTCAAGCCAGCCACGCCACCCAGGGATTACGAGGAACTGATCCGACTGATCCATGATCGGCACGATCACATGAGCAAGACCTATCAGCGGATCTCCGTCTTTCTCACGCAAAACCCCAACGATGTCGCCGTGCAATCGGTCAACTCCATCGCCGAGCGCTGCGGCATCCATGCCTCGAGCTTCGTGCGTTTCGCACAGGCGCTCGGCTACAAGGGGTTCAAGGAATTGCAGGCGCTGTTCCAGAAGCGTCTGGCCACCGCCGCGCCGGGTTTCGAGGCCCGCATCAAGGCGCTGGAAAGCGAACTGCATACCTCGGGCGACCGCTCCGAGACCGGGTTTCTGAGCGATCTCGTCGTGCGCGACATCGCCTCGCTGCAGGAGTTGCTGCGCGACATCCGGCAGGACGACCTCGCCCGGGCGGCCTCGCTGCTGCATGAGGCCGACACGATCTATCTGATCGGCCAGATGCGCTCGCTGCCGGTGGTGGAGCTGATGCGCTATCAGCTGACGATGATCGGCAAGCGCTGCATCCTGCTCGACAGCGCGGGCGGGATTTCGACCTATATCGCGCGCACGATCACGCCGCGGGATGTGCTGATGGCAGTCTCGTTCCGGTTCTACGCGAAAGAGGTGGTGGATATCACCGAAGAGCTGGGCGCGAAGGGCATCGACATCGTCGCGATCTCGGACAGCACGCTGTCGCCGCTGGCGAAATCGGCGCGGGTGCTGTTCCCGGTGCCGGAACATGACTACACCTTCTCGCGCTCGCTTGCCGCGCCAATGTGCCTGGCGCAGGCGCTGGTCGTGGCGGTGGCCGCGCGGGTCCAGCACAACGACACCGCGCCGCGGATTCCGACCGTCACCGGGGTCTGAGCTCGCCGGCGCCCGGGCGGGGTCAGAGCCCCGCCAGCCCGTCCCAGATCAGCTTGATCGCGACCAGTGCGACCGAGACATAGGTGAGTGGATAGAAGATCGCCGCGCGCATCCGCCGCACCGCCCAGGCCCCGGCCCAGGTCGAGAGCATGGCGATCGGAAACATCGCCGCCGCCCGGCCGAGGTTCTGGGCGTCGAACTCCCCCAGCATCGTATAGGGAATCAGCTTCAGCGCATTGGTGACCGCGAAGAACATCACCGTCGTGCCGGTGAAGATCTTTGGGTCGAGTTGCAGCGGCATCATGTAGATCTGCAGCGGCGGCGCGCCGGCATGGGCGACGAAGCTCGTATAGCCCGCGGCGGTGCCGCAGACATGGGCAAGCAGCGGCCGGTCACCCGGCACGCCCTCGATCCGTGCCCGCGGCGCCAGCACGGCGCGCGCCACGAACAACACCGAGACGACGCCCACGATCAGCCGCACCACCGCATCCGACACCACCTCGGCCGTCAGCCAGCCGATGAAGATGCCCAGCAGCGACCCCGGGAGGATCCGCCGCATGATCCGCCAGTCGACCCATTTGCGCCACTGGATCACGCTCACCACGTCCATCACCACCAGCACCGGCAGCAACACCGCCGCGGCGGTCACCGGCGACATCACCAGCGCCATCAGCGGCACACCGAGCATGCTCATGCCGCCAAGCCCCCCCTTCGACAGGCCAACGAGGATCACCGCCACCAGCGTCACTGCCAGTTCGGTCGGGGAGTTGAAGAGATCGAGATGCATTGCAGGTCCATGAAGATGCCCGGAGCGCACAGCGCTCCGGGCCTGAAAGGAGGAAAGGCTGCGTGATCAGGCCTTCTTGCTGCGCGCCTTCTGCCGGTAGACGTCGGCAACGACGGCGCCCACGATGATCACGCCCTTGACGATTTCCTGATAATAGGCGTCGACCCGCAGGAAGGTGAAGCCCGACATCATCAGCCCCAGGATCACCGTGCCGATCACCGTGCCGAAGATCCGCCCCCGCCCGCCGGTGAGCGAGCTGCCCCCGATCACCGCCGCGGCGATCGCGTCCAGCTCGTAGGACATGCCCATCCCGGCCTGCGCCGTCTCGGCACGCGCAGCGGTGACGATGCCCGCAAGCCCGGACAGCAGCCCGGCGATGGCATAGACCTTGATCAGGTGCCGGTTCACGTTGATCCCCGAGACCCGCGCCGCCTGCGGGTTCGCCCCGATCGCATAGGTGAACTTGCCATAGCGGGTGTAGCGCAGCACGATATGGAACAACACCGCGATGACGAGGAAGATCACCACCGGCCAGGCGCCCGAGCCGATCGCGGCGAAGCTGTCGGTCGGGAAGGAGACGGGCTGGCCCTTGGTGTACCACTTCGCGATGCCGCGCGCGGTCACCATCATGCCGAGCGTGGCGATGAACGGCGGGATCCCGGTCTTGGCGATCAGCGCACCGTTGATGCTGCCCGCGATCAGCCCGAGGCCAAGCCCGACCGCAAGTGGCACCACCACCGGCAGGTCGGTCAGCGCCGGATAGATCGCCCGGGCATAGTCGGAGCTTTGCGCAAAGCTCATCGCGATCATCGCCGTCATCGCCACCACCGAGCCCGAGCTCAGGTCGATGCCGCCGGTAATGATGACCTGCGTCACACCGATCGCGATGATCCCGATCACCGAGACCTGCAGGATCATGATCGTCAGCCGCTGCGGGTTCATCAGGAAGCTCTGCCCCTGCAGAATCCAGCCCAGCACCTCGAACACCAGCGCAACGCCGATCAGCACGACCAAAATATTGGCCTCGGGCGGCAGTCTGCGCCGGGTCACCGGCATCGGCTCGATCTGAACGTTTTCCATTCTCTCCTCCTCCGGCCGCCTCATCGGGCCGCCAGCTCCATGATTTTCACCTGATCGGCCTCGGCGCGGTCGAGGATGCCGGTCATGTGGCCCTCGTGCATGACCATCACCCGATCGGACATGCCCAGCACCTCGGGCAGTTCCGACGAGATCATGATGACCGCGACGCCGTCCTGCGCGAGGCGCGAGATCAGGCGGTGAATTTCGGCCTTGGCGCCGACGTCGATGCCGCGCGTCGGCTCGTCGAGGATCAGTATCCGCGGCCGGGTGAGCAGCCAGCGCGCGATCAGCACCTTCTGCTGGTTGCCGCCCGAGAGATTCTCGATCCGCTCCTCCATGTCCGGGGTCTTGACCCGCAGCCGCTTGCGCATGTCCTCGCACAGCGCGCCGATCTGCGCCTCATCGACGAAACCCGCCCTGGTGTGGCCCTGCATCAGCGCCGCGATCTGCATGTTCTCGAGAATCGACAGCTGCAGGAAGCAGCCGGTGTCCTTGCGGTCCTCGGTGAGCAGCGCCATCCCCTCGCGCATCGCGTCGGCAGGCGAGGCGATCTCCACGGCACGCCCGTCGATGCGGATCGTGCCCGAGGTCGCAGGCGTCACACCGAAGATCGCCTCGGCGACATTGGTCCGCCCCGACCCAACCAGCCCCGCAAGGCCCAGGATCTCGCCCTTCCTCAGCTCGAAGCTGATGTCGTGGAAAACGCCGGCAAGCGACAGGTTCTCGACAGAAAGGATGACGTCGGTGATCTCGGCCTCTTCCTTCGGGAACATCTCGGTGATCTCGCGGCCGACCATCATCCGGATGATATCGTCGCGGGTGACGTCGGCGCTGGCGTGGGTGCCGACATAGCTGCCATCGCGGAACACCGAGAATTCGTCGGCGATCTCGAACAGCTCGTTCATCTTGTGGGTGATGTAGACGATGCCCACCCCCTTCGCCCGCAGGCCGCGGATGATGCGGAACAGGTGCTCGACCTCGGTCTCGGTGATCGCCGAGGTCGGCTCGTCCATGATCAGCACGTCGGACTCGAAGCTCACCGCCTTCGCGATCTCGACCATCTGGCGCTGCGCGACGGTCAGCGTGCTGACCTCGGCGGTCGGATCGATCTCGATGCCCAGCTGCTCGAACAGCGCGCGGGTCTTGCGCGTCATCTCGGCGTGGTCGATCAGACCGATGCGGTTGCGCGGCTCGCGCCGGATCCAGATGTTCTCGGCGACCGTCATCCAGGTCATCAGCGCGAGTTCCTGGTGGATCATCGCGATGCCGCGTTCGAGCGCGTCGAGCGGGCTTTCCAGCGTGACCTCCTCGCCGCGCAGCCGGATCGTGCCGCGGTCGGGCGTGTAGATGCCGGCAATGATCTTCATCAGCGTCGATTTGCCCGCGCCGTTCTCGCCCATCAGCGCGTGGACCGTGCCAGGGCGCAGTCGGAACTGCACATCGTCGAGCGCGACGACCCCGGGGAATTCCTTGCGGATCCCCTCGATCTCGAGAACATAGCCGCCCGCGCGGTCCCTGATCCGGTCAATCGCCTGCGTAACCAATGTCGATACCATGGCTCCCCCCGTATCGGTCGGGTGCCCGCTTGTCGGGCACCCGCTCGGATCAGTTCTTGGTCATGTAGGTGTCGAGGTTTTCCGGCGTCACCAGCTCGAAGGGCACCGTCACCCGGTGCTCGAAGGGCTCGCCCTTGGCGATCTTCAGCACGGTGTCGAGCGCGCCCTCGCCCTGGCCCTTGGCCGACTGATAGACGGTGACGTCGAGATCGCCCGCCTTCATCGCTGCCAGCGCATCCTGCGTCGCATCGACGCCGGCGACGACGACATCCTTCATGTCGATGCCCGAGCTCTTCAGCGCCTGGATCGCACCGAGCGCCATCTCGTCATTGTTCGCGACCACGGCCTTCGGCTGCATCCCCGAGGTGATCCAGTTCGTCATCAGGTCCATCGCCGGAGTGCGCATCCAGTTGGCGCTCTGCTCGTCGAGGATCTTGATGCCGTCGCAGGGCGGGTTCTTGAAGACCCGCTCCTCGGCGGCGGTGCGACCGCGCTGTCCGGTGGTGCCGAGCTGCCCCATCAGGATCACTGCGTCGCCCTTGCCGCCCATCAGCTTGCACACCTCGGTCGCCTGCAGCTCGCCCGCCTGCTCCTCATCCGAGCCGACCCAGGCCTGCTTCGCCGGGAAGTCGCCGAGGTTCGCGGGCAACATGTTGACGAAGACAAGCGGCACGCCCGCCTGATCGGCGATCTTCGACATCGCCTTGCCCGAATCCGCGTCGACCAGCATCACGATGATGCCGTCGACGCCCGCGGCGACGAAATTTTCGATCTGCGACTGCTGGCGCGCGATGTCGCCCTGCGCGTCCTCCATCTGCACCTGCACCCCCAGATCGTCGGCATGACGCTGGATGTTGTGGCGCAGCACCGTCAGATAGTTGTCGTCGAACAGCGACATCGCCACGCCGATCGTCTCGGCATGGGCGGCGCCTGCCATCAGCGCGCAGAACGCGGTGGCCGTCACGAGCTTCTTCATCATGTCCTCTTCTCCTCCAGACATTCTCATGGCGCGGACCGAACCGGGACCGCGTCCCGGTCGGTTCCGCTTCGGACAGGCGTGATCGGCCATGCTTCACCAGCCGGTCCAAAACCGTGACTGCCGGGCAAGACTGGCATTCCCCCACGCTCCGGCGTCCGACGCCGTCTTCTGACCGCCCCGCGTGCGGAACTGGCCCCTTCTCCCAGCAGCCGGGAATCTCCCGGCTCCTCCACGTTCGACATTAACCGGGCCGCAACGGCACTGCAATAAAAATTGCAGCAATCTTGAATGGCAATACTTATTTGCATGAGGCGGTTCACGCCGCGGGTTTCAGCGTGCCGAACCCGCCCGTCCCGAGCAGGTCGACAAGCTGCAGGCAATAGCCATAGGCCGCGTTCATGAACACTTCGATCCGCACCCCGACGCCGAGCAAGCCGGCGCCGGAAGCGGGTGCGGAGCTGCGCACCGCGCCCTCAGCGATCGAGGCAGCCATCGGCATTCGCCGGCGTGACCCGCTCGAAGGGGATGTAGACCGCGCGTTCGTCGAGTTGCTCCCCCTTCGCCATCCGCGCGATGATCTCGGCCCCCTTGCGGCCCTGCCCCGCAGCATCCTGGAACACCGTCAGGTCGAGATCCCCCACGCCGATCGCGGCCGGCGTGAATGCGGCCGTCATCATCAGGTTTCTCATGCTTGTCCTCCCTCAGGTTTCAAACAGACAGGGCACCCAGGCCCCGCCTTCGGCATTCGAACGGATCGCGGCCTGAATGAAGGCCACGCCCGCCGCCCCCTCCGCGAGCCCCGGACAGGCAATGCGCCCCTCCGGCAAGGCCCGCCCATCGCGCCGCGCCTCGATCGCGATCGCGAATTCCTCGTAAAGATTGCCCCAGGCATCCGAGAGCGCCTCGGGATGGCCGCGCGGCAGGTGCACGAAACGCGCCGCCTCCGACAGCATGCCGGCGCCATGGCCGCGCGAGATCCGCTGATGCGGCGCGTTGAACGGGCGCAAATCCAGGTATTCGGGAGTCTCCTGATCCCATTCGAGCGTACCTTCGCTGCCCGAAATGCGCAGCCGCAGCGCACAGCTCGCCCCCGCCACCGCCTGCGAGACGAGCAGCGTTCCGGGCACGCCGCCCTCGAAACGGCAGGTCATGAAGGCGGTGTCCTCGAGCGGCTGATCGGCGCCCAGACGGTGGAACTCGGCGCGCAGCTGGGTCATCCGCAGACCCGAGACGAACTCCGCCAAGTGATGCGCATGGGTGCCGATATCGGCGGTGGTCGCCGCGCCGCCGACCTTGGCCGGGTCCTGCCGCCAGGGCGTGCCAGACCAGGCCGCCTCGGCCGGCAGAAGCGCAAGTTCCTGAAAATATTCGACATGGATCTGCGTCACGCGCCCGATCGCGCCCTCGCGCACCATCTGCCGCGCCTGCCGCACCATCGCATGGGCCGCGAAGGAATAGGTCACTCCGAAGAACAGTCCGGTTTCGCGCTGCCGCGCGATCAGCCCGCGCGCCTCGTCCAGCGTGTTGACCAGCGGCTTGTCGGAGATCACATCGATCCCCGCCTCCATGAAGGCCATCGCCACCGGATAGTGCAGATGGTTCGGCACGGTGATCGCCACCGCCTCGATCCCGTCAGGCCGCGCCGCCTCGGCCCGCGCCATCTCGCGCCAGTCGGTATAGCTGCGCGCCGGGTCAAGCCCCCAGGCCCGCCCCGACGACTGCGCCACATCGGGCCGCGACGACAACGCGCCGGCGACGATCTGCCAGCGATCCGACAGACGCGCACCGCGCGCGTGAATCTGACCGATGAAGGCCCCTGCCCCGCCGCCGACGACCCCGAGGCGCAGCCTGCGTCCTTCGGCGAGAGTGCCTCCCGCCGACTGAATTCCGTTCTCCATGTCCCCTCCCAAGGCCGAATCCACGGCCATGAAAGGAGACAATCGCCACAATTGCAATAATTATTGCCGATTATTAGACAGTGATTTCACTGTTGCCAAACGAAGGGACGGCTGGGCGCTGATGATGTGACCGCCTCCCGACGGTATCAAAGCGCCAGGGCGGATCTCGGCCCTCGGCCGGGGCAAGATCGAGGCCGTCGCCTGAACGGCCATGGGAAAGGGATCCGTCAGTTCAAACGCTGAATTGCGCACCATCGCCGGAGGGGAACATCACCGAGGTGCCGCAACTGCGGATCATCGGGCAAGGGCTCAGGGACGAGGTGATGGCACGCCAAGACGGTGGCAAGATCCGACGGACCCGGCGGCAGGCCGGGAAACGGCACGGGCCGCGCTGCCTGCTGACCGGTCTGGTCAAATGCGGTTGCTGTGGCGGCGGGCTTTCCACGATCGGCACGGATCGTTTCGGCGGCTCGAACTCGCGCCACAAGGGCAGGTCAGTCTGCACGAACCGCACCGGCATCACCCGGCAGGATCTCGAAAGCCGGATCCTGACCGTCGATGAGCGCGATGCGATGCCCGGGATGATGTCGTTCTGTCGCGCCTTGGCCCGCCCGGTGATGCAAGGCGGGCCAAGGCGGTGCAGCTCAGGCCTTTTGCGGGCGGAACGCCGCGCGGTATTCCGATTGGCGCTCCAGCATCCAGCCCGGATATTCCGCGGGCAGCTTCGTCACCGCATCCAGCGCCGCCAGATCTTCGGCCGAGAGCATCACCTCGGTTGCGCGGATATTGTCCTGCAACTGATCAATCCGCTTGGCGCCGACGATCACGCTGGTCACCACCGGCTGATGCAGAAGCCAGGCCAGCGCAACCTGCGCGACCGAACATCCCCTGGAAGCGGCGATCTCGCGCATCACCGCAATCGCCGCGTCGCCGCGCTCAAGATCCACCGGCGGGAAGTTGAAGCTCGCCCGGCGACCATCGTTCGCCTTGCTGCCCGCGCTGTACTTGCCCGAGAGATACCCCCCGGCCAGCGGGCTCCAGACCATCAGGCCGATGCCTTCGGCCTGCAGCATCGGCACGATCTCGCGTTCGAGGTCGCGCCCGACGAGCGTGTAATAGGCCTGCAGCGACAGGATCGGCGCAAGCTTGCGCGCCTCGGCGATGCCCACCGCCTTGACGATCTGCCAAGCCGCCCAGTTCGACAGGCCGATGTAGCGCACATGCCCCTGCCGCACGAGCGTATCGAGCGCTTCCAGCGTTTCGGTGATCGGCGTCAGCGGGTCGAAGCCGTGGATCTGATAGAGATCGATGTGATCCATCTGCAACCGCCCAAGGCTGGCCTTGGCCTGCGCCAGGATATGGGCCCGCGAGGCACCGCGCGCGTTCGGCCCCTCGCCCATCGGCCCGAGCACCTTGGTCGCGATCACCACATCGTCGCGCGCAATGCCGAGGTTGCGGATCGACTGGCCGAGGATCCGCTCGCTCTCGCCGCCCGCATAGACATTCGCGGTGTCGATGAAGTTGATGCCGGCCTCGAGCGCGGTTCTGACCAGCGTGTCGGCCTCGTCCTGACGCAGCTGGCCGATCTGGCCCCACATGCCGTCCGAGCCGCCAAAGGTCATCGTGCCAAGGCAGAGTTCGGAGACCAGAAGGCCGCTCGGGCCAAGAGTACGGTACCGCATGGGATGTTCCTTTCTGTCGGAGGATACGCCGGGGAAACCTCCCCGGGACGCGGCAAAGATAGGGCCGTCGCGCTCCGCGGCGCGACGCCGATCCTCGCAATTCCTTGCACGATCCTCTCATCGGAACAAATTTCGGGCTGTGAACCCTTCGGACAGGCCCTAGGTTGCAGCCCATGGAACCCGATCATCTCACCCCGCTCCGCGACCAGATCGCCCGCCAATGGCAGGCGCATGGCCGCGAACCCCCGGTCGCCGGGCTGCTGCTGAGCTCGGTCACCGCGCCGGCGGGGCCGATCCATGCCGTCTATCGCCCCTCGCTCTGCGTCGTGGCGCAGGGCGCCAAGACCAGCATGCTGGGCGAGCAGGCCTATCGCTACGATGCCGGGAAATGCCTGATCGCGTCGATGGAGGTGCCGATCCGGGCCGAGATCACCCGCGCCACGCCCGAACGGCCCTATCTGGCCTTCAGCCTCGCGCTCGATCCCGCGACGATCTCCGATCTGCTGCTGGAGCGGGACGGCCGGGACGGTGCATCTGCCGGTCCGGCGCTGGCCGTTCACGCCTTCGGGCCGGAGCTGGTCGATCCGCTGTGCCGGCTGATGGCGCTGTGCGACCGGCCGCGCGATATCGCGGTCCTCGCGCCGCTGATCCGGCGCGAGATCACCTGGCTCTTGCTGAACGGGCCGATGGGGCCGGCGTTGCGGCAGATCGGTCTGGCGGGCAGTCACATGGCGCGGATTGGCCGGGCCATCGCCTGCATTCGCGAGCGCTTCGCCGGGCAGCTGAACGTGCGGCACCTCGCCGATCTCGCGGGAATGAGCCCTGCTACCTTCCATCGGCACTTCAAGGCGGTGACGGCGATGACCCCGGTGCAGTATCAAAAGCAGCTCCGGTTGCAGGAGGCGCGGCGTCTGCTGCTTTCCGACGGCGCCGATGTCGCGCGGATCGGCTATGCCATCGGCTACGAGAGCCCGTCGCAGTTCAGCCGGGAATATCGCCGCCTGTTCGGGGCTCCGCCGGGCAAGGACGGGCTGGAGATCCGCAAGGGGCTCGCGCCCCGGATCGAGGCGTGACGGCAGCGTCCTTGAGGGTCGAGGGCGGTCCGTCGCTGCCGCGAGCGCGAAGGACCGTCATGCGCGGAGGCGCGCGCGGCGGATCGGCAAGTGCATGGATGGTGCCGAAATGCGCGCTCACGGCCAGCCCCGATGCCGCTCTCGCCCGTAAGCTTCCGGTCGCTTGGCCGCATGGCGGCGACCGGAAAACTTACTGGGGCCTGTGTCACTCGGGAGCTTTGACGAGGATCTTCACGTGGGATTTCTCGTTGACCAGCGCCTCGAAGCCTTCGGCGACGATGTCATCCAGCGCGATCCGCTTCGTCACCAGCTGATCGGCGCTGAAATAGCCCTGTGTCATCAGGGCCATGACCGCCGGATAGACATTGCGATAGGCGATCGTGCCCTGCAACTGGCGCTCCTTGAGAACGACGGTATTGGGCTGGAAGGACGCCGCCTTCTCCCAGATCGAGACGATCAGGACCTGCCCTTCGTGGCGGGTGGCGTCGATGCACTGCGGCAGCACCTGCGGAACGCCCGTGACCTCGAAGGCCACATGCACGCCGCCGGTCGCCGCGCGGATCGCCGCGACCGCATCCGTGGCCATCGGGTCGATCACCGCCGTCGCGCCAAGGTCGAGCGCCTTCTGGCGGCGCACCTCGGAGGGCTCCACCACATGGATCTCGGAGGCGCCCGCCACGCGCAGCGCCTCGACCACCAGAAGCCCGATCGGCCCGGCGCCGAAGACCGCGGCCTTGTCCCCGGCCTTGATCTTCGACAGGCGCACCGCATGCAGCGCGACGGCAGCGGGCTCGACCAGCGCGCCCTGCTCCATCGACAGCCCCTCGGGCATCTTGTGGACCATGCGCGCGGGCACCACGCTGTGCGCCGCAAAGCCGCCGTGACCGCCAGAAAGGCCGACGAAACCGAGGCTCTCGCAGAGGTTATACTTGCCTTCGAGGCAGGCGGCGCAGGTGCCGCAGGCAAAGATCGGCTCGATCGCGACGCGGTCGCCGACCGCGAGCCCCGTCACGCCCGCGCCCAGTTCCGAGACCGTGCCGCAATATTCGTGCCCCATGGTGATCGGCGCCTTGTCCTGGCTCAGGGGGTGGTCCTGCTCCACCGGCACGAAGATCGGCCCGGCGAGGTATTCATGCAGGTCGCTGCCGCAGATGCCGGTCCAGGCGACCTTGATCTTCACCTCGCCCGCCTTCGGGCCGGGTTCGGGGATATCCTCGACGCGGATGTCTTTGACGCCGTGCCAACGTGCTGCTTTCATCGTCTTATTCCTTTGTTCGTGCGGTTTCGGCGAGCGGCCGCCGTCGGCCCGGCTCGGCCGGCCATGGCGCGCACCCCGCCGGTGACGAGACCGCCTGTCCCGCTGCGCGGCAGGGCGTTCCCGCTGCGGTATCGGGGAAGGTTTGCGCGCACCCGTTCAGGGAGGAGCCGGGTGCGCGCGGTGCATCAGGACAGGTGATGCACCTCCTGCAGGCCGTAGACGGGCGTCTCGAGCCCCTCCATCCGGGCCTTCAGCTGCAGCGCAAGATAGAGCGAGTAATGCCGCGACTGGTGCAGGTTGCCGCCATGGAACCACAGGTTTTCCTGCTGGGTCGGCTTCCACATGTTGCGCTGTTCGCCCTCCCAGGGGCCGGGATCCTTGGTGGTGTCGGAGCCGAGGCCCCAGACCTTGCCCACCTTGTCCGCCACCTCCTGGCTGATGAGGTCGGCAGCCCAGCCGTTCATCGAGCCGTAGCCGGTGGCCATGACCACGAGATCCGCATCGAGATGCCTGCCGTCGCTCAGCACCACGCCGGTTTCGTCGAAGCGCGCGGGCTGGCCCTTCACCAGCTTGACCGCGCCGTCGATGATCAGCTGGCTGGCGCCCACGTCGATGTAATAGCCCGACCCGCGGCGCAGGTATTTCATGAACAGGCCCGAGCCGTCATCGCCCCAGTCGAGATCGAAGCCCGCCTTCTCGAGCCCGGCGTAGAACTCCGCATCGCGCTCGCGCATCTTGTCGTAAAGCGGGATCTGGAACTCGTGCATGATCTTGTAGGGCAGCGAGGCAAAGACCATGTCGGCCTTTTCCGTGGTCATCCCGGAGGCCACGGCCTCTTCGGAATAAAGCGCGCCGAGGCCGATCTCCATCAGGCTGTCCGAGCGCACGATATGGGTCGAGGAGCGCTGCACCATGGTGACATCGGCATCCGCCTCCCAAAGCGCGGCGCAGATGTCATGCGCCGAGTTGTTGGAGCCGATCACCACCACCTTCTTGCCCGCCCAGTCGTCGGGGCCCTTGTGCTGCGAGCTGTGCTGGATCTCGCCGCGGAAGCTCTCCATCCCCGGGAAGGAGGGCATGTTCGGCTTGCCCGACATGCCGGTGGCAAGCACCAGCTGCGTGGGGCGCAGCGTCACCTCCTCGCCGTCGCGGTTCACCTTGACCTCCCAGGTGCCGCTTGCCGCGTCAAAGCGCGCCTTCTGCACCTCGGAGCGCGTCCAGTAATTCAGCTCCATCACCTTGGTGTACATCTCGAGCCAGTCGCCGACCTTGTCCTTGGGGGTGAAGACCGGCCAGTTGTCGGGGAACTTGATGTAGGGCAGATGGTCGTACCAGATCGGATCATGCAGGCAGAGCGACTTGTAGCGCGAGCGCCACTGGTCGCCGGGCCGGTCATGCTTGTCGAGCACGATGGCCGGCACGCCAAGCTGGCGCAGCCGCGCGGCAAGGGCGATGCCGCCCTGCCCGCCGCCGATGATGACGGTGTAGGGCTGTCGGGTATAGCCAAGCTCGGCCGCCTCCGCCGCGCGCTTTTCCGTCCAGGACATGCGGTCCTTGGAGGCGCCGTGTTCGGCCCCCATCGGGCGCCGTTTGCCCCGGTTCTCCTCGAAGCCCTTCAGCTCCTGCAGCGCGGTCAGCAAGGTCCAGATCCGCCCCTCCTTCAGGCGCATCAGGCCCCAGCCACGGCCGGCGGCGGTTTCGAAGGTGACCCAGGCGGTGGTGACGCCGCCCTCCTCGGTGGGGATCTCGCCGCTCTGCAGGGCGAACCGGCCGGGCCGCGTGTGCCCGAGCTGCGCGGTGAGCATGTCCTGCACCCCGGACGGCCCCTCCACCGTCTTCAGGTTCCAGGTCACGGCGACCAGATCGCGCCAGTAGCTGTCGGTGGCAAAGAGCGCGCTGGCGGCCTGTGCGTCGCCTTCCTCAAGGGCGGCGTTCAGGCGGTCGAGCGTCTCCTGCACCTGCGTGGTGACTGTCGAGTCGAGCATTGCGTTTCCTCCTCATCGGCAATGTGATGGGGGAAGATTGGCAAGGCGCGGCGCCTCGGCTCCACGGAAATCTGCCGGAAAATGCCCTCCCGGCACTTGCGGCGACGCAGCATGTTGCACACGCAACGCCGCGCAACATCTCACTGCGGCGCCTGCAGCCCCTCCTTGCGGATGCGGCGCAGGATGGTCGAGCGGTTCACCCCGAGACGGCGGGCGGTGCGCGCCATGTTCCAGTTGCAGGCGTCCAGCACCGCCTCGAGATCGAGCCGCTCCTCGCGCGGTCTGGGCGCCGCGGGCAGGTCCGGCAGGTCGATCACCGTGCTCTCGGCCAGCGCACAGGCGACGTCGAGCACATTGCCGAGCTCGCGCAGGTTCCCCGGCCAGTCGCGCGCCATCAGCTCCGAGCGCGCCGAGGGTGTCAGCCGCATTTCCCCGCCGCAGCGCCGGCCGAGGAGCCGCTCGATCAGCCAGCCGAGATCCTGCCGCTCGCGCAGGGGCGGCACGTCGAGCACGGAACCGGCAAGCCGGTGATAAAGCGCCGCCGGAAGGGTCTCGCCCGAGAGCAGCGCGCCCGGCGCATGGCCGCTGGTGGCAATCGGGCGCATCTGGGCATGGGCATCCAGAAGCGCCGGAAGGGCCCGCGCGACCTCGGGCCGCAGATCCTCCACCCCCCGCAGGAGCAGCGTCCCCGGCTCCGGCTGCGCCGAGAGGGCCGCCTCGATCTGATCGGGCTGCGCGCCCGCACAATCGAGGGCCACGAAGCCGCGCCGGCGCGATGCCATGTGGATCGCGCGGGCGAGCCGGGTCTTGCCGCTGCCGCTCTCGCCGCAGATCAGGAGCGGGACATGCGTCGGGGCAAGCCGTTCCGCCTGCGACAGCAGGCGCGCCATGGTCGGATCGCTTCCCGCCAGGGCGGCAAGAACGCCGCCGACCGCGCGCGTCTCCGGCGCTGACCGGTCCTTCTGCGCCCTGCGCGGCCGCTGCGGCGCAATCGCATGGCCGAAAACCGCACCGCCATCGCTCAGCGACACGACCCTTTCCTCCGTGGGGCGGTCGCGCATCAGGTCGGGCAGGTCGTCCACGCTCAGCCCGAGCAGGCTGTCGATGCGCTCTCCGATCAGCCCCTTGCCGCGCGACAGCATCTGTGTCGCCGCATGCGTGGCGCCGATCACGCGCCCCGATCCATCAAGCGTCACCGCGGCTTCCGGATCGACATCGAGGAACTCCGGGCTCGTGGAAAACCGCAGCACCCATTCGCGGCGGCTGGCCGCCATGAGGTTTGCCATCTCGACCCGCCGCGCCGCAGAGGTCACCAGAGACATCGCAAGGTTCTGGCTGCTTTTCGGCGAGGGCGAGCGCAGGAGGGAAATATCGAGCACCGCCGCCAGATGGCCAAGGCTGTCGTAGATCGGCGCCGAGGTGCAGGACAGCCCGGTATGCGCGCTGCCGAAGTGGTCATCCTGATGGACGGTGACCGGCTCGCCGGTATAGATGCAGGCACCGACCCCGCAGGTTCCGGCAAGGTCTTCGGACCAGTTCGAGCCCAGATAAAGCCCCGCGCCGCGCAGCTCGTCCACGAGCCGGTCGTCCCCGAAAAAATCGACGCAGACGCCTTTGGCGTCGGTCAGCAGCAGAACATAATTCTGCCCCGCCACCTGGCGAAACAGCCGCTGCAGGCTCGAGCGCGCCGCGCCGATCATCCAGTCGGCCTGCTCCCGATGGGTGCGGAGTTCCGAGTCCGTGACGATATGGGCCGGGGCGCTGCAGGTCGGGTCCATGCCATAGACTTCAACGCAGCGCCGCCAGGACGCATCCACATAGCTGTCCCGGCCCGTTGCCCGCCCATCCAGGACCTGCGCGATCTCCTCGACGTGATCATGCTCGACCATGCGGCACTCCTCCCGCCCGCAACATTACCATTTCGCCGCATCATTCCGATGGTGGACTTTGGTACAAGGCGGTGTCGGGTGTCCTTCAGGCCGGAGCGGACAGGGCCGGATCACCGCGAGGCAGCATATCGGTGCGTTCGGAGACGGCCTTCGGACCGTCTTCACTGACTGCAGCAGCGTGGTTTCGCCAGTGCGGGCGCGGTCCGCGCCACATGGCCCGTTCGCGCCGACACCTTCGATTGCGATCCATTTGGGGGCAGGGATGGGGGAGCGTCAGCCTCTTCCCTGTTCCTTGGGCTGCCCCCCGCTTGCCCCGGCGATGCCAAAGCGTTGCCGGTAGGCGACCGGCGTCGAGCCGGTGATCTTCTGGAAGATCTTGCGAAAGGCCGCAGGGTCGGAATAGCCGACCTGCCAGGCGATCTGATCCACCGGCGTGATCGTGCGCTCCAGATCCTCGCGGGCCTTCGCGATCCGGACCTGTTGCAAATAGTCGTTCGGCCGGTGGCCGGTGGCCGCGGTGAAGCGGCGCAGGAAGGTGCGCTCGGTCATTGCGGCGATGCCATGCAGATCCCCGAGCCGCAGCGCCGTGAAGGCATGGGCGTGCAGGTGATGCTGCGCGCTTCGGATGGCCTCATCGCCGTGATCGAAGCGCGGGATGAACTGCGCAAAGGGCCGCTGGCTTGAGCGCGGCGGGTCGATCAGCAGGAATTTCGCCGTCGCGAGCATCGTCGCCGGCCCGAGCAGCCGCTCGACCAGCGTAAGCCCCAGATCGGTCCAGGCGAGAATGCCGCCCGCCGTCATCACGTCGCCCTCGTCGATCATCATGTGGTCCTCGGCGAGGCGGATCTCGGGAAACCGCGCGGCCAGCTGCGCGGCAAAGGCCCAATGCGTCGTCGCCCGGCGGCCATTCATCAGCCCGGTCTCGGCCAGCACGAAGGCGCCGGCGCAGACCGAACAGAGCACGGTTCCCGCGGCATGCCGGGCGCGCAGCCAAGTTGCAGCCGCGGGCGCGGGCGCCATCCGATCGGGCATGATGATGCTGGGTGGGATGATCGCGTGCCCCAATGCATGCGGCGCGCCCGGGTCACTGTCCCAGACGCAGTCCACCCCGTCCTCCGCGGCCTGCCAGTGGCTCACCCGCAGGCGCGCGGCATTCTCCCCCGTCCATTCGCCGGCAATGCGAAAGAGATCGGTCAGCCCGTGCACCGCGGCCAGCTGACAATCGGGATAGATCAGAAGGCCGATCTCGGCCACCGGGGCGGCTTTGCGCGACATTGTCCGTTTTGCCTCCCCTAATGTCATTTCAGCCACGTCTCCTGGCGCCCCTCAGGTTCTAGGTTTCCTCCTGTCGAAAGCAAGAGGTCACAAATGCCGATCGAACACACACGGCGACAGATGCTGATGACGGCGGCGGCAGCCGCGGCCCTCTCGGCGCTGCCGCGCGAGATTTTTGCTCAAATCAAAGGAGATATCGTGATGGACACGATCAAGACGAAAGACGGCGTGGAAATCTTCTACAAGGACTGGGGCCCGAAAGACGCGCAGCCCATCGTCTTTCACCACGGCTGGCCGCTGTCCTCGGACGACTGGGACGCGCAGATGCTGTTCTTCCTCGCCCACGGCTATCGCGTCGTCGCCCATGACCGGCGCGGCCATGGCCGCTCGCAGCAGGTCAGCGAGGGGCATGACATGGACCATTACGCGGCCGATGCGGCGGCGGTGTTCGAGGCGCTCGATCTGCGGGGCGCGGTGCATATCGGCCATTCGACGGGCGGCGGCGAGGTCGCCCGCTATGTCGCGAAATTCGGTCAGCCGCAGGGCCGCGTCGCCAAGGCCGTGCTCGTGGCCGCGGTGCCGCCGCTGATGCTGAAGACCGCCGCCAACCCCGAGGGCACGCCGCTCGAGGTCTTTGACGGCTTCCGCGCCGCCCTCGCGGCAAACCGGGCGCAGTTCTTCCGCGATGTCCCGGCCGGGCCGTTCTATGGCTTCAACCGCGAAGGCGCGACGGTGCTGCCCGGCGTGATCGACAACTGGTGGCGTCAGGGCATGATGGGCGGGGCCAAGGCCCATTACGACGGGATCAAGGCCTTCTCGGAGACCGACCAGACCGAGGATCTGAAGGCGATCACCGTGCCCACGCTGGTGCTGCATGGCGATGACGATCAGGTCGTGCCCTACAAGGATGCCGCCGAGAAGCAGATCAGGCTGCTGCGGAACGGCCAGATGAAGATCTACAAGGGTCTCTCGCACGGGATGCTGACCACCCATGCGGGCCTGCTGAACGCCGATATCCTGGCCTTCATCAAGGCCTGATCCGATCTCGTAGTCCGACCATGCCGCCCCCCGGCATGGTCGGATTGAAGATGAAAGCGGCAAGAAGGCCCCGCGCCGCCGCCACCGAAAACCGAATGCTGCCGCATCTTGCCCCGCCCGGCAGCTTTTGCGACGCCGAACCACACCGCAGGCGGGTCGGCAAACGTCGCCATTGGGCCGTTCAGGTATTCCGCAAGCCGCTGCGAAGCTCTAAGCTTGGCGCCCTGCACCAATAGGCCAGAAGGTTTTCCATGGCAGTCAAACCCATGTTGCACCCCCGCAACCAGCACCGGGAGGGGTATGACTTTGACCGCCTGATCGTAAGATCTCCCGAACTGGAGGCCTTCACGACAAGAAACCCGCGCGGTCAGACGACGATCAGTTTTCAGGACCCGGACGCGGTCCGCATGCTCAATCGGGCGCTGTTGCGGACGCATTATGACATTGATTTCTGGGATATTCCGGCCTCTTTCCTGTGTCCTCCGATCCCGGGCCGTGTCGATTACATCCACTACCTGGCGGATCTGCTGGCCGAGAGTAACGGCCACAAGATCCCGCACGGCCCCGAGATCAAGGCGCTGGACATCGGAACCGGCGCCAGCCTCGTCTATCCGCTGACAGGTCGGCATGAATACGGCTGGGACTTCACCGGTGTCGATATCGACCCGGTCTCGCTCAAGTCGGCACGCGAGATCTGCAAACGCAACGGGCTGAATATCCGGCTCAGGCGTCAGAACAACCCGGAGGATATCTTCGCAGGCGTTGTCGGCCCCGATGACATTTTCCATGTCACCCTCTGCAATCCGCCGTTTCATGCGTCGCTTGCCGAGGCTGAAGAGGGCACGCGGCGCAAGTGGCGCAATCTTGGCAAGGGACACTCGGCCGAGCTCAATTTCGGCGGCCAGAATGCCGAACTCTGGTGCCCCGGGGGGGAGATCGGCTTCATCGCCAGAATGATCGAGCAGAGCATGACTTTTGCCGACCAATGCCTGTGGTTCACCTGCCTGGTGTCCAAGAAAGACAACCTCAAGCCACTCTGCAGACTGCTGAAGAAAGCGAAGGTCGCCGAGTTCAGGGTCATCGAAATGGCGCAGGGCCAGAAGACCAGCCGGTTTCTGGCCTGGACGTACTATCCTGAAAGGCAGAGATCCTTATAGGCGGGTCACCGCCATCACCCAAGGCGCGCGGGCCCCTCGCAAACCGCGGCGCGGTGCGAAGCGCATGGTCAATGTCGGCTCTGAGCCGCTCGGGTGAGCTCCCCCCCCGATCGTTGGACAGGATCTGGGGTAATTAAAGCTACTCTCTGCCCCTGCTGGTCGGTTTCAATCCGGTTGAAGTCGATCATGGCGGGCGGCTGTCCGCCATGGGCGGCGTGCGGTCGCCGGTGAGTGTAGAAGGTGATCCATCGACCAACGCCCGCCTTCGCCTGAGAGCCGGTCTCCCAGGCGTGCAGGTAGACGCACTCATACTTCAGGGATCGCCAGAGGCGCTCGATGAAGATGTTGTCGAGGCAGCGCCCTTTGCCATCCATCGAGATCCGGGTGCCGATACGCTTCAGCCGGTCAGTCCAGGCAAAAGATGTGAACTGCGCCCCCTGACGTCGCATGGCCGCTCGAACCAGTGGCGCGACCATACTCCATGTTCACGATCTCGGGCGGTCCGAAGCGGTGGATCGCCTCATTCAGCGCCTCGACGCAGAACTCCGCCTCCAGCGTGTTCGAGATGCGCCAGGCCAAGACCTCGCGGGGGAACCAGTCCATGACCGCGACCAGGTTGAGGAATGAGCCATCGAGGCGCCGCCCGATGGCGAATGCGGCGCATCGGCAGATGCGCGATGTCGGCGCACCAGACCCGGTTCGGCCGATCGGCCCGCAGGCCACCCCGAAGATACGGGTAAGTCTTGTGCCCCTTCGCTGGCTGGATCGTGTTCGGCTTCCGGGAGATCGGCATCATGCGCATCAGCCGCCGGATGCGCTTCTGGTTCACAGGATGACCCTCGTTCTGCAAGTGCAAGGTCATCGTCGGACCCCGTAGAACGGCGTTTCCAGGAACTGCCGGTCGATCACCTGCATCAATGCCAGGTTCATCTCGGTCTCGCCCTGCGGCGCGCAGTAAAATGACGAGCGCCAGATCGACGAGCCAAGCGGCATCGCGTCCCGACCGACAGCGAGGGGGGAGGGCGTTCGATCATCCCGTTCGGGATCGACCTCGAACCAGTGGCGGCTCGATCCCTCATCACTTGCCGGTCCAGGGCTTGAGCTTTCTGGCCAAAAATCGTTGGCGACAGCCTTCGCCATTGGGCTCGGAGCAATGGCGCCACACTGGCTCGTTCTTCAACGTGATCGACGACGTGACGAAGGAGTGCCTTGCTGCGGTGATCGCGCGGTGCGGCAAGCCGGGCCTCATCGTCAGCGATCAAGATGAGGTGGGACCGGGACCCCGGTGGGGCCGCATAAGCCCCTCGAATGAGTTCAGCTCGAACGCGATGCTGGCCGCGACCGAGGAGGTCGGCGTCTCCAGGCCCTTCATCGCGCCGGGACAGCCGATGCAGAACGGGATCTGTGAAGCCTTCAACTCAAAGATGCGAGACGAGCTCTTGAATGAGCCGCTGTTTCACGGGCTCGACCACGCCCGCGCCATCGTCGCGGGCTGGGGCGCCGATTACAACGCCGAGCGCCCACACCCGGCTCTCGGCGCCCCCCACCGCTTTCGAGGCCCAACTCACCGCAATGGGCGCAACAGCGCCATACTCAACCGCGGGCTCCGGCATCAGCTGGATGACTGTCGGGGATCACAGCAGCGGCCATCAGCTTGACCTCATTGGGGACTTGGCTGGAATTCTCGATCTCGGCGCGCTTGACATGACAAAGCCCCCGCATTTGGCGAGGGCTGGTGTTGTGTCGAAGTCTGATTTTTTGGTTGCGGGGGCAGGATTTGAACCTGCGACCTTCAGGTTATGAGCCTGACGAGCTACCGGGCTGCTCCACCCCGCGACCGGGAGCGACTTTGGTGTCGCCTGAGGTCTTGCCCCG